>NZ_LMKI01000033.1:0-473088 GCF_001421425.1 Pseudomonas sp. Leaf15
GGGCTTGCTCGCGAATGCGGTGGGTCAGTCAATTCATCTGTCACTGACCCACCGCATTCGCGAGCAAGCCCGCTCCCACATTTAAACTGTGTTACTTCAGATGGTCCGTCAAATACCTGAAGTACTCTTCGCGAATCTCAGGAATCTCATTGGCCAAGTGATGCCGACCACGCGGCAGCATCAACACCTGCGGCTGGTCGAACTTGCCCCGCAGCACCTGCAAATTGTGCTGCCAGTCCACCGTCATATCTTCCTCACCCTGCACGATCACCGGCCGCCGAGTGCTGCGCGGCGCAGCTTCGATGCGTTTGATCCAACGCGCCAGCGCACCCACCCAGGCGGTCGGCAGTTGGCGCGGCTGTAACGGGTCAGCTTCCAGAAAGGGTTTGAATTTGGGATCGTGGGTGTTCTCGCTGAACCGCCGTGCAATACCTTTGACGAACGGGCGCAGCAGGTAATAGCTGACCTGCGACCAACCCCACGCACGCGGCCGTACCAGGGGCGAGAGCAGGAAGGTCTTGCCCTGGGCCGGGCTGTCGGCGCCGTGGTTGAGCAGATGGTCCACCACCACCGCACCGCCGGTGCTTTGCCCGAACAGGTGCCAGGGTTGCGGCAGTTGCAGCAAATGGGCCTGCGCAAACAGCGCCTGCACCACGTCCTGGTACACCGCAAAATCGTCGATGCTGGCGCGCGCGCCACTGGAAAGCCCGTGGCCCGGCAAGTCGCAGGCGATCACTACAAACCCCTGGTCCAGCGCCCAGTCCACCACATGCCGGTACAGGCCCATATGGTCGTAGAAGCCGTGGTAAAGGAACATCGTCGCCACCGGCACCGCCGGCCACCACACCTGCGCCACCACCTGGAAGCCATCCACTTCAAAACGGCCCAAACAGCTGACGACGGGTACTTTGCGCGCCGCCAGGTCCAGCCCATAGAAACGCTGGTAGACCCGCGCCTCGGCGCTGAGCGGTTGCGCATCCACCAGTGGCCGCAAGCTCTCGCGCAGATGATCGGGGTCAAAACTCACAGGCATAAAGGCTTCCAGACTGACGGTGAAGATGAATATCGAGCTGCGATATTCATCTGTCAGGGCAAGCATGGCAAGCTACGCGACCTTCGAGGATAGTTCCGAATGCGACAACCCTACCGCTCTGCCTTGTTTGCCGGCCTGCTGTTGGTCATCTGCGCCGGCGTGCTGTGGGCGGCTTATGACTGGTTCCAGGGCCGCTATTTACGCGCATTCAGCGAACACACTGCGGTGTTTTCCGGTGATGCCCTGCGCCTGCCCGCCGAACTGGCAGGCCCAGGCCCGATTCGCCTGGTGCACTTCTGGGACCCGGCCTGCCCCTGCAACGTCGGCAACCAGCAGCACCTGGGCGAACTGATCGAGCAATACGCGCCCCAGGGCGTCGAGTTCTATGCCCTGCAAAAGGCCGGCAGCCACGGCCAACTGCCCGACAATTTGCGCAAAATGAAACCGCTCGATGCCCTGCTCGGCGCCGACCAAGTGCCGGCAACTCCGGCCGTAGGCATTTGGGATCGCAGCGGCAAACTCGCGTATTTCGGGCCATACAGCGAAGGGCTGACGTGCAATTCGAGCAACAGTTTTATCGAGCCTATCCTCAAAGCCCTTGCGGCCGGGCGCGAAGTCGATGCCACCCACACCCTGGCGGTGGGCTGCTATTGCCAGTGGAGCAAGACGTCAAACTGAACGCCGGCTGTTCGACCGGCAAACTCCGATAACCTGGCCGGCAGGCTCCTGTATTGTAAGCGTCCAGTGACATTGCAAGCAGACACGAGACTCCATGAGCCAGTTAACCATCATCCTCTGGATGCTCAACGTTATCGTCGATACGTCCGGCCAACTGGCGTTCAAAGCCGCCGCCTCGGCCAGCGCCGAGCATGACGGCCTCGCCCACTGGAAACACATGCTCAAGCGCCCGTGGATCTGGCTGGGGGTGATCTGCTATGTCTTCGAATTCGTGTTGTGGCTGGCGTTTCTCACGCTGGTGCCGTTGTCGGTCGGCGTGATGCTGGGTTCGATCAACATCGTGGTGATCATGATTGCCGGGCGTTTCCTGTTCAAGGAAAGCCTGAGCAAATGGCGGTTGATCGGCATCATGCTGATCGCCTGTGGCGTGACCGTCGTAGGGTTTGAATGATGAAACGTTTTTATATCCTGGGTTTTCTCGCGCTGATCATTTTCGACACCTTGGCGCAGGTCAGTTTCAAATTCGCCTCGGTGCATGCCGAACCCTTGACCATGGACGTCGCGTGGCTGGCCCGGGTGTTTGGCGCGCCGTGGATCTACGGCGCCTTTGTCGGCTATATCGGCGCTTTTTTCACCTGGATGACCTTGCTCAAATACGCGCCGGTAGGCCCGGCGTTTGCGGCCTCGCACCTGGAGCTGATCAGCGTGACGCTGATCTCGGTCTGGCTGTTCGATGACACCCTGACCTGGCCGAAAATCATCGGCGGCGCGCTGATCATCGCGGGCATCCTGTGCCTGGCGCGCAGTGAAGACAAAGAGAGCAAAACCGTCGAGGCCGAGCCTTCGCAGCCACTGGTGTCATGAACAAGGAAATCCCGCCCACCGCCGGCCTGCCCTTGCGCGGGCGGGATTTGCTCAGTTTATCGGGCGACCTCGCCCAGTCGCTGGCCCGCCAGTTTTCGATTCCACTGCCTGCACTGCCCTGCTCCGGCACCGCCGCACTGATCATCGCCCTGCGCGTGTTGCAGCAGCGCATGCCCGGCCGCACCCGGCTGATTGTGCCGGCGTACACCTGCCCGCTGGTGGCCTTGGCCGCGCATTACTGCCCGCCGTTGCGAGTGGTGCCCTGTGATTTGCAGCCCGCCAGCATTGACCTCGACGAGCAACACCTCAAGCAGCTGTGCGACGACAGCACCCTGGCCGTGGTGGTCACCCACCTGGCCGGGCGCGTGGCCGATGTAGACGCCGCCAAGCGTATTGCCGAGTCAGTCGGCGCCCTGGTTATCGAAGACGCCGCCCAAGCCCTGGGCGCCCTCGACGATGGCCGCAGCGTCGGGCTTAAAGGCGACGTGGGTTTTTTCAGCCTGGCATTCGGCAAAGGCCTGACCACGGCCGAAGGCGGCGTGCTGTTCAGCCGCGACCCGGTGCTGCACCAGGCATTGCACCGCCAGTGCGCGCAGGACCTGCCCTTCAGCCTGCGCTGGGAGCTGCAACGCAGCGCCGAACTCTGGGGTTACGCGTTGCTTTACCAACCGCGCGGCCTGCACTATGTGTATGGCAACGCCTTGCGCACGGCGCTGGCACAGGGCGACGAAGTAGGCGCCGTGGGCGATGACTTTTCGGTCAACGATATCCCATTGCACCGCCTCGGCGGTTATCGGCAGAAGGTCGGCGCCGCCGCACTGGCGCGCTTGCCCGACTACTTGCAGCAAGGCCGTAACCGCGCCTTGCGCCGGGCAGCACGTTTGAATGACTTGCCCGGCGTCTCGGTGATCATGGACCGGCTGGGGCAGCAAGGCACCTGGCCGTTTTTGATGGTGCTGATGCCGACCGCACGGGCGCGTGATGCCGCCATGGCGAAACTGTGGACGGCTGGGCTGGGCGTGACGCGTCTGTTTATCCACACCTTGCCGGACTACCCCGCCGTCGCCCCTTTGCTGCAACCGGGCGGCGACATTAGCCAGGCCCAGGCGTTTGCCAGCCGCACACTGTCGATCAGCAACAGCCATTGGCTGACGGACGAACACTTCGAACGCGTATTCGCCCAGCTAAAAGTTATTGTCGCCACCCCTGATTGATCCGGGCGACTAAACGGCCATTCAGCTCGTTCTGCTGTGCTTGCCAGATCTGCACCTGCGCCGGCGGCAGTTCTTCCTGGCCATCGGAGGCACTCAACCAGCGTTTGAACTTGCTCTCATAGTGGTAAGCCGAGACATCGCCGGTGATGTCCGCTCCGATGATCCGGCCCTGACAAGCGTCGATCAGGTCGTTCAAATGCTGCTCCAGAAACTCGCCCTGGTCCCAATTGGTGTTGACCACTTCGGGGCTCAGCACGTCTTTGTCGATGGACAGGTAAACCGGCAGCGTACGGTCCAACTGCGCCAGGAACGCACGCATCAGCTCGTCGGCATTGCTGAACGCACGGTTGCTGCGCCCGGCGCCGATCCAGTTCATCCAGCGCGTGTCGACGTTGACGTTCCAGTAGGTCAGCTTGCGCTTGAGCAGCGGCGACCAGTGATTCTCCCAGGCGTGGCCCAGGCCGATATCCTGCGAACCAATGCCCAGCACATGCACATGCTCGACCTGGGGCAAACGGCTGGCCCAGTAAACCCATGAGCCGCAATGGATGCCGAACGGGTAGCGCATGTTATCGGGGTGGTTGTCGCAAATGATCAGCTGAAATTTCTGCTGCGTCGGCAGGCGGTTCAGCAGCAGCTGGCTGAGGTGGTGATAATCGCCGCTGCCGGTGAACACACAGCCGTAATCCCTGGGCATCTGCGTGTGCAGGGCGGTTTCCAGTTCCTTGAACTGCGCCCAGCGGCAACCGAAGCGGATTTTTTCCTGCCAGGCCTGCAGGGGCAAGGTGATCGCGCCGGGAATGTCACTCACGGCACTGTCGAAATCGAGGATCAGCGGTGCGCGGTCCTGGCTCATTCGGGTTTCTCCTGCTGCCACTGCGCATCGCTTTCAAAGTAATGGCGGAAACGGTTGCCGAGCTTGCGCAGCAGCGGGTTGCGGATCCAGACCAAGTGGCGGGTGAACGTGAAATCGGCGCCGAGGCTGGCCTTGACCTGCGGGTCGGTCCAGCCCGCCACATAAAATTTCAGCCCATTGGCCACGGCGTACTCCAGGTTCACAAACCAGCTGACGAAGTACAGGTTGAACTCCAACGCCTGCGGATAGTTGAGCCCGATGTACTTGTCGAGCAGCTTGTCGCCCTCTACGTAGCACAGGTTGTAGCCGATCAGTTCGTCACAGTGCCAGTAGCAGAACACCCGCCCGCTGCTGCCCGCATCGCGTAGCAGGCTGCTGAAAAATTCCGCGGTGAGCAGGTCAAAGTGGATCTCGCTCTGGTCGTACACCGCCTTGTACAGGCCGTACAACTGCGCAAGCCAGGCCTCATCGTTGAAGCGCGCATCGCCAGTGTCGAGGACTTCCACCCGCAACGCTTTGCGGCTGCGCAGTTTGCGTCGGATATTGCGCCGACGGCTGTGGGACAAACGCGCCAGGTACTCGTCGATGTTGCTGAAGTTGATCGGCACATAGGCCAGCGCCTGGCCTTCCAGGCTGATAAAGCCGCGCCGGGTGCAGTCCTCGATCAAGGCCTGGGCGTAGCGGTTATCCGCCTCGCTCAGCAGCGGCGAGTCGCAGGGCACATCTTTGACCACCGTGAGTTTGCGCTGCGGCGCGCATTCTTCTTGCAGCCACTGCGCGAGGTCCTGGGGCGGTACGTTGCGGGGCAATGGCGAATATTCGCTGACCGTGGTGCCGACAAAGCAGCTGTCGATGCGCAGCCACGCATTCCAAAGACCAAACCCGGGCCAGCCGCGCACACGGTTCACGAACGCGTCTTCAGCCGTCGTCAGCAGGTCGAAGGGCGTGAAGAAGTACGGCAAGCCCTGGGCGGACAGCCGCGCGTCAAAGCCCTGTGGCGGGTGCTGCAAAAACCGGCCGATCAACGAGGGCGCTTCCAGGCAGCACGCGTAGGCAACTTCTGGGCGGCTGGAGTCTGGGATAGGTGGCGTGGCGCAAGTCATGGAAAAAAGCTCAAAGATGACCGGCGCAATAGTAGCGACTCGACACATTCTGCACTTGAACCTCGGCTGTCGCTGCGGCATATCAGCATTTCCCGCAGCCCTCGCCAAACCGATTAGACTCCGTTGACCTTCAAGGTGACTGACTCAAGGACCGTCCATGAAACGCAGCCTGACCGTGCTCGCTATCCTGATTGCCGCCCTCTTGGCCGGCGCTGGCTGGTATGTCTACAGCAAGCAACCGACCCGCCAGGGCACCGAGACACTGGCCAACCTGCAAGGCGCCGTCACGGTGCGTTATGACGACCGTGGCGTGCCGCACATTCGCGCCGAGAACGAGACCGACCTGTATCGCGCCCTGGGCTACGTGCATGCCCAGGACCGGCTGTTCCAGATGGAGATCATGCGGCGCCTGGCCCGTGGCGAGCTGGCCGAGGTGCTGGGGCCGAAGGTGCTGGAGACCGACAAACTGTTTCGCAGCCTGCGCATTCGCGAGCGCGCCTTGAGTTACGTCGAGCACATGGACCACGACTCGGCAGCCTGGAAGGCCTTGCAAGCCTACCTGGACGGCATCAACCAATATCAGGACAGCCACGCCAGCCCCATGGAGTTTGACGTGCTGGGCATCCCCAAACGACGTTTTACCGCCGAGGACACCATCAGCGTCGCCGGGTATATGGCCTACAGCTTTGCGGCCGCGTTTCGAACCGAGCCGCTGCTGACTTACGTGCGCGACCAGCTCGGCAGCGACTACCTGAAAGTCTTCGACCTCGACTGGCAACCCAAGGGCGCCCTCAACCTGGCTGCCGGCGACTGGAAATCCCTCGGCGCCCTCGCCGCCTTGAGCGACAAGGCCCTGGCCGATAATGGCTTGCCGCAATTCGAAGGCAGCAACGCCTGGGCCATCAGCGGCAGCCGCACTAAAAGTGGCAAGCCGTTGCTGGCCGGCGACCCGCATATCCGTTTCTCGGTGCCGTCGGTGTGGTACGAGGCGCAGTTGTCGGCGCCAGGCTTTGAGCTGTACGGCTATCACAACGCACTGGTACCGGTGGCGTTTTTGGGGCACAACCTGGATTTCGGCTGGAGCCTGACCATGTTCCAGAACGATGACCTCGACCTGATCGCCGAAAAGGTCAACCCGGACAACCCCAACCAGGTCTGGTACCACGGCCAATGGGTCAATATGACCAGCAGCGAACAGCAGATTGCAGTCAAGGGCCAGGCGCCGGTGACGCTCACCCTGCGTCAGTCGCCCCACGGCCCGATCATCAATGACGCGCTGGGCGAGAATGCCGGCAGCACGCCGATTGCCATGTGGTGGGCGTTCCTCGACACCGAAAACCCTATCCTCGAAGGCTTCTACGAACTCAACCGCGCCGACACCCTGGCCAAGGTGCGCGCCGCCGCCGCGAAGGTTTCGGCGCCGGGCCTGAATATCGTGTGGGCGAATGCCAAGGGCGATATCGGCTGGTGGGCGGCGGCGCAGTTGCCGATCCGCCCGGCCGGCGTCAACCCGGCATTCATTCTCGACGGCAGCACCGCCCAGGCCGACAAGCTGGGCTTCTACCCCTTCAGCGCCAACCCACAGGAAGAAAACCCGGCCCGTGGCTATGTGGTGTCGGCCAACGCCCAGCCGGCCTCACCCACCGGCGTGGAAATCCCCGGTTACTACAACCTCGCCGACCGCGGCCAGCAGTTGAACACGCAGTTGAGCGACAAAAGCGTGAAATGGGACGTGAACAACAGCCAGGCCTTGCAATTGGGTACCACCACCGCCTACGGCCCACGCTTATTGGCGCCGCTGTTGCCAGTGCTGCGTGAAGTGGTCAAGGACCCGGCGCAGTTGAAACTGGTGGAGCAGCTCGCAAGCTGGAAAGGCGACTACCCGCTGGACTCCACCAGTGCCACGCTGTTCAACCAGTTCCTGTTCAACCTCACCGACGCGGCCTTCCACCCGAAACTGGGCGACGCGATGTTCAAAACCCTGATCACCACGCGGGTGATCGACGCCGCACTGCCACGCCTGGCCGCCTCGGCGGATTCGCCGTGGTGGAACGGCAAGCGTGCCGACACGGTAAAACTCGCCTGGGACAACAGCCTGGCGCACCTCAAGGCCACCTTTGGCGATGACCCGTCGCAATGGCAGTGGGGCAAGGCCCACACCCTGACCCACGGGCACCCGCTGGGCATGCAGAAGCCGCTGGACAAGATTTTCAACGTCGGCCCATTCCCGGCGCCGGGCACCCACGAGGTGCCGAATAACCAATCGGCCATGATCGGCCCTGCGCCGTGGCCCGTGACCTATGGCCCGTCGACCCGGCGCCTGATCGACTTCGCCGACCCGGCCCATGCGTTGACCATCAACCCCGTGGGGCAAAGCGGGGTGCCGTTTGACTCGCACTATGGCGATCAGGCAGAAACCTATATCGAGGGCGGGTACGAGCAGGCGCATTTCAGTGAGGAAGAGGTGACGGCGAATACCCGTGGCACGCTGAAGCTGTTGCCTGCCCGATAACAGCCTGTAAACCCGATCAATGTGGGAGCTGGCTTGTGTGGGAGCTGGCTTGCCTGCGATAGCATCAACTCGGTCCATCAGGCAGACCGAGTTGATGCTATCGCAGTTAGTCTGTGTTCGCCCGCATGCGCCCCGGCGCCTCGCCGTAGGTTTCCTTGAACTTCTTGCTGAACGCCGCCTGGGACTGGTAACCCACCTGCGCCGCGATATCCAGCAGGCTCAGGCGTGATTGGCACAGCAGGTTGAACGCCAGCTCCATGCGCAGTTGGGTCAGCAGCACCCACGGCGACACGCCCGCGACTTTCACAAACGCCCGCATGAAGGTGGCCCGCGACATGGTGGCTGCCGCCGCCAGGCTGTCGATGGTCCACTCATGGCCGGGCTCGGCCAGCATCGCCTGCCAGGCTTTGCTCAGGCGTTTGTCGGCGAGCAAGGCGAAGGTGCCCGCCACTGGCGCCTGGCGGATCAGCCAGGTGCGCAGGATCAGGGTGAACAAGGCCTGCGACAGCGCGTCGATAAACGAGCGTGCGCCCAGTTGCTGGCCGTCCGCTTCGCTGCGCAACAAGGCAATCAGCGCTGCCAATTGCCCATCGCCCTGCCACTCACGGCTGGACACCACCAGGTAATCCGGCAACGCGCTGAACAACAACGACTGGCGGTTGTAGCGAAAGCTGCCGCAGAGCATGTCCACGTCCGGTTGCTCACCTCCCAGGCGGTGGATCGGCAACAGGCCGCCCTCAATGACGGTCTGCGCCACCGGTTTTACCCGCGCGCCCTGGCTGCGCACCAGGTGCGTCGCGCCACCGGGCATCAACAGAATGTCGCCCTCCTCCAGCGTCACCTGCTGGCCACCCGACAACTCGGCATGGCAGGTGCCCGCCAGCACAATGTGATACGGCGCTACGCCCAGCGGCTCAGGCGCGTGGTCCATGGCCCACGCGCCCTGGAACTGGCAGCGCAGGTCCAGGCTGCCGCGCAGGTTGGCCAACGCAATCAGGGTGTCGATGGAGTTCATTTGCGAGCATCGGTCAAAAAGGTGAGTGGATCGAACAAAAGCGCCAAACCTGAACCGCGCACACTGGCTTCACACCCAACCCGTTCAGGAGTTACCGCAATGTTCAATAACTGGTCCAACTTGCTTGCTAACGTGACTAAAACCTTTGGCGCGCTGGGCAAGAGCAACCCGAAGATGGTCAAAGCCTACATGGCGCTGGACGAGGCTGCCGAGGAAAACAATGTACTCGACGCCAAGACCCGTGAGCTGATTTCCATCGCCGTGGCCATCACCACACGCTGCGACGGCTGTATCGCCGCCCACGCGGATGCGGCAATCAAGGCTGGCGCGACCCGCGAAGAAGTCGCCGCCACGCTCGCCACCGCCATCTCGCTGAATGCCGGTGCTGCGTACATCTATTCGCTGCGCGCGCTGGAAGCCTACGACACGCTCACACCGGCGCCGCAAAGTTAAGCCGGAACTGTTGCGGCGTCACGCCCAGTCGGCGGTTGAACACACTGCGCATGTGCTGGGCGTCACGAAAGCCGCATTGGTAGGCCACGGTTTTCAGCGGTGCGGGGCTGCTTTCGAGCATCACCCGCGCTGCATCCACTCGCGCTCGCTCGACAAACTCGGCAGGCGTTATGCGCGCCTCACGGGCAAACACCCGGGAAAAATTACGCGCACTCATATTGGCGGCCCTGGCCAGGTCGGCAATGCCCAAATCCCCGGTCAGGTTCGCCAGCACGTACAACTGCACCAACGCCACCGCCGAGGTGCTTTCGGCGTGGGGCGTGAGGAACGGGCTGAACTGCGACTGCCCGCCCGAGCGCTGAGTGAACACCACCAGGCGCTTGGCCACGCTCAACGCGACTTCCGGGCCATGGTCCTGGGCCAGCAGGTACAGCGACAGGTCGATGCCGGCCGTGACGCCCGCCGAGGTGTAGAGATTGCCGTCCTGCACGTAGAGGCGGTCGGCATCCACCTGGGCCGAGGGGCACAGGCGCGCCAGGTCGGCGGCGTCGTTCCAATGGGTGGTGACGGTTTTGCCATCCAGCAACCCGGCGCGCGCCAGCATGAAGGCGCCATTGCAGATCGAGCCGAAACGCTGTGCGCGGGCGGCGGCGCCGCGTAGCCAATCATCAAACTGGGCGCCGAAATCCTCGAAGGGCAGCTGCGGGCCGCCGGCGACCAGTAGCAGGTCATAGGCTTGCAGGGCGTCGAAGTAATGTTTGTGGGCCTGCAATGCCAGGCCGTTGGAGGCTGCCATGGTGCCGTGGCCCAAGCCGATCACTTCAAGCTGATAATGGTCTTCGGGCGGCAGAAAACGGTTGGCCTCGCAGAACACATCCATGGGGCCGGTCACGTCCAGTGACTGGACGCCGGGGAAGATCAGGATGGCGACGGTTTTGCCCATGAACAACACACCTTCTACTGGAGGAACATAAACCCCTGTGGGAGCTGGCTTGCCTGCGATGGCATCCCCTCAGTCTAACTGACAGACCGAGTCGCCAGCATCGCAGGCAAGCCAGCTCCCACATTTGACTGCATGTGGCTTGATATCGAGCCACATTGGCCGACATCGCACCCTCGCCGCGCTAGCCGCATCGCGGGCACGCGACCAGACTTCACTCATCGGCGCCACCCCCGGCGCTTTGTTGAGGAGAACGACCATGAGCAACGCCATCGCCGGCATCCAGATCCCGGACAGCGCCCTGGCCAAGGCCACTACCGAATACATCCGCGACGTCGAGTCCGACTTGCTTTACCACCACTCCCGCCGGGTGTTTCTGTTCGGTGCGTTGAGCGGTGAGCGCAAGCAACTGGCCTACAACCCCGAACTGCTTTACGTCGGCGCGATGTTCCATGACCTGGGCCTGGTCGAAGGCCATCGCAGTGACAACGAGCGTTTCGAAGTGGACGGCGCCAATGCAGCGGCCGCGTTCCTCAAGCCTTACGGGCTGAGCGATGACGATATCGAACAAGTGTGGTTGTCGATCGCCCTGCACACCACGCCGGGCGTGCCGCAGCACTTACGCCCGACCGTGGCACTGGTGACCGCAGGCGTTGAGATGGACGTGCTGGGCATGGACTACGCCGCCTTTTCCAGCGTGCAGCGCGAAGCCGTGGTGCATGCGCATCCACGCGGCGAAGGGTTCAAGGAATGCATCATCTGCGCGTTTGCCGACGGCTTGCGTCATCGCCCGCAGACCACGTTTGGCAACGTGAAGACCGATGTGCTGGTGGATCAGGAGCCGGGGTTCAAGCCGATGAATTTTGTCGAGGTGATTCGCAAGTCGCCGTGGGCTGCCTGACCAGATCGTTCCAACGCTCTGCGTGGGAATGCAGCCATGGACGCTCCGCGTCCGCTCTTGGGAGCGTGACGCAGAGCGTCACAGGAGGCGTTCCCACGCGGAGCGTGGGAACGATCTTTATCAGGTTAGACCGGCGCAGGCGCCCGGCGCTTGTCCGGTTGCTGCCAACCGTCCGCCGCCGCTTCTTCGATGGCTTGTTGGATCGCCTTCTTGCGCATCTCTTCGGCCCGACGGCTGAAGAACCACACCAGGAAGGTCACCAACGACACCGCCAGCAGAATCAAACTGGCCACGGCGTTGATCTCGGGTTTAACCCCCAGACGCACCGCCGAGAACACTTCCATCGGCAACGTCGTCGAACCCGGCCCCGACACGAAGCTGGCCAATACCAGGTCGTCCAGCGACAGCGCGAACGACATCATGCCACCCGCCGCCAGCGACGGCGCGATCATCGGGATGGTGATCAGGAAGAACACCTTCCAGGGCCGTGCACCCAAGTCCATCGCCGCTTCTTCGATCGACAGGTCCAGCTCACGCAAGCGCGCCGACACCACGACCGCCACATACGCCGCGCAGAACGTGGTGTGAGCGATCCAGATGGTGACGATGCCACGTTCCTGGGGCCAGCCGATCATCTGCGCCATCGCCACGAACAGCAGCAACAGCGACAGACCAGTGATCACTTCGGGCATCACCAATGGCGCAGTCACCAGGCCGCCGAACAGCGTGCGACCCTTGAAGTGGCTGATACGGGTCAGCACGAACGCCGCCAGCGTTCCCAGTGCCACCGCGGCCACAGCCGTGTAGCAGGCAATTTCCAGCGAGCGCGCCACCGAGCCCATCAACTGGGTGTTGTCCAGCAGGCCCACGTACCACTTGATCGACCAACCGCCCCACACTGTTACCAGTTTGGATTCGTTGAACGAGTAGATCACCAGGATCAGCATCGGCAGGTAGATAAACAGCAACCCCGCCACCAGCATGAAACTCGAGAAACTGAAGCGCTTCATATCTTGCCCTCCATCTCTTTGGCTTGGCTGCGGTTAAACAGGATGATCGGCACGATCAGGATCGCCAGCATCACCACCGCCAGGGCAGACGCCACCGGCCAGTCACGGTTGTTGAAGAATTCTTGCCACAGCACTTTACCGATCATCAGGGTTTCCGGGCCGCCGAGCAGTTCAGGAATCACGAACTCGCCCACCACCGGGATAAACACCAGCATGCAACCGGCGATGATGCCGTTCTTGGACAGCGGCACGGTGATTTTCCAGAAGCTGTTGAAGGTACTCGAACCGAGGTCCGATGCGGCTTCCAGCAGGCTTTGGTCGTGTTTGACCAGGTTGGCGTACAGCGGCAGGATCATGAACGGCAGGTACGAATAGACCACGCCGATATACACCGCAATGTTGGTGTTGAGGATCTGCAGCGGCTCGTTGATCAGCCCGATGGACATCAGGAAGCCGTTGAGCAACCCGTTGTTGCTGAGGATGCCCATCCACGCATACACACGGATCAGGATCGCAGTCCAGGTAGGCATCATGATCAGCAGCACCAGCACGGTCTGCATCTCTTTGCGCGCGGTGGCGATGGCGTAGGCCATCGGGTAGCCAATCAGCAGGCACAGCAGCGTGCTGAAAAACGCCATCTTCAGCGAGCCCAGGTAGGCGGCGATGTACAACTCGTCGCCCGCCAGCAGGCTGTAGTTGGCCAGGTTCAGCACCACTTGCAGCTTTTGCTCAACGTAGGTGTAGATCTCGGTGTAAGGCGGGATCGCCACGTCGGCTTCGGCAAAGCTGATTTTCAATACGATGAAAAACGGCAGTGCGAAAAACAGAAACAGCCAGAGGAATGGAATCCCGATGACCACCTGCTTGCCATTGGGGATTATGCGATCCAAGCGCCGCTTGAACTTCTTCATATTCATGAGCGAAGTACCACGCCGCTGTCGTCTTCCCACCACACGTACACCTGGTCACCCCAGGTTGGGCGCTGGCCACGGCGTTCGGCGTTGGCCACGAAGGACTGCACCAGCTTGCCGCTCGGCAGTTCCACGTAGAACACCGAATGGCCGCCCAGGTAGGCGATGTCGTGCACCTTGCCGCTGGACCAGTTGTGTTCGCAGGTCGGCATTTCGGTGGTGACCAGCAGTTTTTCCGGGCGGATCGCGTAGGTCACCGACTTGTCTTCCACCGAGGTGGCGATGCCGTAGCCCACGTAGATGTCGCGGTCCAGGTCCGGGCACTTGAGCACCGCGTGGCCTTCGGCGTCGTCCACCACTTGGGTGTCGAAGATGTTGACGTTGCCGATGAACTCGCACACCAGGCGGCTGGTGGGGGTTTCGTAGATGTCGATCGGGCTGCCGATCTGCGCGATCCAGCCCAGGTGCATGATCGCGATGCGCTCGGCCATGGTCATGGCCTCTTCCTGGTCGTGGGTCACCATCACGCAGGTCACGCCCACGCGCTCGATGATTTCCACCAGTTCCAGCTGCATCTGCGAACGCAGTTTTTTGTCCAATGCGCCCATCGGCTCATCGAGCAGCAGCAGTTTCGGGCGCTTGGCCAGGGAACGTGCCAACGCCACACGCTGGCGCTGGCCACCGGACAGCTGGTGCGGCTTGCGCTTGGCGTACTGGCTCATCTGCACCAGCTTGAGCATCTCGGCCACGCGGGCGTCGACTTCAGCCTTGGGGATCTTGTCCTGTTGCAGGCCGAAGGCGATGTTCTGCGCCACAGTCATGTGCGGGAACAAGGCGTAGGACTGGAACATCATGTTGATCGGCCGCTCGTACGGCGGCATGTCGGTGATGTCCACACCGTCGAGGTAGATGCGACCTTCCGTTGGGCGCTCGAAGCCTGCGAGCATGCGCAGCAGGGTGGATTTGCCCGAACCCGATCCGCCGAGCAAGGCGAAGATCTCGCCTTTTTTGATTTCCAGGGACACATCGTCCACGGCAATCGTCTCGTCGAACTTCTTCGTGACCCGGTCGATTTTGACCAACACCTTTTTCGGTGTCTGGTCGCCCTCGAGGGCTTTCTTATAGGCGCCGGAGGCAACTGCCATTTACGAAACTCCCAACAAAATTTGAGGTTCGCCCAAGACGGGCGAAACCTTGGATAGTTTGAGCTTTACTTGCCCGTCTTGACCTTGGTCCAGCTACGGGTCATTAAGCGCTGCACTTTCGGGGGTAGCTCGAAGTTGACGAACGTCCGGTCGAGAACCGCCTGCGGTGGGTAAACCGCTGCGTCAGTGCGTATCGATTGCTCCATCAGTTTGTCCGCCCCTGGGTTAGGGTTGGCATAACCGACTTGATCACTGACCTGAGCGATCACCTCAGGTTGCAGTAAATAGTTGATGAAGGCGTGGGCCTCTTTGACGTTGGTGGCATCCGCCGGGATCGCCAGCACGTCAAACCACAAATTGCCGCCTTCTTTGGGAATCGTGTAGGCGATCTTCACGCCTTTGCCAGCTTCAGCCGCACGGGCCTTGGCCTGGAACACATCCCCGGAGAAACCGGCCGCCACGCAAATGTTGCCGTTGGCCAGGTCCGAGATGTATTTGGAAGAATGGAAATAGGTCACGTAGGGCCGCACTTTGAGCAGCTTCTCTTCGGCCTTCTTGTAGTCTTCGGGGTTGGTGCTGTTGGGGTTCAGGCCCATGTAGTTGAGCACCGCCGGCAGCATTTCATCGGCCGAGTCCATGAACGATACGCCACAGGTGGCGAGCTTCTTCATGTTCTCCGGTTCGAACAGCACGGCCCAGGAATCGATATGGTCGACGCCCAGCACTTCTTTGACTTTGTCGACGTTGTAACCGATGCCGTTGGTGCCCCACAGGTACGGTACGGCGTACTGGTTACCCGGATCGTTCTTTTCCAGGCGCTTAAGCAGCGCCGGGTCGAGGTTTGCATAGTTCGTCAGCAATGACTTGTCGAGCTTCTGGAACGCCCCGGCCTTGATCTGCTTGCCGAGGAAATGGTTGGACGGCACCACCACGTCGTAACCGGTACGACCGGCGAGCAACTTGCCTTCCAGGGTTTCGTTGGAATCAAACACGTCATACACGGGCTTGATGCCAGTCGCCTTTTCAAAGTTGGCCAGGGTGTCCGGGCCAATGTAGTCCGACCAGTTATAAATATGCACCGTCGGTGCGGCCTGCACGCTCACAGCCAGCGTAATACCTGCACCCACCAGCATGGCTTTGCGAAATAAAGAAATTGGCAAGTGGAGGTCCTCTTAAATAGTTGGGCCTTGAAGTTGTTGCCCGGCAACAAAACCGGCGCGCAACTTACCCTCGATAAACCGATCCGGCAAAACTTTCTGTCATTTAATTTGTGGGGGCGGGCTATGTGGGAGCGGGCTTGCTCGCGAAAGCGGAGTATCAGTTGATACATCCGCTGGCTGACACACCGTCTTCGCGAGCAAGCCCGCCCCCACACAAGCCACTCCCACAGCTTTTAAGGCTTACTTACCAGACTTGATCTTGGTCCAGCTGCGTGTCATTTCACGCTGGGTTGCAGCCGGCAAGTCAGCAATGGCGTAGAGCTTGGCCTGCACATCGGCTGGCGGGTAGATGCCCGGGTCGCTGGTGATGTCTTTGTCGACCAGTGCGGTAGCCTTCTCGTTACCGTTCGGGAAACGCACGCTGTTGGTGATCGAGGCCATGACTTCCGGCTTGAGCAGGTAGTTCATGAACTTGTAGGCGGCGTCGACGTTTTCGGCATCTTTAGGGATGGCGACCATGTCGAAGAAGCTGCCGGCACCTTCTTTCGGAATGTCGTAGGCCACTTTGACCTTGCCACCGGCTTCAGCCGCGCGGGACTTGGCCTGCTGGATGTCACCCGAGTAACCCACGGCTACGCAGATGTTGCCGTTGGCCAGGTCCGAGATGTACTTGGACGAGTGGAAGTAGCCGATCGATTGACGCAGCTTGAGGAACAGGTCTTCAGCTTGCTTGAGGTCAGCTTTCTTTTGGGTGTCGGTCGGCAGGCCCAGGTAGTGCAGTGCCACCGGCAGCATTTCGGTTGGCGAATCAAGGAAGCTCACACCGCAGCTTTTGAGCTTGGCGATGTTCTCAGGCTTGAGCAGCACGTCCCACGAGTCGATCTTGTCGATACCCAGTGCAGCCTTGACCTTCTCCGGGTTGTAGCCGATGCCGATCGAGCCCCACATGTACGGGAAAGCGTGCTTGTTGTCCGGGTCGCTGATGGACACGGCTTTAAGCAGGGATTTGTTCAGGTTGTCGTAGTTAGTCAGCTTGGACTTGTCCAGCTCCTGATAGACACCGGCCTTGATCTGCTTGGCGAGGAAGTTGTTCGACGGCACGACGATGTCGTAACCGGACTTGCCTGCCAGCAACTTGGCTTCGAGGGTCTCGTTGCTGTCAAAAACGTCGTACACCACCTTGATGCCGGACTCTTTTTCAAAGTTGGCGATGGTGTCCGGTGCAATGTAGTCGGACCAGTTGTACACGTGCAGGACTTTATCGTCTGCCTGGGCCGCGCCCGCCATTGCGCCCAACAGGGACAAGGCGAGGAGGGTCTTGCCAGCGTTCTTCAAACCTAATGCCTTCATTTGGTGATGCTCCAATTTTTCTTTTTTGGGCCACGTTCTTACAGTGTTAAGCGGCCCGTTAAAGGGCAACAAAACAGGGCGACAGTCTGGCAAGTTCCGAGGCCGGCTTTCAACCAAAGCCTCATTTATAGCTGCTCAGAATGCAGCGCCCGAAAGCCGCTGCGTTCTGAGCCTAGCACTTAGCCCTGCAATGCCGCCAAAGTCAGGTCCAGGCAATGGCGAGCCTTGGTCACCAGCTCGTCGATTTCCGCATTGCTGATCACCAGCGGCGGCGAAATGATCATGGTGTCGCCTACGGCGCGCATGATCAGGCCATTCTCGAAGCAGAACGTGCGGCAGATCATGCCCACACCACGGCCTTCGTAACGTTTGCGCGTGGCCTTGTCCTGCACCAGCTCAATCGCCCCGAGCATGCCCACACCGCGCACTTCACCCACCAGCGGGTGGTCAGCCAGTTCCCTCAGACGTTTCTGCAAATACGGTGCCGCTTCTTCGTGCACACGCTTAATGATTTTTTCATCACGCATGATGCGGATGTTTTCCAGGGCCACGGCGGCGGCCACCGGGTGACCGGAATACGTGAAGCCGTGGTTGAAATCGCCGCCTTCGTTGAGCACGGCAACCACGTCGTCGTGCACGATCAGGCCGCCCATGGGGATGTAACCCGAGGTCAGGCCTTTGGCGATGGTCATCATGTGCGGCTTGAGGTCGTAGAAATCGCTGCCGAACCATTCGCCGGTACGGCCGAAACCGCAGATCACTTCGTCGGCGACGAACAGGATGTCGTACTTGTCGAGGATTTCCTTGATGCGCGGCCAGTAGGTCTCAGGCGGCACGATCACGCCACCGGCACCCTGGATCGGCTCGGCAATAAAGGCCCCGACGTTGTCCACGCCCAGCTCCAGAATCTTTTCTTCGAGCTGGTTGGCGGCCCAGACCCCGAACTCTTCCGGGCTCATGTCGCCGCCTTCGCCATACCAGTAAGGCTGGGCGATGTGGGTGATGCCCGGGATCGGCAAGTCGCCCTGTTCGTGCATATAAGTCATGCCGCCCAGGCTGGCGCCGGCCACGGTGGAGCCGTGGTAGCCGTTCTTGCGGCTGATGATGGTTTTCTTGTTCGGCTGGCCCTTGATCGCCCAGTAATGGCGGACCATACGCAGCATGGTGTCGTTGCCTTCGGAGCCGGAGCCGGTGAAGAACACGTGGTTCATGCCGACAGGTGCGACATCGGCGATGACTTTGGCCAACTCCAGCACCGGCGGGTGCGCGGTCTGGAAGAACAGGTTGTAGTACGGCAGTTCTTTCATCTGTTTGGCGGCGGCTTCAGCCAGCTCGTCGCGACCGTAACCGATCGCCACGCACCACAGGCCGGCCATGCCGTCGAGGATCTTGTTGCCTTCGCTGTCCCACAGGTAAACGCCGTGGGCTTTGGTGATGATCCGTGGGCCTTTCTCTTTCAATTGCTTGAAGTCGCTGAACGGCGCCAGGTGGTGATCATTGCTCAAGGCTTGCCATTCACGGGTTTGCGGGTTGTTGCTGGACATACCGGTCTCCTAGACTTTTTCGGTGAAGGGCGCGCAGGTTGCCCCGCGCGCCCGGCGCATCAGACGGCGAAGAGCAGGAATTCCCGCTCCCACGAACTGATCACGCGCTTGAAGTTTTCATGCTCGGCCCGCTTGACCGCGACGTAGCCTGTGATGAATTTCTGCCCCAGGTACTTCTCGATGGTCTTGCTGTTTTCCATACGCTCCAGGGCGTCTTCGATGGTCAACGGCAGGCGCAGGTTGCGGCGCTCGTAACCACGGCCCACCACGGGTGCGCTGGGGTTATGGCCTTCGACCATGCCGATGTAGCCACACAGCAAGCTGGCGGCAATCGCCAGGTACGGGTTGGCATCGGCGCCTGGCAGGCGGTTTTCGACGCGGCGGTTCTGCGGCCCGGCATCCGGTACGCGCAGGCCGACGGTGCGGTTTTCTTCACCCCATTCCACGTTCACCGGCGCCGAGGTGTCGGGCAGGAAGCGGCGGAACGAGTTCACGTTGGGGGCAAACAGCGGCAGCAATTCAGGAATGAATTTCTGCAGGCCGCCAATGTGGTTAAGGAACAGCTGGCTCATGGTCCCGTCTTCATTGGAGAAGACGTTCTTGCCGGTGGCGATGTCGATGATGCTCTGGTGCAAGTGCATCGCGCTGCCCGGCTCGCCGGTCATCGGCTTGGCCATAAAGGTGGCGGCCACGTTGTGCTTGAGCGCGGCTTCACGCATGGTGCGCTTGAACACCAGAATCTGGTCGGCCAGGGACAGGGCATCGCCGTGACGGAAGTTGATTTCCATCTGCGCCGTGCCGTCCTCGTGAATCAGCGTGTCGAGGTCCAGTTCCTGCAGTTCGCACCAGTCGTAGACGTCTTCGAACAACGGGTCGAATTCGTTGGCGGCTTCTATAGAGAAGGACTGGCGACCGGTTTCCGGGCGACCGGAACGGCCAATCGGCGGTTGCAGCGGGAAGTCCGGGTCTTCGCAGCGCTTGGTCAGGTAGAACTCCATCTCCGGCGCCACGATCGGCTGCCAGCCCCGGTCGGAATAGAGCTTGAGTACCTTCTTGAGCACGTTGCGCGGCGACAGCTCGATGGGGTTGCCTTGCTTGTCGTAGGTGTCGTGGATCACCTGGGCGGTCGGCTCGATGGCCCAAGGCACCAGGAATACCGCGTTCTGGTCGGGGCGGCAGATCATGTCGATGTCGGCCGGGTCGAGCAATTCGTAATAGATGTCGTCTTCGACATAGTCGCCGGTCACGGTCTGCAACAGAACGCTCTCGGGCAGGCGCATGCCTTTTTCGGCGATGAACTTGTTGGTCGGCGAGATCTTGCCCCGGGTGATGCCCGTGAGGTCGCCAATCATGCATTCGACTTCTGTGATCTTGTGGTCTTTCAACCAATCGGTGAGCTGGTCGAGGTTGTTACTCATAAATGCCTCTGGGCTGTGTTTCCTGACATCCATTAAAGGTCAGGCGTTGGTTGACGCAGCATCCGCGTCGCGTTGCATCGCCCGCTTTCGACAAGCCGAGCCAAAGGCCTGGAAGATCGCGAGGTAGTGCGGGTTAGAGCTTACCTGCCATTCGGGGTGCCATTGCACTCCTAAAGCAAAAGCCTTGCCCGACGTGTAAGAAAAAGCTTCGATCAACCCATCGGGTGCGGTCGCTTCCACCTGCATACCCGGCGCCAGGCGGTCAACGCCCTGGCTATGAATCGAGTTGACCTGAATCGTCGGCGGCAAACCCAGGCCTGCCAATACCCCATTGGGGGTAATCGCCACGGCGTGCGCCGTGCCGTACTGGACGTCCAGCGGCTGGGTGTCGTCTTCGCGGTGATCCATCATGCCCGGCACTTCATGAACCTTCTGGTGCAGGCTGCCGCCAAAGGCCACGTTCATTTCCTGAAAGCCACGGCAGATGCCCAGCACCGGCACGCCGGCCGCAATCGCGGCACGCAGCAGCGGCAATGTGGTCTGGTCGCGTGCAGAATCATGAGCAGTCCCGGGCGCACTGGCCGGACCGTCGTAGTGAAAGGGTTCGATATTGGAGGGGGAGCCGGTAAAGAGAATGCCATCCAGGCCGTCAAGAATATTGGCCGGGTCGAGCAGATCGCCCAAGGATGGAATGATCAATGGCAAGCCCTTGGCAGCGACTGCGACTGCACGGACATACTTGTCGCCACTGATGTGATAAGCATGCAAACCGACCTGTTTGGAGCAGGCGGTGACGCCGATTAACGGCAGGCGAGACATGAAGCACCCCGGTATTATTGCTGTTATGGGTTTGAATCGAGCTTAGCCTTGTTCATTTTTTTACACAACACCCCCGTAAAAAATACAACACGGCCCGCTTTAGCCTGCTAGTCCCAAGCCCTTCAAACCCAAAAAACCGCCCCAAAAAGCCCCAAAAAAGGCCTCAGGGCGCTTTTTTAGGGCAAAAAAGGCCTTGCTTGACTTCGGCATGCCGTTCGGGTTGACTGAAACCAGAAAAGATCAATGATTGATATTTTTAACAACAAAGGTGTTGCATCATGTCGGTACCCCCGCGTGCCGTTCAGCTTAACGAAGCGAACGCGTTCCTTAAGGATCATCCTGAGGTTCTGTACGTAGACCTTCTAATTGCGGATATGAATGGTGTGGTGCGCGGTAAGCGCATCGAACGCACCAGCCTCCACAAGGTTTACGAGAAGGGCATTAACCTGCCTGCCTCTTTATTTGCCCTGGATATCAACGGCTCGACGGTGGAAAGCACCGGCCTGGGTCTGGACATCGGTGATGCTGACCGAATCTGTTATCCAATCCCCGACACCCTGTGCAATGAACCCTGGCAAAAGCGCCCCACCGCGCAACTGCTGATGACCATGCACGAACTTGAAGGTGAACCTTTCTTCGCCGATCCTCGCGAAGTGCTCCGCCAGGTTGTAAGCAAATTTGACGACCTCGGCCTGACCATCTGCGCCGCCTTCGAGCTTGAGTTCTACCTGATCGACCAGGAGAACGTGAACGGCCGCCCACAACCGCCCCGCTCGCCGATCTCCGGCAAACGCCCGCACTCGACACAGGTCTACCTGATCGACGACCTCGACGAATACGTCGACTGCCTCCAGGACATTCTGGAAGGTGCCAAAGAGCAAGGCATCCCGGCTGACGCCATCGTCAAGGAAAGTGCCCCGGCGCAGTTCGAAGTGAACCTGCACCACGTCGCCGACCCGATCAAGGCTTGCGACTACGCGGTACTGCTCAAGCGCCTGATCAAGAACATCGCCTACGACCATGAGATGGACACCACCTTCATGGCCAAGCCTTACCCAGGCCAGGCAGGCAACGGTTTACACGTACACATCTCCATTTTGGACAAGGACGGCAAGAATATTTTTGCCAGCGAGGATCCCGAGCAGAACGCCGCACTGCGTCACGCGATCGGCGGTGTGCTCGAGACCCTGCCCGCCCAAATGGCGTTCCTGTGCCCCAACGTCAATTCCTACCGTCGTTTCGGCGCACAGTTCTACGTGCCGAACTCGCCGTGCTGGGGCCTGGATAACCGCACTGTGGCGATTCGCGTACCCACCGGCTCATCCGATGCCGTGCGTATCGAACACCGCGTGGCCGGTGCCGACGCCAACCCTTACCTGTTGATGGCTTCGGTCCTGGCGGGCGTGCACCACGGTCTGACCAACAAGATCGAGCCTGGCGCACCGGTGGAAGGCAACAGCTACGAGCAGAACGAACAGAGCCTGCCGAACAACCTGCGCGACGCATTGCGTGAGTTGGACGACAGCGAGGTGATGGCCAAGTACATCGATCCCAAGTACATCGATATCTTCGTCGCCTGCAAGGAAAGTGAGCTGGAAGAGTTTGAACACTCCATCTCCGACCTTGAGTACAACTGGTACCTGCATACTGTGTAAGCAGTTGCAGCTTTAAAAGAATGCCGCAGGCTTTATGGCCTGCGGCTTTTTTTTGAGTTTATTCCGGTAGACCGCGTTGTATTCATCGCAGGCAAGCCAGCTCCCACACTTGAATGCGTTCACAGATCAAAGTGTGGGAGCTGGCTTGCCTGCGATGAGGCCCTGGCAGACAACACACCCTCCTGCTCATACAATGCGCTCTGCCTTGTAGGAGACTTCCATGCCCACCCGCCCCGCCGCCCCTCGCAAACCCCGCGCCCGCAGCCAGGCCCGGATCGATGCGATCCTCGACGCCGCTCGCACCTTGCTGGCGAGCGAAGGCGTGGCGAGCTTGTCGATCTACAGCGTGGCCGAACGGGCGCAGATCCCGCCGTCGTCGGTGTATCACTTTTTCGCCAGCGTGCCGGCGTTGCTGGAAGCGCTGACTGCCGATGTACATGCGGCTTTTCGCGCCGCGATCCAGGCGCCTATCGAGCATGATTCACTCAAGGTGTGGCGCGACCTGTCCTCTATCGTCGAGCAGCGCATGCTCAGCATCTACAGCAACGACGCGGCTGCACGTCAGTTGATCCTGGCGCAACACGGGCTTGCCGAAGTGACCCAGGCGGACCGTCAACATGACTTGGAGTTGGGGGATTTGATGCTTGAAGTGTTCAACCGCCACTTCGAAGTGCCGACCTTGCCCACCGACGTGGACGTGTTCGCGCTGGCGCTGGAATTGAGCGACCGCGTGTACGCGCGTTCGGTGCATCAGCATGGGCAGATTACGCCGCGCATGGCCGAGGAAGGGATGCGGGTGTTTGATGCGTATGTGGGGCTTTATTTGCCGGCGTATTTGCCTAAGCGCTGATCGTTCCCACGCTCTGCGTGGGAACGATCAGTGGAGTGATCACAACTTGGCGATCGACACCTCGGTGGACTTCACAAAGGCAATCACTTCGCTGCCGATCACCAGTTCCAGCTCTTTGACCGAGCGGGTAGTGATCACCGAAGTCACGATGCCGGACGCGGTCTGCACGTCGATTTCCGACAGCACGTCGCCTTCGACGATTTCCTTGATGGTGCCTTTGAACTGGTTACGTACGTTGATGGCTTTGATAGTCATGATGGTTTACCTCTATGAGTTATTGAGCCCAACGCAATTGCGTAGGCAGCGGTGAAACAGGTTCAGGTTCCGGCGGCGAGCCTGGCAGCGACAGCACCCGGTTAAGCACTTCGGCTTCCAGCGCGGCCAGGCGATGTGAGCCCCTGGCGCGTGGGCGCGGCAGATCGACGATCAGGTCGAGGCCGATTTCGCCGTCTTCGATCAGGATCACGCGGTCGGCAATCGCCACGGCTTCGCTGACGTCGTGGGTGACCAGCAACACGGTGAAGCCGTGCTTCTGCCAGAGGTTTTCGATCAGTTGCTGCATCTCGATGCGGGTCAGTGCGTCCAGCGCGCCCAAAGGTTCGTCGAGCAATAGCAGGCGCGGCTGGTGAATCAACGCGCGAGCCAGGGCCACACGCTGCTTCTGGCCGCCGGACAAGGCCGCCGGCCATTCATTGGCACGCTCGGCCAAACCCACCGCTTCCAGCGCTTCCAACGCCTTGGGGCGCCAGTTGCCC
This sequence comes from Pseudomonas sp. Leaf15, assembly GCF_001421425.1. NCBI lineage: Bacteria > Pseudomonadati > Pseudomonadota > Gammaproteobacteria > Pseudomonadales > Pseudomonadaceae > Pseudomonas > Pseudomonas sp. Leaf15. The sequence continues at coordinate 24,187 of NZ_LMKI01000033.1, forward strand.
TTGAGGCCAAGGCCCACGTTGTCGATGATCTTTTTCCACGGCAGCAGACGCGCTTCCTGGAACATCAGCCGCGTGTCTTCAATCGCCTCGTTCAGCGGCGCGGAGCCGGCCAGCAGCTCGCCGCCACTGGCTTTGTCCAGGCCTGCGAGCAGACGCAGCAAGGTACTTTTGCCGCAGCCGCTGCGGCCGACCACGGCCACGAACTGACCGGCCGGAATGTGCAGATCAATCTCTTTGAGTACTTCCCGCGCACCAAAGGCCTTGCGCAACTTGCGCACCGCCAGCGGGATGCCCTTGAGCAGGCGCGGAGGTTGTTGAGCGGTCATGCCGCACCTCCTTTATTCACTTGGTAAGCCGGATGCCAGCGCAGCCACACACGTTCCAGGCCACGCGCCGCGAGGTCGGCGAGCTTGCCGAGGATGGCGTAGAGCACAATTGCCAGCACCACCACGTCGGTTTGCAGGAATTCGCGGGCGTTCATCGCCAGGTAACCGATGCCCGAGCTGGCGGAGATGGTTTCCGCCACGATCAACGTCAACCACATAAAGCCCAGGGCGAAGCGCACGCCCACCAGAATCGAAGGCAAGGCGCCCGGCAGGATCACTTGCCAGAACAGGCTGAAACCGGACAGGCCATAGCTGCGCGACATTTCCACCAGCGCCGGGTCGACGTTGCGGATGCCGTGGTAGGTGTTCAGGTAGATCGGGAACAGCGTGCCGAGGGCGACCAGGAAAATCTTCGCCGTCTCATCAATGCCGAACCACAAAATCACCAGCGGAATCAGCGCCAGGTGCGGCACGTTGCGGATCATCTGCACCGAGCTGTCCAGCAGGCGCTCGCCCCACTTCGACAGGCCGGTGATAAAGCCCAGGGCCAAACCGATGCTGCCACCGATCACAAAGCCCAGGCCCGCACGCCAGCCGCTGATGGCCAGGTGCGTCCAGATTTCGCCGCTGCGTACCAGGTTGACGCCCGCTTCGATCACCGCACTGGGCGCCGGCAAAATGCGCGTCGACAACCAGCCCGCCGACACCGACAGCTGCCACACCGCCAACAACAGGATCGGCAGCACCCAAGGCGCAACGCGATGGCTTAATTTTTCATAGTTCATGACTACGCCTCAGCTCTGCGACGCAGCTTTGGGAAGGATGTCGTTGGCGACCATTTCGCCGAACGGGCTGACGTAACCGGCGCTTTTCGGCTGCTCGGGACGCTCGATATCCAGGTGCGGGAACAGCAGTTCGGCAACCCGATACGACTCTTCCAGGTGTGGGTAACCGGAGAAGATAAAAGTGTCGATGCCCAGCGCCGCGTATTCCTTGACCCGCGCCGCAACGGTTGGGCCGTCACCCACCAGTGCGGTGCCGGCACCGCCGCGCACCAGGCCGACACCGGCCCACAGGTTGGGGCTGACTTCGAGGTTGTCGCGGTTGCCACCGTGCAAAGCGGCCATACGCTGCTGGCCAACCGAGTCGAAACGCGCCAGGGATGCCTGGGCGCGGGCGATGGTTTCGTCATCCAGATGGGAAATCAGTTTGTCGGCGGCTTTCCACGCTTCATCGTTGGTTTCGCGCACGATGACATGCAGGCGAATACCGAAGCGCACAGTGCGTCCAAGTTTTGCCGCCTTGGCGCGAACCTGTTCGATTTTTTCCGCGACGGCGGCCGGGGGTTCGCCCCAGGTCAACACCATTTCCACCTGTTCGGCTGCCAGGTCCTGGGCGGCTTCAGAGGAGCCACCGAAGTACAGCGGCGGACGTGGCTGCTGGATCGGCGGATAGAGCAATTTGGCGCCTTTGACGCTAATGTGTTCGCCGTCGTAATCCACGGTTTCGCCTTCGAGCACGCGGCGCCAGATGCGGGTGAACTCCACCGAAGCCTGGTAGCGCTCTTCGTGGCTGAGGAACAAGCCATCGCCAGCCAGCTCTTCCGGATCACCGCCGGTGACCAGATTGAACAAAGCGCGCCCGCCGGACAACCGGTCCAGGGTCGCGGCCTGACGCGCCGCCACCGTCGGGGAGATGATGCCGGGGCGCAGCGCGACAAGGAATTTCAGTCGCTGGGTCACCGGGATCAGCGAGGCAGCCACCAGCCACGAGTCTTCGCAGGAGCGGCCGGTAGGAATCAGCACCCCGCCGAACCCCAGGCGGTCAGCCGCCTGGGCCACTTGCTGCAGGTAACCATGGTCGACGGCGCGGGCGCCTTCGGCGGTGCCAAGGTAATGGCCGTCGCCGTGGGTAGGCAGAAACCAGAAAATATTGAGGCTCATGGAGTTGTCTCCTGAAGAAGTCGGATTACGGCGCTGTGGCGACGGCGGCGGATGGAGTCCAGATCACGTCCTTGATGCTCAAGGGTTTGGGGATCAATTTGAGCTGGTAGAAGGTGTCGGCGATTTTCTGCTGGGCGGCGACCACTTCCGGGGTCAGGAACAGCGCGCCGTAGCCTTGGCGCTTGACCGAGGTCAGGGTGATGTCCGCCGGCAAGCCGAGTAGTGGTGCGACTTGTTCGGTCACCTCCGTAGGGTTGGCCTTGGACCACTCGCCCACGGCGCGCACTTCTTCCACCAGCGCCTTGATCACATCCGGGTGCTGCGTGGCGTAAGACTTGGTGGCCAGGTAGAACTGGTGGTTGTCGGCAATGCCGGTGCCGTCACGCAGGGTGCGGGCTTGCAGCTGTTTCTCGGCGGCGGCCTGGTACGGGTCCCAGATCACCCAGGCGTCAACGCTGCCACGTTCGAACGCGGCGCGGGCATCGGCGGGTGGCAGGAAGATGGTTTGCACGTCGGTGTATTTGAGGCCGGCATCTTCCAGGGCACGTACCAACAGGTAATGCACGTTGGAGCCTTTATTGAGCACGATTTTCTTGCCCTTGAGTTCGGCCACCGATTTGATCGTCGAATCCTTGGGCACCAGGATCGCTTCACTGGTCGGCGCTGGCGGCTCGTACGCGACGTAGAGCAAATCTGCACCCGCCGCCTGGGCGAACACCGGCGGCGTTTCGCCGGTGACGCCAAAGTCGATCGCGCCGACGTTCAGGCCTTCGAGCAACTGCGGGCCACCGGGGAATTCGGTCCATTGCACCTGCACGCCCTGGGCGGCCAGGCGCTTTTCCAGCGAGCCCTTGGCTTTGAGCAGCACCAGCGTGCCGTACTTCTGATAACCGATCCGCAGCGTCTCGGCGGCCTGGGCTTGAACAATGGCGCCGAAGGACACAGCCGCAGCAAACAGTGCGACCAGACCACGACGCAAGATGACAGTGCGCATGGCGCTCTCTCCAAATAATGCGATGAGGGGGTTGGCTGCACCTGCTTGGCCGTTGGCGGCTGAGTAAGGTGAGTACTACAAATTTCGATACGGCTTAAATGCTCCAGCGAGCACTCAACAAACGTTCATTCAACACATTGGGGTCCAGCGGTTTGGGGCGACGGGCCATGGCGCCGTAGAGCGTCTCGAGGGCCTCGTGCAAACGCTGTTCAAGCACCGGCACCAGTTGCGCCTGGGCGCTGCCTTCGGCGTAAGCGATCTGGCTGTCTTCGGCAAAGATGCCGTGGAGCAATTCCTGGGCCTTGAGCGCCGAGAGCACCGGCTTCAAGGCGTAGTCCACCGCCAGCATGTGGGCGATGCTGCCGCCGGTGGCCATCGGCAACACGATCTTGTGGGCCAGGGCACGCTCGGGCAGCAGGTCGAGCACGGTTTTCAGCGCGCCGGAAAACGAGGCCTTGTACACCGGCGTGGCGATGACCAGGCCGTCGGCATTGGCGATTTGCTGCAACAGGTCGATGACTTTGGGGCTGTCGAAGCGGGCGTGCAGCAAGTCTTCGGCCGGGAAGTCCCGTATCTGATAACTCACCACTTCCACGCCTTTGTCTTGCAGCCACTGACGGGTTTTTTCCAGCAAGACCCCGGAGCGCGAACGCTGGCTGGGGCTGCCTCCAAGTGTTACGACCAGCATGCAGGTATTCCTTGGGCAAGTGTCGGCGGTTCGCTGGGTGGCGATGTCGCCAAGATGGAACAGACCCTATCAGCATATTTATATATCTTTAAATCTTATTTTTTCATTTGTTTATTCTATAAATGCATATGCCGTCGATTAATCTCAAGGCGAAAAAAAGGCCGTCGAAACGGCCTGAAAACCCCTGCTATGTGAGACTGGAAATGCGATCAACTGTGGGAGCGGGCTTGCTCGCGAATGCGGTGTATCAGTCACCTGATGCATTGGCTGACACTTCGCATTCGCGAGCAAGCCCGCTCCCACATTGGATTGTGTTAGCGATTAGGCTGTGGGGTGAGGCGCAGGTACGGTTTCACCGCACGGTAGCCCTTCGGAAAGCGCTTCTTGATCTCTTCCTCGTCCTTGAGCGACGGCACAATCACCACTTCATCGCCGTCCTGCCAGTTGGCGGGCGTGGCGACCTTGTGGTTGTCGGTCAGCTGCAACGAGTCGATGACCCGCAGGATTTCGTGGAAGTTGCGACCGGTACTGGCCGGGTATGTGATGGTCAGGCGGATCTTCTTGTTCGGGTCGATCACGAACAAGGAACGCACGGTGAGCGTGTCACTGGCATTCGGGTGGATCAGGTCGTAGAGGTCCGACACCTTGCGATCGGCATCGGCCAGGATCGGGAAGTTGACGACGGTGTTCTGGGTTTCGTTGATGTCTTCGATCCACTTGTGGTGCGAGTCCACCGGGTCGACCGACAGGGCAATGGCCTTGACGCCACGCTGGGCGAATTCGTCCTTGAGCTTGGCGGTAAAGCCCAGCTCCGTGGTGCACACCGGAGTGAAGTCCGCCGGATGGGAAAACAACACACCCCAGCTATCGCCCAGCCATTCGTGGAAACGAATCTTGCCGGCGCTGGAATCCTGTTCAAAGTCGGGGGCGATGTCGCCCAATCGTAGGCTCATGGTGTGGCTCCTGATGAGTGCTTATGGAGCCCACTGTGCATGGGTTGGCGATTATTTAAAAAGAATAAATATCGATTTATCTAGACGATAAAGGAATATTAAAAATCTGTTCATTGGACTTGGGAACGGGCGAGGATCAACATCGGTTTCAAGGTTCGAGAAGGCCTTGAGACGCTGTAAAAAGAGGGGTTTCAGGAAGGGCTTGCGGGGGTTGAGCCCGACTTGAAAAGCAAGACACCTTGCCCGGCGTTGCGCCGGGCAAGGTTTACAGTCTTACAACAGCTTCACACGACTAGAACAGTGGCAGCGAGTAGCTGACGATCAGACGGTTTTCGTCCTGGGAACGGGTGTTCGCCAGGTCGGTACGCCACATCGCGTTTTTCCAGGCAACGCCGAGGTTTTTCAGCGGGCCTTCTGGAATCACGTAGGCAACCGTGATGTCGCGTTCCCACTCGGACTGGCCGGTGGTTTCAGTACGCGCGTTAGTGTTCGCGATGGTGTCGATGTTGCTACCTTTGAGGTACACAACGCCAGCCGTCAGGCCAGGTACGCCAACCTTGGCGAAGTCATAAGCGTAACGTGCTTGCCAGGTGCGCTCGCCAGCACGGGCGAACTTCTGGATCTGCATGTCGGTAGTGATGTAAGCCGACGAGCCGTCACCCTGGTTCAACCAAGGGAAGTCGCTGCTGCCATTGCTGACCTGGTAACCGCCACCAAAGGTGTGGCCGGCCACGGAGTACAGGAAAAGGCCGCTGTACAGGTTGTTGTCGACTTTACCCTTACCGGCACGGAAACCGTTGTAGTTACCGCTGGTGTAGTAGGAAGACGTGTTACCGTTCAGGCCGTCGTCAGAACTGTTGAAATAACGCAGGTCAGACTTCAATACGCCCGGGCCGATCGACCAGTTATGGGTCAGACCCAGGAAGTGCTGCTTGTAGAAGTCTTCCAGGTTGCCGTAGTAGTACTGTGCGGTCAGATCTTTGGTGAGTTTGTAGTCACCACCGGCATAGTAGAACTTGTTGACGAACTTGCCTGCGGTGTAGTTCGAGCCACCGTTGGCACCACCCAGCGACAAACCTTCGTTGTTGCTGGAGTTACGGCCTTTGGCATGCTCAATCTGACCGGCAACCAGGGTCAAATCCTTGATGTCGTTGGTAGTGATCTGGCCACCCTGGAAGGTTTGCGGCAGCATACGACCATCGTTGGTCACGATAACCGGCAGCTTAGGCTGCAACGTACCCAGTTTCAGTTCGGTTTGGGAGATCTTCACCTTACCGGTCACACCGAGGCTGGCGAAATCGTTTACCGCGCGATTGCCGTCGCTTGGGAACACAGTACCGCCGGACGAAGTACCGGTGATGTTACCGCTGGTGCCGCGGCCAGAATCGAGGCGCACGCCGTACAAGCCGATTGCGTCAACGCCGAACTGAACCGTGCCTTGGGTATAGCCCGAAATGAACCGCAGATCGAAGCCTTGGCCCCATTCTTCGTTCCTGGACGGGTCTGCAGCACCATCACGGTTATCCGTGTTGATGTAGAAGTTACGCAGGCCCAGTGTGGCCTTACTGTCTTCGATGAAACCGGCAGCGCCTGCTTGCTGAGCGATTGCGCCCAGGGTCACAGCCAACGCCAAGGTGGACTTCTTCATGTACCGCTCCTCTCATTTCTAATTTTTGTATTTCTTTGGTCTCGGGTCTGACGCCCTCGATCCACAGATGCGCGATTAGCGCCAGATAGTGACTACCAAGTCAATCGTAACCTTGTGTGTCTACTACCTTCGTCTAATCGCAGTTGATTTGGTCCCTGCAGGGTAATGAGTTTTTCATACACCCAAAAAGAATTGTTTCATTCTTTTTCATACGATTCAGGAATAAGCCTCGGCAGGCAGCGAGCTGATCAGCATAGATCAACCGCTCCATAAGCTAATTCCTAAAGGGTATTTACCAGCCTTTTTTTAGATCGATTAGTGTGGCCGTACGGTTGCATACGTCACTCACGATCAAAAAGGCGACGCCATCATGGCCAAACGCACATCCTCCCGTCAATTTGTTACAGTTTTTGTGTCACTAATACTTTCTTTTGGTGTCAAAGCCGCCGATTTGACCATCGGCTATCAAACCGGCATCGACCCCAGCAAAGTCCCCCAGGCTGACGGCCTCTATGAAAAGGCCATCGGCGAGAAAATCGCCTGGCGCCGTTTCAACAGCGGCCCTGAAGTGGTCACCGCTATCGCTTCCGGCGATGTGCAGATCGGCAATCTCGGTTCCAGCCCTCTGGCAGCAGCGGCTTCACGCAATCTACCGATCGTGGTGTTTATCGTATCGGCGCAGATCAACACTTCTGAAGCCCTGGTGGTACGTAATGGCAGCGGCATCGACAAACCCGCAGACCTGGTGGGTAAAACCATCGCCACCCCGTTCGTCTCGACCTCCCATTACAGCCTGCTCGGGGCGCTGAAGCACTGGGGCCTGGACACGCAAAAAGTCAAAGTGGTGAACCTGCAACCGGCAGAAATTGCTGCCGCGTGGAAACGTGGCGATATCGACGGCGCGTTCGTGTGGTCGCCGGCGCTGGGGGAAATCCGCAAGACCGGCAAAACCCTGACTGACGCAGCCCAAGTGGGTCAGTGGGGCGCGCCGACGTTCGAAGTGTGGGTGGCGCGCAAGGATTTCGCGCAAAAACATCCTGACGTAGTGGCCAAGTTTGCCAAGGTTACGCTGGATTCGTTTGCTGACTATGCCGCCCATAAAGACAGTTGGACGGTGGATTCGGAGCCCGTGCAGAAAATCGCTAAACTGACAGGTTCCAATGCTGCAGACATTCCCGAGCTGCTAGCTGGCACCACGTTCCCGGATGCCCAGGCACAGCAAACCGACGCGCTGCTTAAAGGGGGCACGGCCAAGGCGATTGGGGAAACGGCGAAGTTTTTGAAGGAGCAAGGAAAGGTTGAGATGGTGCTGCCGGACTACTCTGCGTTCGTCACCGACAAATTCATCAAAGAATAAATGCAGTCCCCTGTGGGAGCTGGCTTGCCTGCGATGCAGGCACCTCGGTCTTTCAGTTGAACCGAAGTGATGCAATCGCAGGCAAGCCAGCTCCCACATAAGCCAGCCCATGCTCTTAGCTAGAGGGCCTTCTCGAAAATCTTCGAATTACGCTGATAGTTGTACAGCGAGGCCCGCGCCGACGGCAGGCGGTCCACGCTGCTCGGCACAAACCCGCGCTCGCGGAACCAGTGGGCGGTGCGCGTGGTGAGGACAAACAAAGTCTTCAAACCCTGGGCCCGCGCGCGGGTCTGGATGCGCTCCAGCAACACATCACCGCGTGCGCCGTGACGGTACTCCGGATTGACCGCCAGGCACGCCAGCTCACCGGCATCCGAATCGGCGATCTGATACAGCGCCGCACAGGCGATGATCATGCCTTCGCGCTCGACCACGCTGAACTGCTCGATCTCGCGCTCCAACACCTCACGCGAACGCCGCACCAGAATGCCCTGCTCTTCCAGCGGGCTGATCAGGTCGAGCAAGCCACCGACGTCTTCAATCGCCGCTTCGCGCACCAGTTCGAATTGCTCCTGGGCCACCAAGGTGCCGCCGCCGTCGCGGGTGAACAGCTCGGTGAGCAGCGCGCCGTCTTCGGCATAACTGACGATATGGCTGCGCCCTACTCCGCCACGGCAAGCCTCGGCGGCGGCATCCAGCAATTCAGCCTGATAGTTGTTGCCCAACCGTTGCAGGTGCGCCGGCACTTGTTGCGGGCGCAACTCACGCACCAGGCGACCATGCTCATCGATCAAACCGAGGTCGGCGCCAAACAGCAGCAGCTTGTCGGCGCCCAGGTCGATGGCGGCGCGGGTGGCGACGTCTTCGCAGGCCAGGTTGAAGATCTCGCCAGTGGGCGAATAACCCAATGGCGACAGCAGCACGATGGAGCGCTCGTCCAGCAGGCGATTGATGCCTTTGCGGTCCACCCGGCGCACTTCGCCGGTGTGGTGGTAGTCCACGCCTTCGAGCACGCCGATCGGGCGCGCTGTTACCAGATTGCCGCTGGCCACGCGCAAGCGCGAGCCCTGCATCGGCGACGAGGCCATGTCCATGGACAGGCGCGCCTCGATAGCAATGCGCAGATGCCCGACCGCGTCGATCACACATTCCAGGGTTGCCGCATCGGTGATGCGCAAGCCTTCGTGGTAAGCCGGGGTGAGGCCGCGTGCTTCAAGGCGGGTTTCGATCTGCGGGCGCGAACCATGCACCAGCACCAGCCGCACGCCCAGGCTGTGGAGCAGCACCAGGTCGTGGACGATATTGCCGAAGTTGGGGTGTTCCACGCCATCGCCGGGCAACATGACCACGAAGGTGCAGTCGCGGTGAGCGTTGATGTAAGGCGAAGCGTGACGAAGCCAATTAACGTATTCGGGCATAAAACCTGGGCCTGTAATAAAAAGCAGCCAAAAAAGGATGAATCGTGAAAGCGCACAGCGGGCTGATGGTTATCGTCGGAACAGGCTTGGCGACACGCTCGCTCTCCTTCTATGTACGAATAGGCAGGGGTTAATTTATGCAGGTTTCAGGCAGTAATGTTCGATCAGTTCCCGCAATAGACGCACTGTAGGCGTCAAGCGTGACATTTCGAGGTATTCGCCCGGCTGGTGGGCGCAGGCGATATCGCCGGGGCCAAGCACCAGGGTTTCACAACCAAGGCGCTGAAGATAAGGCGCTTCGGTGCCGAACGCTACTGCTTGCGCACGATGACCGGTCAATCGTTCCGCCACCCGCACCAGCTCGGCGTCTTCGGCCTGCTCGAACGGCGGCACTTCGGGGAACAGCGGCGCGTAGTCGATCTTGACTTTATGGCGCTCGGCCAAGGGTTCGAGCTTCTGGCGGATGGCGGCGCGCAGCACCTGTGGGTCCATGCCCGGCAACGGCCGCAGGTCAAATTCCAGCGAGCATTGGCCGCAGATGCGATTGGGGTTGTCGCCGCCGTGAATGCAACCGAAGTTCATGGTCGGTTGAGGCACGCTGAATTGCGGGTTGCGGTACTCACGCTGCCAGGCCAGGCGCAGGCCGCGCAGTTCGCCGATGGCGTCGTGCATGGCTTCAAGGGCGCTGTGGCCCAGGCTTGGGTCCGACGAATGGCCGCTTTGGCCCAGAATATCGATGCGCTCCATCATCACGCCTTTGTGCAGGCGGATCGGCTTGAGCCCCGTCGGCTCACCAATCACCGCCGCACGGCCCAACGGGCGCCCGGCCTCGGCCAGTGCACGAGCGCCGGACATTGAGCTTTCTTCATCGCAGGTGGCGAGGATCAGCAAAGGTTGCTTGAACGGCTGATCCAGCAAGGGCAGCACGGCTTCGATGGCCAGGGCAAAAAAACCCTTCATGTCGCAGCTGCCCAAGCCTACCCAGCGGCCGTCGACTTCCGTCAGCTTGAGCGGGTCGGTCTTCCACAGCGCGGCGTCATACGGCACGGTATCGCTATGCCCGGCCAGCACCAGCCCGCCGGGGCCAGTGCCGAAACTGGCCAGCAGGTTGAACTTGCCGGGGCTGACTTGCTGGATATCGATGGCAAAACCCAGGTCGCCCAACCAACTGGCGAGCAGGTCGATGACCGGGCGGTTGGTCTGGTCGAGAGACGCTTGGGTGCAACTGACCGACGGCGCGGCAATCAACGCGGCGAATTGCTCTTTCATGGACGGTAACGGCATGCGCAGCCTCTCAACTTCCCGGATGAGCCCCACTATAGAACCATCTGCACGACACAATAAACCGTTGCGGCGCGTTGCCGGGCTCAGTCCTGTACACTGCACGACCTTGGCAGCCACACATTTCCCCGGCTGCGCTCCCGATCCTGGATTTTCCGGCCATGCAGAAAGAAACCGAAATCAAGCTCCGCGTCAGCCGCGAAACCCTCGCCGCGCTGCGTGAGCACCCGCTACTGAAAAAACGCAACAAAAGTGGCTGGGAACGCCGTGAGTTGATGAACCAGTATTTCGACACCCCCGAGCGCGACCTGGCCCAGGCCAAAGTCGCCCTGCGCCTGCGCAAAGACGGTGAAGAAATCATCCAAACCCTCAAGACCCGTGGCCAAAGCGTCGCCGGCTTGTCGGAACGCAATGAATACAACTGGGACCTGCCCAAAGCCAAGCTCGATGTGAAGAAACTCGACGGCGAGTGCTGGCCCGAGCAATTGGCCGAGCTGGACAAAAAGACCCTCAAGCCGATTTTCACCACCGATTTCGTGCGTGAGCGCGCCGAAATCGCTTGGGGCCGTGGCAAGGCCAAGGTGGTGATCGAAGCCGCCCTGGACCTGGGCCATGTGGTGGTCGGCAAGCAGAAAGAAGAAATCTGCGAGCTGGAACTGGAACTGCGCGAAGGCGAACCGGCTGCCCTGCTGGAACTGGCCGCCGAACTGGCCGCGACCCTGGCGCTGATGCCGTGCGATATCAGCAAGGCCGAGCGCGGCTACCGCCTGTACGACGCCAGCAGCTACTCGCTGAGCCTGCCGGCCCCGCAGATCCACGCCGAAATGCCGTTGGACGACGCCTTCGCCGCGATCATGTGGCATCTGCTCGGCAGCAGCCAGCGTCTGGCGGAGCAATACCGTTTCAATGGCCACTGGCGCCTGTTGCAGGACTGGGTCGACAACCTCGGCGAGCTGCGCGCCCTGATCGGCAGCCTCGGCCAGGCCGCGCCGCGTCAATCCACCAGCGAACTGCGCAGTGCACTGGACGCACTGCTGGAAGACTGGCGTCCACTGGTGCAGGCCGGTGACGACGATGAAGACATCCGCAAAGCCGCGCCGGAACAGTTCGCCGAAGAACTCGAAGACGTGCGCTGGGGCCTGTTCTCGCTGAACACCTCGCGCTGGCTGCTGGCCCGCACCTGGACCGCCGACCGCAACGTGCGTGGCAACCGCCAGGGCGCCGCGCAGATCACCAACTGGCTGCCACGCCTGCTGGCCGACGACGCCGTCGCCCTGCAACTGCAGCGCTACCAGCAGCAACCGGAAGACCTGGCCGAGCAACTGCCGCGCATCGAACGCATACAGGCCTGGCTGCACCACGCACGCCAGGTGGTGGACATCCCGGAACTGGACCGCTTGTACGGCGAGCTGAACAAGTTGGCGCTGCTGGCCAACCAGCCGATCACCGATGAATCGCTGGATGCGCGTATGCATCAGGCAATTGCGGTGTATCAGAACCGCGCCTGGAAGACTCTGCTGCGCCTGTAAGATCGCTATCGCCCAGCTCCCACAGGGGAATGCATTCCAATGTGGGAGCCGGGCTTGCCCGCGATGAGGCAGGCCCTGTCAGCGCAAGACTGGCAGGCTGGTGGTGGACTTGATCTCCGACAAGGCTACGATCGAGTTCACCTCCTGAATCCCCGGCACCATCGACAGCTTCTCGAAGAAAAACCGCTCATACGCCTCGATGTCCGCCGTAACAATCCGCAGCAGAAAATCCACCGCGCCCATCAGCACATAACACTCCAGCACTTCCGGAAACCCGCGAATCGCCTCGGTGAACTCGGTGAAGTTGGAACGGCCGTGGGCGTTGAGTTTGACCTCGGCAAAAATCTGCGTATTGAGGCCGATCTTCTTGCGGTCCAGCAGCGTTACCTGGCCGCGAATCACCCCTTCCTCCTTGAGCCGCTGGATACGCCGCCAGCACGGCGACTGGGACAGGCCCACCTGTTCGGCGATCTGCGCACTGGACAGCGAAGCATCCTCTTGTAGCAGGGCCAGAATGCGGCGGTCATAAGCGTCCAACTCACTGTGCATAAAAATACCTTTGAATGTTCTTATCCTGAATTGATCTATTCAATAAATCGCAGATAGAGCCAATCTTAGATAAGAAATCTCCCGTGTCGAATGTAAAAATTTCTCCAGTCGAATTTGGAGAGTCAGCATGCACGCCGTCGAAACCACTCACACCTGCGCACGCGTCGATGCATGGGCCGTCAACAGCGCCCATTGCCAGGCGCATTATCAGATCGTCGCCGAGGCCGAGCCGGACGTGCTGTGCCGGGTGCTCAACTATTTCGCTTTGCAGTTCCTGACCCCGCAACAGGTGAATGTGAGCCGTGAAGACGACCTGTTGAACATTGATATCGTGATGGACGGTTTAAGCTGGCACCGCGCCCAAGTGATCGGTGAAAAGATTAGAAACCTGATCAGCGTCTGCTCGCTGGACGTGTGGCGGGCCGATTCCCTGCGGCCTGCAGCCGTGACGGCGGCCAGCCTGTAAAAGCCGGCAATACTCACTGGGAGGCGGATACTCAGGGGCAGGCTAGCCTGGGTTTACACCCCAAGCCCACCAGGAAATACCCATGCCTACCGCCTTGCGCACTCACCGATTGGAACTGCATCAGTTGCTGCCGGCGCTGGTCGAGCAAGGGCTGATAACTGCAGAGGTGGCGCATTCATTAGCCACGCTGCCCGCCACCCGGCAGCACCCTCTGGAATGCATCGCAGCACAGGGGCTATGCCTGGAAACCCTGACGCAATGGCTGGCCACGCACGTCGGGCAGCCTTATCTGCGTATAGACCCGCTCAAGATCGACGTGGCCACCGTGGTGCCGTTGATGTCCCATGCCTTTGCGCAGCGCCATGGGATCCTGGCGGTGGCGGTGGATGCGCAGACCGTCACCGTCGCCAGCGCCCAGCCCCATGTCCGCGACTGGGAAGCCGGGTTGGCGCAGGTGCTCAAGCGCTCGATCAAGCGCGTGGTCGCCAACCCCACGGCTATTGAACGCTGCATCGGCGAGTTCTACCGGTTGGCCAAATCCGTCAGCGGCGCCGATCAAAAAGCGACGGTGGCCGGCAACGTCGAACTGCTCAGCCTCGGCGCCAGCGATCAGGAGCCGGATGCCAATGACGCGCATATCGTCACTATCGTCGACTGGCTGTTGCAGTACGCCTTCGAGCAGCGGGCCAGTGATATTCATGTCGAACCCTGCCGCGACCAGGGCCGTGTGCGTTTTCGCATCGACGGACTGCTGCACGATGTGTATCAGTTTCCGCCTCAGGTCACGATGGCGGTGGTCAGCCGCCTCAAGAGCCTGGGCCGGATGAATGTCGCGGAAAAACGCAAACCCCAGGACGGCCGGGTCAAGACCAAAAGCCCGGCGGGCATTGAGGTGGAACTGCGCCTTTCGACCTTGCCCACGGCGTTTGGTGAAAAACTGGTGATGCGGATTTTCGACCCACAGGTGCTGCTCAAGGATTTCGATCAGTTGGGTTTATCACACGACGACCAACAGCGCTGGCACGCCATGACCGGTCAGGCCAACGGCATCATCCTGGTCACCGGGCCAACCGGCTCCGGCAAGACCAGCACCCTCTACGCCACGCTCAAGCAACTGGCGACTCGCGAGGTCAACCTGTGCACGGTGGAGGACCCAATCGAAATGATTGAACCGGCCTTCAATCAGATGCAGGTGCAGCACAACATCGACCTGACGTTCGCCAGCGGCGTCCGCGCCCTGCTGCGCCAGGACCCGGACATCATCATGATCGGTGAGATCCGTGACCGGGAAACCGCAGAAATGGCGATTCAGGCCGCGTTGACCGGGCATCTGGTGCTGTCGACGCTGCACACCAATGATGCGCCCAGTGCCATCAGCCGGTTGCAGGAGCTGGGCATTGCTCATTATTTGATCAAAGCTACCCTTATAGGGGTGATGGCGCAGCGTTTGGTGCGGCTTTTATGCCCGCATTGCAAACGCCCGGTGGGCGCGCCGGGCACCGCGCATGAAGCTGTCGGCTGCGCAGAATGCCGCGACAGTGGTTATCGAGGCCGCGCCGGGCTCTACGAAATCATGCCGATGAGCGAGGCGCTCAAGGCGCTGATCACGCCAGGCGCCGACGTGCAGGCTCTGCGCCGGGCCTCAGTGGAGCAAGGCATGCGCAGCCTGCGCATGGCCGGTGTCGACAAAGTGAACGCCGGGCTGACCACCCTGGCAGAGGTGTTACGGGTAACGCCTGGGGATCCTGGGGATTCAGAAACAAATGATTTGATTGTTGGCCCGTGAAACCGTCCTTATCCGTGACTGGGCCGTTACAATCGGCCATACGTCGTATCACTGACACCATCAGATAGGGAATCGCTATGCAGATCGGAACCGTACTGCTTCTTTTCGTGGGTTTGGCCGTTGCCATCCTGTTCATGGGTTTTAAAGTGGTGCCCCAGGGCTACCAGTGGACTGTCGAGCGTTTCGGCCGCTACACCAACACCCTCAAGCCTGGCCTGAACATCATTATTCCGATCATGGACCGCATCGGTCGCAAGATGAACGTGATGGAAAGCGTGCTGGATATTCCACCGCAGGAAGTGATCACTGCCGACAACGCCACCGTGCAAATCGACGCCGTGTGCTTCTTCCAGGTGGTCAACACCGCCCAGGCCGCCTACGAGGTCAATAACCTCGAGCACGCCATCCGCAACCTGCTGCAAACCAACATCCGCACCGTGCTTGGCTCCATGGAACTGGATGCCATGCTGAGCCAGCGCGATGGCATCAACGAAAAACTGCTGCGCACCGTGGATGAAGCCACAGCGCCGTGGGGCATCAAGATCACCCGCATCGAGATCAAAGACATCAGCCCGCCTGCCGACCTGATGGCCGCCATGTCCGGCCAGATGAAAGCCGAGCGGATCAAACGCGCGCAAATCCTGGAAGCCGAAGGCCTGCGGGCATCGGCGATCCTGACGGCCGAAGGTAAAAAACAGGCGCAGATCCTTGAGGCCGAGGGCAGTCGCCAGGCGGCTTTCCTGGAATCCGAAGCCCGTGAGCGTCAGGCCGAGGCCGAAGCCCGTGCCACCCAAGTGGTCTCCGAGGCCATCGCGTCGGGCAACGTGCAGGCGGTTAACTACTTCGTCGCGCAAAAATACATCGATGCCTTGGGCAAGCTGGCATCGGCCAACAACAGCAAAGTCATTCTGATGCCGCTGGAAGCCAGTCAGGTGATTGGCGCCGTCGGTGGCATCGGCGAAATCGTCAAGGCAACCTTCGACAACAAGAAAGGCTGAGGCAACTGCCATGTGGGATTTCCTGCAGCATCTGTCGTTCTGGGATTGGCTGGCGCTGGGTACGGTGTTACTGATTCTGGAAGTGTTCGGCGCCGGCGGTTACCTGCTGTGGATGGGCATCGCCGCTGCCGCTGTAGGCGTGATCAAGTTCCTGGTGCCGCCGCTCGGGCTGGAATGGCAACTGCTGTTGTTCGCCGTGCTGTCGATTTTGACCGCCGTCTATTGGTGGAAACGCCAGCGCAGCAGCGCCAAGGTCAGTGACCAGCCGGGGCTGAACATGCGTGGCTCGGAGCTGGTTGGCCGCACGTTTGTAGTGCATCAGGCCATCGTCGATGGCCGGGGCAAGATAAAAGTCGGTGATGGCGTGTGGATGGCGACCGGCCCGGACAGCCCCGCAGGCGCTCAAGTCCGTGTCATTGGTCAGGACGGCGTGATTTTACAGGTCGAAACTGTTTAGTCAGTGATGGAACTCGACTGAGCTATCTACAATCAAACTGTTCAGATAACCCAGTCGGAGTCACCCATCATGCGTCTCAAATATGCTGTCGCAACCCTCGCTGTGCTTTCCCTTCCTGTCGGTTCAGCCATGGCCGACAGCTTTTGGCGTAATGTCATTTCATCGGGCGCCACTACCGGCTCGACGTACCTGACCTTCAAGGACCACAAGCTGGTGGTCGCCGCCCAGGACGACGCAGGCAGCTTTGTTGCCAGCGACGGCGGCATCCGCGGTCCATACCTGGAAGCCGCCATGCAGAAAGTCCGCGCTGACAACCCAGGCCTCAAGGCCACGGACATGGAATTGGCCAACGCTATCCTCGCCAAAAATGCTGTGACCGAGTAAAGCGCTTATTAAAATGCCGCTCATTGAGAGCGGCATTTTTTTGCGCCGCTTTTTCCTACGGCGCCGCTGCAAGAGCGGGTGACTGAACAGGATAAGTCCTGTCGACCACTTCGCCCGCCCAACAACAATCTATCGATTCCTTCTTTACCAAGCGAATCGACCACCATGCAAAAGCTGTCTTCCCTTCTACTGCTCGCCGCTATCGCAGCACCTTATGCCCAGGCAGAAGGCTGGTATGGCTCGGCCAAGCTCAACAGTGCTCGTCAGAATCTTTCCAGCTCGTTGCTGACCAGCCCGCGCGTGACGAATCAGATCGAAGCGCCGGACAGCAGCAAAGCCTTCACCGGCTCGTTCGCCGCAGGTTACGCCTTTGCCGACGGATGGCGACTGGAGGGTGAATACACCACGCGTAGCAGCTCGACGTTCGATTCCTATTGGGCGCCCTTCAATGCCAACGTCAATCGACTGGAGGTCGATAGCCAGCGCTGGATGCTCAACGGCTACAAGAACATCCCGATCAACGATTGGCTGTCCTTCTACGGCATGGCCGGTGTCGGTGTGGCGCAAATTGATGCCGAGGGTTACCAGGGCAACCCCAACCGTCAGTTCGCCACCAACCGTCAGTACAACTTCGCCTACAGCGTGGGCCTGGGCCTGGACGCCAAAGTCAGTCAAAACCTCACCCTGGGCACCGGCTGGCGTTATGTGGACATGGGCCAGGTTGAGACCGGCTACAACACCTTCGTCAACCGGGCGAATGCCAAGGATGAGCAGCTCAAAGGCAAACTCAAAGAGCAGAATGTGTTCCTTGAAGCCCGCTTGTCCTTCTGATGCACCCACGAAAATGCCGCTTTGTGCAGCGGCATTTTTTTGCTCGTAACATGACGATTCATTCACGTGTGACAGGCTATATTCAGTCGAACCGTGCAACCATGCGGTACTGACACGTTTATTACTCATCGCCTATCTGAAACGGATGCCTTCGTCGTTATGAGCCAACAGCCCTTTCTGCCGTTTTCCAAACCTACCATTGATGAAGCCACCATCTCGGCGGTGGGCGACGTACTGCGCTCGGGCTGGATCACCAGCGGGCCAAAAGTGCAGGCGTTCGAAGCACAGCTGTCGGAATACTTTGGCGGCCGCCCGGTGCGGACGTTCAACTCCGGCACCTGCACCATGGAAATTGCCCTGCGCATCGCCGGGATTGGCCCAGGGGACGAAGTCATCACCACGCCGATCTCCTGGGTCGCCACTGCCAACGTGATTCTGGAAGTCGGCGCCACGCCGGTATTTGCCGATATCGACCCGGTTACCCGCAATATCGACCTGGCCCAGGTGGAAGCTGCAATCACCCCACGGACCAAGGCGATCATTCCTGTGTACCTGGCGGGCCTGCCCCTGGACATGCCGATGCTGTATGCACTGGCCAACAAGTACAACCTGCGTATCGTCGAAGACGCCGCCCAGGCACTGGGTTCCAGCTGGGATGGCGAACGTATCGGCGCAACCGGCGATTTTGTATCCTTCAGCTTCCAGGCCAACAAGAACATCACCTCTTCCGAGGGCGGTTGCCTGGTATTGAACAATGCCGAAGAAGCCCGCCTGGCCGAGAAATATCGCCTGCAGGGCGTTACCCGCACGGGTTTCGACGGCCTGGACGTGGATGTGTTGGGCGGTAAGTTCAACATGACCGACATCGCCGCAGCCATCGGCCTGGGCCAGTTCGCTCATATCGAGAAGATCACCGCCCACCGCCAGAACCTGGCGCGCCACTACTTCAAATGCTTCGGCAGTGATTTCGAAGCACAGTACGGCGCACAACTGCCACCGGCAGACTTCGAAAACAGCAACTGGCACCTGTTCCAACTGGTATTGCCGGAACGTCAGGATGGCAAGCCGGCACGCGCCACCTTCATGGAACAGATGCAGGCGCATGGCGTCGGTATTGGCTATCACTACCCGCCGATCCACCTGCTGAGCCTGTATCGGGCACAGGGTTTCAAGGAAGGCATGTTCCCGGTGTCGGAACGTGTTGGGCGTTTGATCGTGTCGTTGCCGATGTTCACGGCGATGACGGAGGCGGACGTAGAGCGGTCGGTTGCGGCGGTTAAAGCGGTATTGAAAGCGGGTTAAACAAAAAAACGCTGCTTGCCACAATCAATGTGGGAGCTGGCAAGCCAGCTCCCACATTGATTTGTGCCGGGTTTACTCGCCGATGGCAGCTTTGTAACCCGCAGCATCCAGCAGTTTTTCCAGATCGGCCGGGTTGCTTGGCTTGAGCTTGAAGATCCAGGCGCCGTAAGGGTCGGTGTTCAACAGCTCAGGCTCGGCGCTCAGGGCGTCGTTCACTGCAATCACTTCGCCAGCGATCGGCGAGTAGATATCCGAAGCGGCTTTTACCGACTCCACTACACCCGCCTGGTCTTCGGCAGCAAATACGTTGCCCACTTCAGTCAACTCAACAAACACCACATCACCCAACGCTTCCTGTGCATGGTCGGAAATCCCGACGGTCACAGTGCCGTCAGCTTCCAGACGGGCCCATTCGTGACTTTCGGCAAAACGCAGGTCAGCTGGGATATCGCTCATAATCTGTGTCCTCAAGAAGAAATGTCAGCGGCCTTCGGCCTGCCGGAAATAGTTAGATCAAGGTTTTGCCATGGCGTACGAAGGTCGGTTTGACCACTCGAACCGGGTACCACTTGCCGCGGATTTCCACTTCGGCCCGATCGGCGGTGGCCGTCGGTACGCGCGCCAGGGCAATGGATTTGCTCAGCGTAGGAGAGAAACTACCACTGGTGATCTCCCCTTCGCCAACATTGGCGATACGAACCACTTGGTGAGCGCGCAAAACTCCACGCTCCTCCAGTACCAGCCCGACCAATTTGTACTGCACACCCGCCGCCAGCTCTGCTTGCAGCGCGCTGCGGCCAATGAAGTTGCGACCGGCAGGTTCCCAGGCAATGCTCCAGGCCATGTTCGCCGCCAAGGGCGAAACCTGCTGGTGGATATCCTGGCCATACAGGTTCATGCCGGCTTCCAGGCGCAGGGTATCGCGAGCGCCAAGGCCAATGGGTGAAATACCCGCGCCCACCAGATCGTTGAAAAAGCCCGGTGCCTGATCGGCAGGCAGCACAATCTCCAGGCCGTCTTCGCCGGTATAGCCGGTACGGGCGATAAACCAGTCGCCGTCAGCGTGGCCTTCAAAGGGTTTGAGCTGATGAATCAGGGTGCCGCGCGACTGGGTGACCAGCTCGGCGATTTTCTGCCGGGCGTGGGGCCCCTGAATGGCAAGCATGGCCAACTCGGGCCGCTCCTGCAGTTGCACCGAATAGCTGCCCAGTTGCGCCTGCATCCAGGCCATGTCCTGGTCGCGGGTGGCTGCATTGACCACCAGCCGATAACCGGCTTCGGTGCGGTAGACGATCATGTCGTCCACCACGCCGCCCTGCTCGTTGAGCATGGCGCTGTAGAGCGCACGGCCGCAGCCATGCAAACGGTCGACATCATTGGCCAGCAGGTGCTGGAGCCATTCCTTGGCCTGAGGGCCGGTGACATCGATCACGGTCATATGAGATACATCGAACACCCCGCAGTCGCGTCGCACCTGATGGTGTTCTTCAACTTGCGAGCCGTAGTGCAGAGGCATATCCCAACCGCCAAAATCGACCATTTTCGCGCCGAGGGCGAGATGCAGGTCATACAGAGGCGTACGCTGTCCCATGGGTTTCTCCTTCCGGGCTTGGCGAAGGTGCGCGGAGCTGCTGTTTGCGCTGAACGCCTTGAATTACAAGGCCTGCAGCCACGCCCAGCGACTCGCTCCGAAAGACGAAGCGCACCGAATGCCGCGCATTGTAGCCGCAAGCCGTAGGACTGGCACCTAACCGATTTGCCGCGCAGAGCGTCGGATCAAGCCGATGACCGGCAGCAGCCCCACCAGCACAAGGGTCAGCGCCGGCAACGAGGCTCGCGCCCATTCTCCCTCACTGGTCATTTCAAAGATGCGAACTGCCAGGGTGTCCCAGCCAAATGGGCGCATCAGCAAGGTTGCGGGCATTTCCTTGAGCACATCGACGAACACCAGCAACGCCGCGCTCAACGTGCCCGGCAGCAATAACGGCAGATACACTTTGCAAAACAGTCGTGGCCCGCTCACCCCGAGACTGCGTGCCGCTTCGGGCAACGACGGGCGGATTCGCGCCAGGCTGTTTTCCAACGGCCCGTAAGCCACCGCCAGAAAGCGCACCAGATACGCCAGCACCAGTGCCGACAGGCTGCCAAGCAGCAAGGGTTTACCCGCGCCGCCGAGCCAGCCCGACAGCGGCACCACCAGCTCTCGGTCCAGGTAGCTGAACGCCAACATGATCGACACTGCCAGCACCGAACCCGGCAGCGCATAGCCGACATTGGCCAGGCTGATACCGGAGCGAATCGCCCGGGTCGGCGCCAGCCGGTTGGCAAAGGCCAGTATCAGCGCCACGCTGACCGTGATCAGCGCCGCAATGCCGCCCAGGTAAAGGGTGTGGACGATCAGGCCGGTGTAGCGCTCATCCAGGTCAAAGCGGCCGCGCTGCCAAAACCAGGCGACCAGTTGCAGCAGGGGGATGACAAAGGCGCAGGCGAACACCACACCGCACCACGTGCTGGCCGCCGCCGCCTTGAACCCATGCAGGTGATACAGCGCCTGGCCCCGTGGCCGCTCATTGCTCGGGCGGCTGGCACCGCGGGCACGCCGCTCGCCGTACAGCACCAGCATCACCACCAGCAGCAACAGGCTGGCGAGTTGGGCGGCGCTGGAAAGGCTGAAAAAGCCGTACCAGGTCTTGTAGATGGCGGTGGTGAAGGTGTCGAAGTTGAACACCGAAACCGCGCCGAAATCCGCCAGGGTTTCCATCAAGGCCAGGGCCACGCCGGCTCCAATCGCCGGCCGCGCCATGGGCAGCGCGACGCGCCAGAACGCCTGCCAGGGCGATTGCCCCAGCACTCGCGCCGCTTCCATCAGGCCTTTGCCCTGGGCCAGAAACGCCGTGCGTGCCAGCAGGTAGACGTAGGGGTAGAACACCAGCACCAACACAATAATTACGCCGCTGGTGGAGCGCACGCGCGGCAGCCGCAGGCCGGTGCCGAACCATTCGCGCAGCAGGCTTTGCACCGGGCCGGCGAAATCCAGCAGGCCGACAAACACAAAGGCCAGTACGTAGGCGGGAATGGCAAAAGGCAGCATCAAGGCCCAATCGAGCCAGCGCCGCCCAGGAAACTCGCAGAGGCTGGTCAGCCAGGCCAGGCTTACGCCCAGCAGCGTCACCCCCACTCCCACGCCCAACACCAGGGTGAGGGTATTGCCCAGCAGGCGTGGCATCTGGGTGTCCCACAGGTGCGACCAGATTTGCGCGTCGATACTCTGCCAGGACAGCAACAGCACGCTCAGCGGCAGCAGCACCAGGGCGGCGACGCTGAAGACCGGCAGGTACCAGCGGCGTTGGGCGGGGTGGGCCAAGGGCTAGCTCTCAGGGTGGTAAAAAATTCAAGTTGAATACAACGCAATGTGGGAGCTGGCTTGCCTGCGATAGCATCATCTCGGTGTGTCAGTTACACCTGGGTGATGCTATCGCAGGCAAGCCAGCTCCCACACAAGCCCGCTCCCACATTTGGTTCGGCGCTTGCCTGCAAATTGTAGTTAGTTCCAGCCGGCGCGATCCATCAGGCGGATAGCCTCAGCCTGGCGCTTGCCGGCCACTTCCACCGGCAAGGTATCGGCCACGAACTTGCCCCAGGTCGCCACTTCCGCCGATGGCGGCACCGCCGGGTTGGCCGGGAATTCCTGATTCACGTCGGCGAAGATCTGTTGCGCTTCAGGCGTGGTCATCCACTCCACCAAGGCCTTGGCCGCTTCCGGGTGCGGTGCGTGTTTGGTCAGGCCAATGCCCGACAGGTTAACGTGCACGCCACGGTCGCCCTGGTTCGGCCAGAACAGTTTTACCGCCAGGTCCGGCTTCTGCTTGTGCAGGCGACCGTAGTAGTAGGTGTTGACGATGCCCACGTCGCATTGCCCGGCGTTGATCGCCTCCAGCACGGCGATATCGTCGGAGAACACGTCGGTGGACAGGTTGTTGACCCAGCCTTTGACGATTTCTTCGGTCTTCGCCGCACCATGGGTTTCGATCAGGGTGGCGGTCAGCGACTGGTTGTAGACCTTTTTCGCCGTGCGCAGGCACAGGCGGCCTTCCCATTGCTTGTCGGCCAGGGCTTCGTAAGTGGTCAGGTCACCCGGCTTAACACGGGCAGTGGAATAGGCGATGGTCCGCGCACGCAGGCTCAAGCCGGTCCAGGCGTGGTTTGAGGAGCGGTATTGCAGCGGAATATTCTTGTCGATCACCGCCGAGGTGAATGGCTGCAGGATGCCCATTTGCTCAGCCTGCCAAAGGTTGCCGGCGTCGACGGTGAGCAACAGGTCGGCGGTGGCGTTCTCGCCTTCGGCCTTGATGCGCTGCATCAGCGGGGCTTCCTTGTCGGTGATGAACTTCACCTGCACGCCGGTCTTTTGGGTGTAGGCATCGAACACCGGCTTGATCAGTTCGTCGATGCGCGAGGAGTAGACCACGACTTCGTCGGCTGCCTGCACGTTGGTGCTGCCGATAAGGGTGAGTGCCAGGGCAGTCAGGAGGCGCTTGGGTGCCAACATGGGTGCGGTCTCTCATTTGCAAAAAGAGGGCAAATGATAAGGACTCACATTTGGTAGCGCTTGCTGGAGGCGTTACCAGATGTTGCGCAGCGTTTTCCCTTGTGGGAGCGGGCTTGCTCGCGAAGGCGTCTTGTCAGTCGATACATGTGTAACTGATACACCGCTTTCGCGAGCAAGCCCGCTCCCACAGGGGGACGCATTGCAATTCAGGGTTTGGCCAGTTCCGGGAGGTCGCCGGTCAGGCCGAGGGCCTGGCGGACGAAGACGGCCTTGGCTTCGGGCATCTGATCGACCATTTTCAGCCCGGCGTTGCGCAGCCAGCGCAATGGCAGCTGGTCGGCCTGGAACAGGCGCTCAAAGCCTTCCATGGCCGCCATCAGCGCCAGGTTATGCGGCATGCGCCGACGTTCGTAGCGGCTCAGTACCTTCACATCAGCCAGGCGCTCACCGCGTTCGGTGGCTGCCAGCAGCACCTCGGCCAGCACCGCCGCATCGAGGAAACCCAGGTTCACGCCCTGCCCCGCCAGCGGGTGGATCACGTGGGCCGCGTCGCCGATCAACGCCAGGCCTTCTGCCACGTAGCGTTTGGCGTGTCGTTGGCGCAATGGCACGCACACACGTGGATCGGCGCTGAGCACCGTGCCGAGCCGCCCCTCAAAGGCGCGCTCCAGCTCTCGGCAGAAGTTTTCGTCGTCCAGCGCCATCAGGCGCTCGGACTCAGCCGGTGTGGTCGACCAGACGATCGAGCACCAGTCTTCCTGCCCATCGCGCACCAGTGGCAAAAACGCCAGCGGGCCAGTGTCGGTAAACCGCTGCCACGCCGTGCGCTGATGGGGTTGGCTGCTGCGCACGCTGGTGACGATGGCGGTATGCAGGTAGTCCCACTCGCGGGTCGCTGTGCCGGTCAGGCGGCGTACGGCGGAGTTGGCGCCATCGGCGGCGACCACCAGCGGCGCACGCAGTTTACGACCGTCAGCAAGAGTGAGCAGCCAGTCATCGCCGGAGCGGCGCATCTGTTCCAGGCGGGCATTGGCCAGCAGGCCCAGGTCGCAGTCATGCAGGCGGTCGAGCAAAGCGTCCTGAACCACGCGGTTCTCGACGATATGCCCAAGCACTTCGGCGTGCACACTGGCCGCCGAGAAGTGGATCTGCCCGGTGCCGCTGCCGTCCCACACTTGCATCTCGCCATAAGGGCTGGCGCGCCGCGACACAATGCCGTCCCACACGCCGAGGCGCTCAAGGATGCGCTGGCTCGCGGCCGACAAGGCGCTCACCCGTGGCTCGAAGGCAGCCTCACGGTCAAATGGCTTGACGCTCAGCGGGCTGCCGTCGAGCAGCAGCACCTGCAGGCCACTGCCCTGCAACGCGAGCGCCAGGGCGCTTCCGACCATTCCGGCCCCGACAATCAGCACATCTGCGCGCATGTCCATGCTTTAAGCCTGCTTTGCTGGCGGCTTGCGCCGCACGTAAAGGGTTTTGTCGACCCGCGCCACCAGGGTGCCGGAGCCGTCATGAATCTCGACCTTGAGGTGGGGCAGGTACTTCTCGCCACCTTCGGTTTGCCGGCGAATCTCGTCCAGCAAGGCGTCGTCGATGGAGAACTCGGCGTACACCGGGCCTTTGCCCGGCGACACAAAGTCGATGCTCGCGGCCTTGTCCCACACGATGTAGTCGCGGCCCAGGTTCTCCATCAACAGCAACATGTAGAACGGGTCAACCATCGAATACAGGCTGCCGCCAAATTGCGTGCCGACGTAATTACGGTTGTACCAGCCCAAGCCCATGCGCACTTTGACATGACGAAAGTCAGCGCTCATGTGCTGCACGCTTATCCCCGCCCCGAGATAAGGCGGATAAAGGGTCATGACCCAACGCAACAGCCGCGCTTTACCCAAACGTTGGATCAACCACTTACGCATCGGGGCGCGTACCCAAGCCCATGGCCTGACGGGCGAACCAGCGTTTGGCCGGCGGTAGCAGGTCCAGGCCAAGCAGGCCCATGTTGCGGCCCAAAGCCACTAACGGCTGGGCACTGCCAAACAGGCGTGTGACTTGATCGGAGAAGCCCACTGTGAGCTTCTGGTCCAGATGCTGGCTTTCGCGGTAGCGCTGCAAGGTCGCCAAGTCGCCCGGCACCTGCGGCCCGGCCAACAAGGCTTCGGCCAAGGCATTGGCATCGCGCAGGGACAGGTTGAACCCCTGCCCGGCAATCGGGTGCAGGCTGTGGGCGGCATTGCCGAGGATCGCCAGGTGCGAGCGCACTTGTTCTTCGGCTTCCACCAGCGTCAGCGGGTACAGGTGCCGCGCGCCGACTTGCTTGAGGGTGCCCAGGCGGTAGCCGAACACGCCCTGCAGTTCGCTCAAGAAACTGCGCTCATCGAGGCTGGCCAAACGCTGGGCGTCCATGCCGATGCGCGTCCACACCAGCGCGCAGCGGTTGTCCGGCAACGGCAACAGGGCCATCGGGCCTTCATCGGTAAAACGCTCGAAGGCCTCGCCGTTGTGGGCTTCGCTTGGGGTGATGTTGGCGATCAGCGCGCTCTGGTTGTAAGGGCGGGTTTTCACGCCAATACCTAACTGCTCGCGCAAACCGGAGCGGCCGCCATCGGCCAATACCGCCAGGTCGCATTCCAGCACGGTTTCATCGTTGAGGGTCAGGCGATAGCCGTCAGGCAGCGGCTCCATACGTGTGACTTCCGCCGGGCAGCGCCAGCTCACCACCTCTTTGTCCAGGCCTTGCCACAGGCACTGGCCGAGCCAGGCGTTTTCCACCACATAGCCGAGGGCCGGCACGCCTTCTTCCATGGCGGACAAGCGCGCAGTGGAGAAACGCCCCCGGTCCGACACATGAATCTGCTTGATCGGCTCGGCGCGGCGGGAGATGTCCTGCCACACACCCAGGCGCTGATAGATCTGACGGGCACCGTAAGACAACGCCGAAGAACGTGCATCGTAGCTCGGTTGGTAAGTGTCACCCGGCGCGAACGGCTCGATCAGCACGATCTTCCAACCCCGCGCCTTGGCACCGGCCTGCAAGGCCAACGCCAGGCTGGCGCCGACCAGGCCGCCGCCGATAATCGCCAGGTTGACCCGGCTCATCGGGCAGCCGCCATCAGCGCTTCGATCTCGGCGACGGTTTTGGGGACGCCGCCGGTCAGAATCTCACAGCCTTGCTTGGTCACTATCACGTCGTCCTCGATGCGTACGCCAATGCCACGCCATTTCTTTGCCACGTTCTGGTTGTCCGGCGAAATATAAATCCCCGGCTCCACGGTCAACGCCATGCCGACTTCCAGCACACGCCATTCACCGCCCACCTTGTATTCGCCCACATCGTGCACATCCATGCCCAGCCAGTGGCCGGCGCGGTGCATATAAAAGGCACGGTAGGCTTCACTGGCGATCATCTCGTCGACGTCACCTTGCAACAACCCCAACCTCACCAGCCCGGCGGTGATGACCTGCACGGTCGCCTCGTGGGCCTGGTTCCAATGTTTGTTCGGCGCAATCTGGGCGAAGGCGGCTTCCTGGGAGGCCAGCACAATCTCGTAGATCGCCTTTTGTTCGGGCGAAAACTTGCCGCTGACCGGCCACGTGCGCGTGATATCGCTGGCGTAGCAGTCAATCTCGCAACCGGCGTCGATCAGCACCAGGTCGCCGTCCTTGAGCAGCGCGTCATTCTGCTGGTAGTGCAGGATGCAGCTGTTGCGCCCGGCGGCGACGATGGAGCCGTAGGCCGGCATCTTCGCGCCGCCCTTGCGGAACTCGTAATCCAGCTCGGCTTCGAGGCTGTATTCATACAGCCCGGCGCGGCTGGCCTGCATCGCCTTGACGTGGGCCGCGCAGGAAATACGCGCGGCCTCGCGCATCACCTTCACTTCTGCCGCCGATTTATACAGGCGCATGTCGTGAAGCAGATGATCCAGGGCAACAAATTCGTTCGGTGGCTGGGCGCCCAAGTGCGCTTTGGAACGGATCACGTTGATCCACTCCATCACATGCCGGTCGAATTCGGCGTTGCTGCCCATGGCCGAATACACCCGGTCGCGGCCTTCGATCAGGCCGGGCAGGATGTCGTCGATATCGGTGATGGGGAACGCATCGTCAGCGCCAAAGTCGCGAATGGCGCCTTCGGTGCCGGCGCGCAGGCCGTCCCACAATTCGCGTTCGGCGTTGCGTTCGCGGCAGAACAGCACGTACTCGCCATGCTGGCGACCGGGCATCAGCACGATCACCGCTTCAGGTTCAGGGAAGCCGCTCAGGTACTGGAAGTCGCTGTCCTGGCGGTAGACGTGCTCGACATCACGGTTGCGGATGGCCACGGCGGCGGCCGGCAGGATCGCGATGCTGTTGGGTTCCATCTGCGCCATGAGCGCCTTGCGGCGACGGGTGTATTCCGCTTTCGGGATATGAATCATGGGCAGATGGGTTTCCTTGCTTAGTGCAGCGACGGCTTGGGTGCGGCTGGCTCAGCGGATTTTTTGGTCTCGGTGAACAGCAGCAGCGGCGCGACACGCAGGTATTCCATCACTTCCATATAGTCGCCTTCGCCGTCTTCGGATTCTTCCAGGGCATCTTGCACCTGGGAGATGGCCGCCAGGTCTTGCAACACTTCCTTGGCGTCGGTGCTCAGTTCCAGGCCGCCGGCGTTTACGCCGAAGCCGTGCAAGAAGCCCTGGCACCATTGGCCCAGTGCGGCGGCGCGCTCGGTGAGCGGCGCGTCGTCGGTCGGCAGCAGCAGGACCACGGTGACGTCATCACCGGTCAGCTCGCCCTTGACCATCTCTTGCAGGCCGATCAGCGCGTTACGCACGTTCTCGGTAGGTTCGGTTTCCAGCAGCTCGGCCACATCGGCCAGCCAGTTGTCGGCATCGAAGCCAACACCCGTGCAGCTGCGGCCCAACAACACGCCGTGCAGTTCGGCAGGCGAGCAAGGATGACCGCTGGAGCTCAGCAGTTTGGAAAAAGCGTCGTACGGGGAGTTTTGAATAGGCATGGTGAGCTAGGCGCCAGACGGCGCAATGTCTAGAATGAAGCGCTGTATCCTAGCACCGGCAGACGTACCAAGACTATCGAGGGCGTCAGATCGTTTATCCTGAAGTTGCCATTCATCAGACAAATCCAGTGGAACCCAATGGAAGACACCGACCTGCAAGCGCTGATGGCCAGACTCGAACTGCTAATTGATCGGGTCGAGCAACTTAAGAGTCAAAACGGACTCCTATTAGCTCAGGAAAAGACCTGGCGCGAGGAACGCGCTCACCTCATTGAAAAAAACGAAATCGCCCGGCGTAAGGTCGAATCGATGATTTCGCGCCTGAAGGCCCTGGAGCAAGACTCATGAGTTCAAGCAATAGCGTTACCGTGCAGATCCTCGACAAAGAATATTCGATCATCTGCCCCCAGGAGGAACGCAGCAATCTGGTGAGTGCTGCCCGCTATCTGGACGGCAAGATGCGTGAAATCCGCAGCAGCGGCAAAGTCATCGGCGCCGACCGTATCGCTGTGATGGCCGCGCTGAACATTACCCATGACCTGCTGCATAAGCAGGAACGGCCTGACGTGCAGGCCAGCGGCTCGACACGTGAGCAGGTGCGTGACCTGCTCGAACGCGTGGATCTGGTACTTTCTACCGACCCAGAGCCACCCAAGGGCTGAATGACGCGTCTGTTTAAGGTATACTCGCCTCACTCCCTGGCGTGTTTGCCAGTCGGCGATGTCCCTGAGCCGATTCGCACTACCCTGGAAGTTGCACGTTGGGCTGGTGTGCATGTCCGCTAGACGGAAAGCCTTAAAGCCTACTGCATCTTCCACCTTGAACTTTCGGGTTCAAGGGCTAAGTCGACAGCGGCTCTGTCGGGGAGCCTGAATTCCCAAACTCAATGCCAGTCTCAGGACTGGCATTGTTTTATGAGCCGAACAGCCATGACCGAACCTGCGCCGCTTTCCCGTCCGCAACTTCGACGCATGTTGCGCAAAGCCCGCCGCGCCCTTACACCGAGTGAGCAGCGCAAGGCCGCCCACGGCCTGTATCGGCAACTGGCACAGCACCCGCTGTTTCGCCGGGCCAAACATATCTCTTTATATCTACCCACGGACGGTGAAATCGATCCGCGCCTGCTGCTGCGCGCTGCCCAGCGCCGGGGCAAGGCCACTTATCTGCCGGTGCTCAGTGCCTGGCCGCGCACCAAGATGGTGTTCCAGCGCGTGCGGCCTGGGGATAAGTTATTGCCCAACCGCTTTCGCATCCTTGAGCCGCACGTCAATGCCAACCGCCAGCGCAACGTCTGGGCGCTGGATCTGGTGCTGTTGCCGCTGGTGGGTTTCGATGATGTGGGCGGACGCCTGGGCATGGGCGGTGGGTTTTATGACCGCAGCCTGGCGTACCTGGCTCGGCGCAAAAACTGGCGCAAGCCCACGTTGCTGGGCCTGGCCCATGAATGCCAGAAGGTCGAACGTTTGGCGCAGGCGAGCTGGGATGTGCCATTGGCTAGCACGGTCACCGATAAGAAATGGTATGTCGCAGAAACGTCGCTGGAACCAGCGACGCCTTAAAAAGAAGAGTTAACGCTTGAACGGTTGTGGCTGCTGCTGAGCCAGTTCAACCGGTGCATCGGTCTTGTTCGACCACAAGCTCTGGGCATATCCGGTGGTCACGACGCCCAGACCAAACAAAATAACCAAAATCCATAGTAAATCCGGTTTACGTTGCATCGATTGCCCCCCTTCAGGCACCTCGTACACGATGACAACAACGTTCCAAAGTAGTCCGTTGCAGCTGCGCCAAGCTTAAAAGCGGGCATTCTGCGGTAACGTGACCCAACACGCAAACCTTGACGCCAACCGACTGTCGGTTTGTCATGGAATTGCCTGACAACTTACCCAATGCCTTTTTCAGGAGCCCAAAAATGGCCTACTGGCTGATGAAATCCGAGCCCGATGAACTCTCCATCAAAGGCCTGGAAAAGCTCGGTGAAACGCGCTGGGACGGCGTGCGCAACTATCAGGCGCGCAACTTTTTACGAGCCATGGCCGTTGGCGATGAGTTTTTCTTCTACCACTCCAGCTGCCCTGAGCCGGGCATTGCCGGTATCGGCAAAATTGTCGAGGCGGCCTATCCGGACCCGACCGCGCTGGAGCCCGAAAGCCACTATTTCGATGCCAAAGCCACACCGGAGAAAAACCCCTGGACGGCACTCAACGTGGCCCACGTCGAGACATTTCCAAAGGTGCTGGGCCTTGGCTACCTGAAACAACAAACCGCCCTCGCCGAATTGCCGCTGGTGCAAAAAGGCAGTCGATTGTCGGTGATGCCGGTAACGGCCGAACAATGGGCAGCGGTACTCGCCCTGCGCTGAAAAGGCAGAACCCTGCGGTCACACCTGTGATGCAAGCATCTTCACGCCAAGCGGGTTAGGCTTGCGCTTCATTTGACCGGTATCAAGAGCCTTCGGGCGGTATCGGTCAAGCTAGGATGCTAATGCCGCAGGATGCCGTCATGTCTACGAATCACACTATGTCGCGCCTTTTCGCCGTTGCGCTGATCACCTTGTTGCTGGGTGCAGGCGGGTTCGGTTATTGGCGATCGACTCAGGACCGCCTGCCCGAAGGCTTGAGCATGGGCAATGGCCGCCTGGAATCCACCGAAGTACAGATCGCCGCCAAGATCCCCGGGCGCTTGGCCGACGTGCGCGTGGATGAAGGCGACAAGGTGCTCAAAGGCCAATTGCTCGCACGCATGGACACCCGCACCCTCGAAGCCCAGCGTGCTCAGGCCGAAGCCGAAGTGCTGCGCGCCAAGGAAAACTTCGCCGCCGCCGAGGCCAACGTGCAGTTGCGTCAAAGCGAGCAATTGCTGGCCAACCAGGAACTCAGACGCACCCAGGAGCTGTATAAGCGCGGCTTTGCCAGCAGCCAGTTGATCGACCAGCAGCAAGCACGCCAGAACACCGGCAACGCGGCCGTGGTCGCCGCCCAGGCGCAGGTTAATTCGGTGAAAGCGGCCATCGGCGCGGCCCAGGCCCAGGTGGCCCAACTCACCAGCGAAATCGACGACAGCAGCCTGCGCGCGCCCATCGACGGCATCATTCAATTGCGCCTGGCTGAACCGGGTGAAGTGCTCGGCGCAGGCGGCAGAGTTTTACTGCTGATTGACCCGAATGATCAGTATATGAACCTGTACCTGCCTGCCTCCGTCACCGGCCGCCTCACCGTCGGCAGCGACGCACGCATCCTGCTCGACGCCCTGCCCCAGCAACCGTTGCCGGCGAAAATCAGCTTTGTCGCGGCCAAATCGCAATTCACCCCCAAAGAGGTGGAGACCCGCGACGAACGCCAGAAACTGGTGTTCCGCGTCAAGCTGCGCCTGACCCAACCCAGCGCCGTGCCGCAAGCCAAACCGGGCATGCCCGGCGCGGGTTATGTACGCACGGCTGATATCGACTGGCCGGCCAACCTGCAATGACCGGCCTGGCGCTGCACGCCACCGGCATTCACCACCGTTACGGCAAGCAACAAGCACTGGTCGACATCGCCTTCAGCCTGCCGGCTGGCACTCGCTGCGGGCTGATCGGCCCGGACGGCGCGGGCAAGTCGAGTTTACTGGGGCTGATCGCCGGGGTTAAGAAACTGCAGGCAGGCCAGCTCGAGGTGCTCGGCGGCGCCATTGAAGATCGCCGCCACCGCAATAGCCTGTACCCGCGCATTGCGTTTATGCCCCAAGGCCTGGGCGGCAACTTGTATCCCGAGTTGTCCATCAGCGAAAACATCCGTTTCTTTGCCACGCTCTTCGGCCTGTCCAAAGCCGATTGCGAGCAGCGCATGCACAACCTGCTGCTGGCCACCGACCTCGCGCGCTTCGCAGAACGCCCGGCGGGCAAGTTGTCCGGCGGCATGAAACAAAAGCTCGGCCTGTGCTGCGCGCTGATCCACGACCCGGATTTGTTGATTCTCGACGAGCCCACCACCGGCGTTGACCCGCTGTCGCGCCGGCGTTTCTGGGAGCTGGTCGACACCGTGCGCAGCGAGCGCCCACAGCTGACGCTGCTGGTGGCCACCGCCTACATGGAAGAGGCCGAGCAGTTCGAGCATTGCCTGATGCTCGATCGCGGCAAACTGATCGCCGACGGCCTGAGCCGCGAACTGGCGGCCGTTACACCCAGCGGCAAACTCGATGAAGCCTTTACTCATTTCCAGGGTGACAGCGCCCACAACAACCAGCCGCTGGTGATCCCGCCGCGCGAAAGTGGCAACACTGACATCGCCATCGAAGCCCACGACCTGACGCTGCGCTTTGGGGATTTTACGGCGGTGAACAAGGTCAGCTTTGCGATTGGTCGCGGCGAGATATTTGGCTTCCTCGGCTCCAACGGCTGCGGCAAGACGACCACCATGAAAGTCCTCACCGGGCTGATGCCGGCCACCGAAGGCAGCGCCACGCTGCTGGGTAACCCGGTGAATGCCAAGGATTTGGCCACTCGCAAGCGCGTGGGCTTTATGTCGCAAAGCTTTTCGCTGTACGGCGAACTCAGCGTGCGCCAGAACCTGGTGCTGCATGCGCAACTGTTCGACTTGCCCAAGGCCGACAGCGGCCCGCGTATCGACGAGCTGATCCAGCGCTTCGACCTCGGTGAAGTGGCCGAGCAACCCTCCGGCGAGTTACCCCTGGGCCTGCGCCAGCGCCTCTCACTCGCTGTGGCGGTGCTGCATCGCCCGGAAGTGCTGATCCTCGATGAACCGACCTCGGGCGTCGACCCGGCGGCGCGGGATGATTTCTGGCGGCTATTGGTTGAGTTGTCCCGCGAGCAAGGCGTGACGATCTTTCTGTCCACTCACTTTATGAACGAAGCCCAGCGCTGCGACCGCATCTCTTTGATGCACGCGGGCAAAGTGTTGGCTTGCGACACACCCGACGCACTGCAACAGCAATTCCACGGCGACACATTGGAGGCTGCGTTCGTCACCTGCCTGGAACAGGCCCAAGGCGAAGCCGAACCTGCCGCACCGAGTAAAACCGCCAGCGAAAGCAGCGCGCCGCCCGTCAGCAAACGCGGCTTCAGCATCGCCCGACTGCTGGCCGTGGCCAGCCGCGAAGGCAAAGAGCTGTTGCGCGACAAAGTGCGCATGGCCTTCGCCCTGCTCGGGGCGATGTTCATGATGGTGATCTTCGGTTACGGCATTTCCCTGGACGTGGAAAACCTCGCCTTCGCCGTCTACGACCAGGACCAGACTCCGCAAAGTCGCGCCTACCTGGAAGCCTTCCGCAGCTCGCGCTACTTCGCCGAACAAGCACCGATCCGCGATGCCAATGAACTGCACCGGCGCCTGCAACGTTCGGAAATCAAACTGGCGCTGGAAATTCCGCCCGGCTTTGGCCGCGACCTGTACGCCGGCCGCCAACCCACCGTGGCTGCGTGGATCGATGGCGGCATGCCGTTTCGCGCCGAAACCAGCCGTAACTACGTCGAAGCGGTGCACCAGGGCAATCTGCAACAACTGGCCGAACTGAGCAGCCTGCCCCGTAGCCCCCAAGCTGCCGCCAAGCTGGAAACGCGCTTTCGCTACAACCAGGATGTGGTCAGTGTGAACGCCATCGGCCCCGGCGTGATGGCGCTGATCCTGGCGTTTATCCCGGCAATGCTCACCGCGCTGGGCATCGTGCGTGAAAAGGAGCTGGGGTCGATCACCAACTTCTACGCCACGCCGCTGACGCGCCTGGAGTTTCTGCTGGGCAAACAGGCGCCGTACCTGGCGGTGAGCCTGGTCAACCTGGCGCTGCTGGTGGCGATGAACCGCTGGCTGTTCGGCGTGCCCTTCAAGGGCAGCGGCGTGGCGCTGGCGGTAGGCGGTCTGTTGTATGTACTCGCCACCACGAGCATGGGCCTGCTGATTTCCGCGTTCACTCGCACCCAGATCGCGGCGATCCTCGGCACCATGATCATCACCAGCCTGCCGACCATCCAGTTCTCCGGGTTGATCGTGCCGCGCTCGTCGCTGGAAGGCGCGGCCGCGCTGATGGGTATGTTGTTCCCCGCCGGGCACTTTCTGGATATCGCCGTGGGCACCTTCACCAAGGCCCTGGACCTGCGCCAGTTGTGGCCGCAATGCCTGGCGCTGTTCGGGTTTTTCGTCGGGTTCACCGGGCTGAGTCTGATCATGCTCAAGAAGCAGGAGGCCTGATGCACAAGCTCGCTCATATCCTGCGCCTGGGTCTCAAGGAACTCACCAGCCTGCGTCACGACAGCGTGTTGCTGCTGTTTCTGGCCTACGCCTTCACGGTCGCGATCTACATGCCCGCCGCCGGTTCGGTGATTGGCGTGCACAACGCCAGCGTGGCCTTTATCGATGAAGACCACAGCGCGCTGTCGCGGCAGATGGCCGAGGCGTTGCAGCCGCCAGAGTTTCAGCCGCCTGCCCCACTGGCCTACGACCAATTGGACAGGGTCATGGACAGCGGCGAGTACACCTTCGTGATCAATGTACCGGCCAACTTCCAGGCCGACCTGTTGGCCGGGCGTCAGCCGGGTGTGCAGGTGAACGTCGATGCCACAGCGATGAGCCAGGCATTTATGGGCGCAGGCTATATCGGCCGGATTTTCCAACGTGAGTTGCAACGCTACGGCGGGCAACCCGACGCGGCGGGCAAGGTGCCTGCGCAACTGACCACACGGGCGCTGTTCAACACCAACCTGGAAGGCGGTTGGTTCTTGGCGGTGATCCAGATCGTCAACAACATCACCATCCTGGCCATCGTGCTCACCGGCACGGCGCTGCTGCGCGAGCGTGAACACGGCACGCTCGACCATTTGCTGGTGCTGCCGCTGACCGCGCTGGAAATCATGCTGGCAAAAATCTGGAGCAATATGCTGGTGGTGGTGCTGTGCACGTGGTTGTCGCTGGAGCTGGTGGTCAAAGGCTTGCTCGGCGTGCCGCTGGCCGGATCCCTGAGCCTGTTTTTGCTGGTGACGGCGCTGTACCTGTTTGCGAGCACGGCACTGGGGATCTTCCTCGCCACCCTTGCGCGTTCGACGCCGCAGTTCGGGTTGCTGGCAATTCCGGTGATTATTCCGATGCTGCTTCTGTCTGGCGGCAGCACGCCATTGGACAGCATGCCCGAGTGGTTGCAATGGGTGATGCAGGGCTCACCGTCGACGCACTTTGTGAGTTTGAGTGCGGCGATTTTGTTTCGCGATGCGGGCGTGGGTGTGGTGTGGCCGGATTTGCTGGCGTTGGTGGGGATTGGGTTGGTGTTTTTTGCGGTGGCGTTGGCCAGGTTCAGGAAGAGCCTGGCTTCTTGAGGTGCCTGTAAGGGCCTCTTCGCGAGCAAGCCCGCTCCCACATTTTGACCGCGTTTAATCAGAGGAACACGGTCGAATGTGGGAGCGGGCTTGCTCGCGAAAGGCGCGAAGCGCCCGCTTTACTGGATAATCAAGTTGTTGAAGAGCAGGTCTTCTACCACCGGCTTGCCAGTCTCATCGTTCATGACTTGCTGGGTTTGCTTCAGGGCTTCCTGGCGCAGCTTTTCTTTGCCTTCAACCGTGCTCATGGCTTCGTTGGTCTGCTGGGTAAACAGCGCCACCAGCTGGTTACGAATCAGCGGGTCGTTGGCTTTGACGGCCGCTGCCGCTTCAGGCCCTGTCACGCGCAGGGCGATGTCGGCCTTGTAGACCCGCAGTTTTGCCGTGCCATCCAGGCCGTAGTTGCCCACAAAGGGTGGGGTCAGGCTGATGTAGCTGACCTTCGGCGCCTCGCCTTCTTTCGCTTCTTCGGCCTGGGCTGCCATCGGCAAGGTCAGGGCGAGCATCAACAGGATCCACGCTTTCACAGTTCATTCCTCGAATTCGGTTGCCGGGTAGCATAACGCTAGCAAGGCTGAGTACAAGCTTATGGCGACTTATCAGGGCCGGGCATGCTCGTTGACCCACGGGCGTACCCTCCTACACTTATCGGCCACGACGCCAAAAGGAATAGTCCGATGAAAGCTGTGCTGTGCAAAGCCTTCGGCCCCGCCGAAACCCTGGTGCTGGAAGAGATCGCCAGCCCCGTGATCAAGAAGAACGAAATCCTGCTGGACGTGCACGCGGCCGGGGTGAATTTCCCGGACACCTTGATGATCGAGGGCAAGTACCAGTTCAAGCCGCCCTTCCCGTTTTCGCCGGGTGGCGAAGCGGCGGGGGTAGTCAGCGAAGTGGGTGAAAAGTTCAGCCACCTCAACGTCGGCGACCGGGTCATGGCCCTGACCGGCTGGGGCAGCTTTGCCGAACAGGTCGCGGTGCCGGGCTATAACGTGCTGCCGATCCCGCCGAGCATGGATTTCAACACCGCCGCCGCCTTCAGCATGACCTACGGCACCTCGATGCACGCGCTGAAGCAACGCGCCAACCTGCAACCCGGCGAAACCCTGCTGGTGCTCGGCGCCTCCGGCGGTGTGGGCCTTGCGGCGGTGGAAATCGGCAAAGCCATGGGCGCCCGGGTGATTGCCGCCGCCAGCAGCGCCGACAAACTCGCCGTAGCCAAGGCGGCCGGCGCGGACGAGCTGATCAACTACAGCGAAGCCAGCCTCAAGGATGAAATCAAACGCCTGACCGACGGCAATGGTGTCGACGTGATCTACGACCCCGTCGGCGGCGACCTGTTTGACCAGGCCGTGCGCGGCATTGCCTGGAACGGCCGCCTGCTGGTGGTGGGTTTCGCCAGCGGGCGCATTCCCGAGCTGCCGGTGAACCTGGCGCTGCTCAAGGGCGCGTCTGTGGTCGGCGTGTTCTGGGGTTCGTTCGCCCAGCGCCAGCCGCAGGACAATGCGGCGAACTTCCAGCAGTTGTTCACCTGGTATGGCGAGGGCAAGTTGAAGCCGTTGGTGTCGCAGGTGTATCCGCTTGAGCAGGCTGCGCAGGCGATCAATGACCTGGGGCAACGCAGGGCTGTGGGCAAAGTCGTGGTCCAGACCCGCTGAATGCGGTTCATGTGGGAGCTGGCTTGCCTGCTCCCACAGTTGATCTCTTTGGTCTTAAGACCCGATACCGACCCACACTTATCTATTCGCGACATGTTCGTAAGAGAACATGCAATCGCTCCAGTTTCCTGTGTT
Source organism: Pseudomonas sp. Leaf15 (assembly GCF_001421425.1). Classification (NCBI taxonomy): domain Bacteria; kingdom Pseudomonadati; phylum Pseudomonadota; class Gammaproteobacteria; order Pseudomonadales; family Pseudomonadaceae; genus Pseudomonas; species Pseudomonas sp. Leaf15. The sequence goes on from NZ_LMKI01000033.1 coordinate 61,732, forward strand.
TGCAGATAAGAGGCGATGCTATTTTCGGTAACGAAACTGTAACATTCGCATCCGCAGTCAAAACAAGAAATTTGGAGCTCTTGAATGTTTGCTTTCTTTCGTCCTGCCGCACACCAGGCGCCCCTGCCTGAAGAAAAAATAGACAGTACCTATCGACGGCTGCGCTGGCAGATCTTCGCCGGTATTTTCTTTGGCTACGCCGGCTACTACCTGCTGCGCAAAAACTTCTCGCTGGCCATGCCGTACCTGATCGACGAGGGTTACACCCGTGGCGAGCTGGGCCTGGCCATGTCGGCCATCGCGATTGCCTACGGCTTGTCCAAGTTCTTGATGGGCCTGGTCTCCGACCGCTCCAACCCGCGCTACTTCCTGCCCTTTGGCCTGTTGATATCGGCCGGGGTGATGTTCATTTTCGGTTTCGCACCTTGGGCGACGTCCAGCGTGACCATGATGTTCATTTTGCTGTTCATCAACGGCTGGGCCCAGGGCATGGGCTGGCCGCCGAGTGGGCGCACCATGGTGCACTGGTGGTCGCAGAAAGAACGCGGCGGCGTGGTGTCGGTGTGGAACGTGGCGCATAACGTCGGCGGTGGCCTGATCGGCCCGCTGTTCCTGCTGGGCATGGCCTGGTTCAACGACTGGCATGCGGCGTTCTATGTGCCGGCGACCGTGGCATTGGCCGTGGCGGCATTTGCCTTCATCACCATGCGCGACACCCCGCAATCGGTCGGCCTGCCGCCCATCGAGCAGTACAAGAACGACTACCCGGAAGGCTACAACGCCAGCCACGAAGACGAGTTCAGCGCCAAGGAAATCTTCGTCAAGTACGTGCTGCGCAACAAAATGCTGTGGTACATCGCCTTCGCCAACGTGTTCGTCTACCTGCTGCGCTACGGCGTACTGGACTGGGCACCGACTTACCTCAAGGAAGCCAAGCACTTCGACGTGGATAAAACCTCGTGGGCGTACTTTTTCTATGAGTGGGCGGGCATTCCCGGCACGCTGTTGTGCGGCTGGATGTCAGACAAGATCTTCCGTGGCAACCGTGGCCTGACCGGCATCGTGTTCATGGCGCTGGTCACCGTGGCGACCCTGGTTTACTGGCTCAACCCGCCGGGCAACCCGATGGTCGACATGATTGCGCTGTTCTCTATCGGCTTCCTGATCTACGGCCCGGTGATGCTGATCGGCCTGCAGGCGCTGGAACTGGCGCCGAAAAAAGCCGCGGGCACGGCCGCAGGCTTCACCGGCTTGTTTGGTTACCTGGGCGGTTCGGTGGCAGCGAGTGCGGCCATGGGCTACACCGTGGACCATTTCGGCTGGGACGGTGGCTTTGTGTTGCTGGTGGGCGCGTGCCTGCTGGCGATTGCTTTCCTGATCCCAACGCTGTGGCACACCAACAGTGTCAGCTCGGCGCGTTAATTTGCGCCGCAGTCTTTGGCACAACGCTTGAGCCGCGCCTCCAGATTCTTATCTGGCATGGCGTGGCTACGCAGGGCGTTCACGGTCTGCTCGACATAATCGCGAGTGGTGCCGTAACGCCCGCAAGCGCTTTCCAGCACGTGGTTAAGCACGATATCGGGCAGGTTGCCGGCATAGCTGGGCAAGTGCCGCTCCAACACAAACCCCAGCGCCTGCACCTGACTGCCATCTTCCAGGCGGCAGCTGAGCCAGTGCGGCCGGTATGACGGGTAAGGCATCTCGCGCTGCCACAAGGCATAAAGCGAGGCCTCAAGCTGGTCTTCCGGCAAACGGTAGGCAAACCCGCTGCAAGAACCGCCACGATCCAGGCCGAACACCAACCCCGGCGACTCCGGCGTGCCTCGATGCTCATGTGACCACAGGTACAAACCCCGGTGATAACCGTGAACCCGTGCGCGCATGCGCTGGGTCGACGAGCATTCGGGACGCCAGATCAGCGAACCATAAGCGAATAGCCAGACCGGCCCGCCCTTATGCCTGGCCATGGTGGCCTGCATCGAACTCATTAATTGCTCGTGAGTCAGTTGCGGCCCCAGATCGAGCCGCGGAGGGTAAGCCAATTGCAACAGATCGGTTTCAATAACGGTCATGGCGGATCGCTTAGGTCTCCTGCGTGTTACCAGTTGTAAGCAACTTTACCGTAATAAAACGCGCCGCTGTAACCGTACGGCGAAAAAGTGCTGTAGGCGAGGTTGCCGCCGCTGCTGGCGTAGGCATTGACCTTCTCCGGGTATTTATCGGTGATGTTGTCGCCGCCCAGGGTGAAGGTCCAGTTCTTGAGCTTGTAGTCTGCCGACAGGTCCAGCACCCAGGCGGCCTTGAAGGTCTGGTCATTGACCTTGTCCGCCTGGTAGCTGGTGAATTCACCATAGCGCACCAGGTTGCTGTGCAGCGCCCAACGACCGTAGGTGAAATCGTTGCCCAGGCTGAGCTTGTGCTGCGGCGTGGTATCACCCAGCAAACCGATGCGCTCACGGCGGTCTACCCGCACCAGGTTGGCGCCCAGGCTGTCCAGAATCGCCGGGTTGGGTTTCACGTCGGTGACTTTTGTGTGGTTGTAGTTGTAGCCCACGGTGCTGTTCCAGCGGATGCCGTTATCGAACTGGTAACGATAGTTGGCCACCAGGTCGACACCGTCGGTGCTGGTGTCGGTAGCGTTGGTGAAATAACGGGCGCTGGTGTAGTTGATGTTGCCGACCCCATTAGCCTGCAGGTAGGCGATGGTGGCCGGGTTGAGATTGAGGTTGGACGACAGGCTGATGCGGTCGCGGATGTCGATGCGGTACACGTCGAGCGTCACGGTCAGGTCATCGGCAGGCTCCAGCACCAGGCCGAGGCTGTAGTTGCGTGACTTCTCGGCTTTGAGGTCTTCGGCGCCCAACAGCCGGGCGACCTGGCTGTTGGCCGGGAAGGTGCCGGCTTCCTGGATGGTGTTGCCGATCAGCTGCGACGAGGTGTACGCAAAGTTCTGCTGCGCCAGGGACGGCGCGCGGAAACCATTGGAAATGCTGCCACGCAGGGCCACTTGCGGGGTGAAGTCATAACGCGCCGACAAGGAACCGCTGACATTGGAGCCGAAGTCGCTGTAGTCCTCATGACGCACGGCGGCCGAGGCGCTGAGCTTTTCGGTGAAGTTCGTTTCCAGGTCCAGGTACTGAGCCCAGTTGTGCCGCGAGGTGCTGCCGGCGTCGGCATCACGGAACCCACCCAGGCCCGAACTGCCGGTCTGGTAGTAGGACACCGGTTCGCCCGCTTCAATTTGATAACCCTGGCGCAGGTATTCGCCGCCAAAGGCCACCGACACCGGGTACGGCAAAAAGCCCACGTCGAACTCTCGGGACAGGTCCAGGCTGACCTGGCGCTGGTCGTTACTCAGGGTGCCGTTGTTAAATTTGCGTGGCGTGGCCAGGCCGAGTGAGGTGTTGATGGTTTCGGTGCCCAGTTCGTACTGGTTCTTGCCGTAGTTGGCCGACAGGTCGTAGTGCCAATCGTAGGCCAGCAAGCCGCGCAGGCCGACCACCAAGGAGGTGTCTTCCAGATTGCCCTTGATCAGCGGCAGGTAGCCATTGGGGTTCAGCGCCGGGATGTTGTTGGACGCGTTGCTCGCCCGATAGAACGCCGCCGTTTCGCCACGGCGCTTGCTGTAGCCGCCGAAGGTGTAGAACTCGGCCGCATCATTAAAGGAATATTCGCAGTTGAACTGGAATTTGCCTTCATTGGTGGCCGGCTCGCCCTGACGGAACACCCGCTGGCCATAGGTGGTGGAACCCACGCTGCCAGGGCGGAAGTCGTCACCGGCGCGGTTGGTGTAGTCGTTGTCGGCGCCTTCGCCCGAAACGTTGATAAAGCCATTGTCACCCAAGGCAAACCCGGTGTTGCCGCTGACGTTGCGCTGGATGCCATCACCCTTCTTGTACTCGCCAAACTTGGTCGAGACAGAGCCACCGTGGTCGTCGTGCTTGAGGATCACGTTGATCACCCCGGCAATCGCATCCGAGCCATAGCGCGCCGACGCGCCATCGCGCAGCACTTCGATATGGTCGACCGCCGACAGCGGGATCGCATTCAAATCCGCCGGCGCCGAACCGCGCCCCACCGCGCCGCCCAGGTTGACGAAGGCACTGGTGTGGCGGCGTTTACCGTTGACCAGCACCAATACCTGATCCGGCGACAAGCCGCGCAACTGCGCCGGGCGTACCAGTTCGGCACCGTCCACCAGGCTGGGCCGCGGAAAGTTGATGGAAGGAATCAGACGTGCCAACACCGCGCCCAGTTCATCGGAGCCGGTGCTGCGCAATGTGTCACCGGAAATGACATCGATGGGCGACAACGAAGCACTGGCGGTGCGCTCTTGAGCGCGGGTGCCGGTGACGATCACGGTGTCGAGTTTGGGTGCATCGGCGGCGGCTTCGTCCGCCCGCACCGGATTGAATCCCACAGCAGTCAGCAAATTGGCCGACAAAATAGCTGTGTACGCATGTTTCTTGTAACTCCCCATACCGCTCCCCTGCCATTCAAGCCTGGCAATCAAAAAATCAAAGCTTCAATGCTCTGAATTCACACGATCGGTCCGGCTGGCGGGCGGTAGCGGTCAGTTACTGGTTATTGACGATAAGGCGGTAGTCCGTTGACTTATAGCCTAATGAGATTATTCCTACATTTAAAATACCTTAATTGCATAAGCATAGGCGGCCGTGTTTTCAGCGCTGGTTCAGGTCGTGCCCAACACAAGCCGCCAAACTGCAGGTGTTTAGCGACCCACATTAGCCGCCTCTTCAAACGACTATCGAGGTCGAACCATGAAATACCTGTTTTCCGGTCTGCTGCTTTTGCTGCAAACCACCACTGCCCTGGCTTCCGAGGCCGCCGCCAATGACGACAAAGGTTTCTGGTACGCCCAGACCAGTGTCTACACCCGGCATTTTTCTCCGGACCCAAAGCACAATAACAATCAGGATTTGATCAACCTGGAACGTAACGAGGCGTCGGGGTTGGTGTATGGCGGGGCGACGTTTCGCAACTCGTTCAGCCAGCGCTCGTATTACGTCTACGCCGGCAAGCGCTACGATATTGGCGACTCACCGTTTTATATGAAGGTGACCGCAGGCGCGCTACAGGGCTATCGCGGTAAGTACCGCGACAAAATCCCGCTCAACCGTTATGGCGTGGCACCGGCGATCATTCCGTCGGTGGGGGTTCACTTCGGCCCGGTGGCCAGCGAGCTTGTGTTGCTTGGCTTCAACGCGGCGATGCTGACGGCAGGCGTGCGTTTTTGAACACATACAAAACAATGTGGGAGCGGGCTTGCTCGCGAAGGCGGTGAGTCAGTCACGGATGTATAAACTGACACGACGCTTTCGCGAGCAAGCCCGCTCCCACAGTTTTGTCGGCGTACAACAGCTGTTTATTGGGTCGACTTCAAGGCCGTGGCGCGTAGGCAAACACATCGGCGCGCATCTGGTGTGCATCCATGCCGGCGTCGACCAATGCGTCCAGCGTGCCGTAGATCATCGCCGGCGAACCACTGGCGTAGACGTGCACCGCCTTGAGGTCGCTGATGTCTTCGCACACGGCCTCATGCAGCAGCCCGCAGCGCCCTTCCCAACCGCACAGGTCGCTGACCACTTTGTGCAGGAACAGGTTGGGCAGTTGCTGCCATTGCTCCCAGTGTTCAATCTCGTAGAAGTCTTCCGGGCGGCGCACGCCCCAATACAGGTGAACCGGGTGCTTGAAGCCTGAAGCGCGGCAATGTTCGATCAGGCTGTGCATCTGCGCCATGCCGGTGCCGGCGGCGATCAACACCAGCGGCCCGTCCGGCAACTCGGCCAAGTGCGTATCACCAAACGGCAGCTCAACCCGCGCCATCTGGTTACGTTGCAACTGCTCGATCAAATTGCGCGCACTGTCCTCGCGCACCAGCACATGCAGTTCCAGCTCACGCCCGGCGTGGGGCGCCGAGGCCAGGGAAAACGCCGATTTATCGCCATTGTCGCGCTCGATCATCAGGTATTGCCCGGCGTGGTAACGCACCGCTTTACCCGCCGGAGCGCGCAGGCGCACGCGCCATACATCGCCACCGACGTCCACGCACTCACTTAATTGGCACGACAACTTGCGCAACGGCAACTCTCCCGGCGCCAGCACGCCATCCCACAACACAATGCAATCTTCCAACGGCTCGGCGATGCAGGTGTAGAACTCACCATGGTCGCGCACCTCACCGGCTTGCTGCACCCGGCCTTCCACCAGCAGCGCGGCACACACATGGCACACGCCATTGCGACACGCCTGTGGGCATTCATAGCCCAGGCGGCGCGCGCCTTCAAGGATTCGCTCGCCGGGGACCAGCTCCAGTACGGCGCCGGAAGGTTGCAGGGTTACACGCATCAATCTATTCCCAATTCTTTCCAGATCGCATCAACACGTGCGGTGACGGCTTCATCCTTGACGATCACCCGACCCCACTCGCGGGTGGTCTCACCCGGCCATTTGTGGGTGGCATCCAGGCCCATCTTCGAGCCCAGGCCCGATACCGGCGAAGCAAAGTCGAGGTAGTCGATCGGCGTGTTGTCGATCATCACCGTGTCGCGCTTGGGGTCCATGCGCGTGGTGATGGCCCAGATCACGTCGTTCCAGTCTCGTGCATTGATGTCGTCGTCGGTGACGATAACGAACTTGGTGTACATGAACTGTCGCAAAAACGACCACACACCGAGCATTACCCGCTTGGCATGGCCTGGGTACGACTTCTTCATGGTCACGATGGCCATGCGGTACGAGCAGCCCTCGGGCGGCAGGTAGAAGTCGGTGATCTCCGGGAACTGCTTTTGCAGGATCGGCACGAACACTTCGTTGAGCGCCACACCGAGAATAGCGGGCTCATCCGGCGGACGGCCGGTGTAGGTGCTGTGGTAGATCGGTTTGATCCGGTGGGTGATGCGCTCGACGGTGAACACCGGGAAGCTGTCGACTTCGTTGTAGTAGCCGGTGTGGTCGCCGTAAGGGCCTTCATCGGCCATTTCGCCCGGATGAATCACGCCTTCGAGGATGATTTCGGCGGTGGCCGGCACTTGCAGGTCGTTGCCGCGGCACTTCACCAGCTCGGTGCGATTGCCGCGCAGCAGGCCGGCGAAAGCATATTCGGACAGGCTGTCGGGTACCGGCGTCACGGCGCCGAGGATGGTCGCCGGGTCGGCGCCCAGGGCCACGGACACAGGGAACGGCTTGCCAGGGTGTTTTTCGCACCACTCACGGAAGTCCAGCGCGCCGCCACGGTGGCTCAGCCAGCGCATGATCACCTTGTTGCGGCCGATCACTTGCTGACGGTAGATCCCCAGGTTCTGGCGATCCTTGTTCGGGCCTTTGGTGACGGTCAGGCCCCAGGTGATCAGCGGGCCGACGTCGCCCGGCCAGCAGGTCTGCACCGGCAACATGCCCAGGTCGACATCATCGCCTTCGATGACCACTTCCTGGCACACCGCGTCCTTGACCACTTTGGGCGCCATGGCAATGATCTTGCGAAAGATCGGCAGCTTCGACCAGGCGTCCTTCAAACCCTTGGGTGGCTCGGGCTCCTTGAGGAAGGCAAGCAGCTTGCCGATCTCGCGCAGCTCGCTGACCGACTCGGCGCCCATGCCAAACGCAACGCGGTCGGGCGTGCCGAACAGGTTGCCGAGCACCGGGATATCAAAGCCGGTCGGATTTTCGAACAGCAGCGCCGGGCCCTTGTTGCGCAAGGTACGGTCGCAAATCTCAGTCATCTCCAGCACCGGGGAAATCGGCACCTGGATACGTTTCAACTCTCCGCGCTGCTCAAGTTGCTGCACGAAATCCCGAAGATCCTTGAATTTCATTAACCATGCCACCCGTAAAATAGGCGTACATCCTACCTGCTCTTAAGAGCGCTGGCAGCTTATTGCACGTCATTGCGACTCACACCCGACTCAACGGCCTCATTACGCATGGCGTGGAAGAAGGGCTCAAGGAACCCTTCCACATAACGCGTGCCCACGGCTGAGAGGTGGTTGTCATCGGTATACAGCGACTGGCCATCGCGCTCGACCCCGCACCAGCCGTTGGTCTCGCACAGCTTGGGCGCCGGGTCCATGAGCTGCACACCGGGGTCGGCCGCGGCGATGCGCTCAAAGACGCTGCTGATGAAGGCTTGGCGCTCGACGTGCTCGGCCAGGGGCAAGCCTTCGCGGTCGGTCGGGCGCCCCAGCATCGCCAGGCGGCTGAGCCGGTAAGGCACGTTGAACGCCTGCAACGGCACCTCCTTGACCAGCCATACCCTGTGCCCGCTGGCACGCAGTTGCTGCACCAGTGCAGTCACACCCTCGGCAAACAGTCGTTCAGCGACGGCGCGGTCGTACTTGCCCGTCTGCGGGTCATGAAGGGAAGCGCCGGTGTCGCCGGAGCGCTGGCCATAAACGTACAGGCTCCAGCGGGCTACCAGCACCACATCACTGAACGGTTCCTTGCTCAACAACTGGGTGACACGCTCGTTGAACGCCCGGCAGCCTGGGGTGTTTTCTTTGCGGTCGAACGGCAGGCACCCGGCGTAACCGGCCTGAGTGATGCCGAAGTCGTACTTGCGTGAACCATCATTCAACGCAGGAATGAGTGCCGAGGCATGGCTGTCGCCCCAGACCAACGCGCGAGCAGCACTGGCCTGCGGGCCAAAATGGCAAAGTTTGCGGTGTGGGTCTTTCTTGTCATCCGACAGGCAGCTCATGAGCGTAGGGCTCCAGGTATGCGCCTGGGCAAATTGCAACGCCTGGGGCGACAGCCGCGATGCAAACCCATCCGACCACACCAGGCCTTTGCCGATCAGGCCCAGGCCGGCCAGCCCGACAAGGCCCGCGATCAGGATCGACCGACGACCCGCCAGCAAGCGCCGCTCACGAAACGGCCCCTCGACGAACCGCCAGGACGCATAACCCAGCACCAGGCTCAAGACGAACAGACCCGCCAGCGCCCAGGACGACAGGCCAAAAATACTCGCGTACTTGCCAAACACCAGCACCGGCCAGTGCCACAGGTACCACGAATAGGAAATCAGCCCGATGCCGACCAGCACGCGACTGCCCAGCAAGCGCCCGACCCAGGTGGTGTGTTGGCCGTTGGCCCAAATCAACCCCACCACCCCCAATACCGGCAACAACGCCGCAGCGCCAGGGAACGCCGTGCTGGCGTCATAACCCAATACCGCCACCAGAATCAGGCCCAGGCTGAACAGACTGACCGCTTGCGCCAACAGCGGACTTACCCGCCCTGCCCGCGCCGGCATCACCGCCAACATGGACCCGGCCAGCAATTCCCAGGCACGCATGGGCAGCAGGAAGAACGCTTTGTCCGGCTCATGGGCCACGGCCCAAACGCTCGCTGCAAACGACACCAGCAGCAACACAAACAAAGCGCTGCGCCACTGCTTCAGCCGGCTCGACAACAGCGCCAGCAAGAGTGGAAAGGCGATGTAGAACTGCTCTTCAACCGAGAGCGACCACGTGTGCAACATCGGCTTCATATCGGAGGCCGTGTCGAAGTAGCCGTCCTGACGCATGAAGAACAGATTGGAGATGAAAATAACCTGATTGTGTATCGAGCGCCCAAGCTCTGAGTAATCTTTGGGCGCCATCAGGAACCAGCCGGCCACCAACGAGGTGAACATCATCACAAGCAACGCAGGCAGGATACGCCGTGCCCGTCGCGCCCAAAAATCGACAAAGCTGAAACGCCCTGCTTCACGCTCGCGCCAGATGATCGAGGTGATCAGGAAGCCTGAAATCACGAAGAACACATCAACGCCGACAAAACCGCCAGTAATACCAGGAACACCAAAATGGAACAGCACGACAGCGAGGACAGCAATGGCGCGCAGGCCATCAATGTCTCTTCGGTAAGCAAGAGCGGTCATAAATCGTAGATCAGCCTGATTCGAATGGAGATGAGCGTAGCCACGCTCAGCCTTTTGTTTCTTAACTGACACTATTACCGCACAAATCTCACTTTTCCGATGCAAAAAAAATGGCGCCCCGAAGGGCGCCATCTTTTGGACCTGGAGCGTCGTATTACTTACGCTTCATCGACAGGAAGAACTCGTCGTTGGTCTTGGTGGTTTTCAACTTGTCGATCAGGAACTCGATGGCGGCGACTTCGTCCATCGGGTGCAGCAGCTTGCGCAGGATCCACATGCGCTGCAGTTCGTCGTCGGCGGTCAGCAACTCTTCACGGCGGGTGCCGGAACGGTTGATGTTGATCGCAGGGAACACACGCTTTTCAGCGATACGACGGTCCAAAGGCAGTTCCATGTTGCCGGTACCTTTAAACTCTTCGTAGATCACTTCGTCCATCTTCGAGCCGGTTTCAACCAGCGCGGTGGCGATAATGGTCAGCGAGCCGCCTTCTTCGATGTTGCGCGCAGCACCGAAGAAACGCTTCGGTTTCTCCAGGGCGTGGGCATCGACACCACCGGTGAGGACCTTGCCGGAGCTCGGGATCACGGTGTTGTAGGCACGCGCCAGACGGGTGATGGAGTCGAGCAGGATGACCACGTCTTTCTTGTGTTCAACCAGGCGCTTGGCCTTCTCGATCACCATTTCGGCAACCTGCACGTGGCGGGTTGGCGGCTCATCGAACGTCGAGGCAACCACTTCGCCGCGCACGGTGCGCTGCATTTCGGTCACTTCTTCCGGGCGCTCATCGATCAGCAATACGATCAGGTGAACTTCCGGGTTGTTACGCGCGATGTTCGCTGCAATGTTCTGCAGCATGATGGTCTTACCGGCTTTCGGCGGTGCGACGATCAGGCCGCGCTGGCCTTTGCCGATCGGGGCGCACAGGTCGATGACACGACCGGTCAAGTCTTCGGTGGAACCGTTACCGGCTTCCATCTTCATGCGCACGGTCGGGAACAGCGGCGTCAAGTTCTCGAAGAGAATCTTGTTCTTCGCGTTCTCAGGACGATCGAAGTTGATCGTGTCGACCTTGAGCAGGGCGAAATAACGCTCGCCTTCCTTCGGAGGACGGATCTTGCCGACGATGGTGTCACCGGTGCGCAAGTTGAAGCGACGGATCTGGCTCGGCGAGACGTAGATATCGTCTGGGCCGGCAAGATAGGAAGCGTCTGCAGAGCGGAGGAAGCCGAAGCCGTCCTGGAGAATCTCCAGCACGCCATCACCGGAGATTTCCTCGCCGCTTTTCGCGTGCTTTTTGAGCAGGGAGAAAATCACGTCCTGCTTGCGCGAACGGGCCATATTTTCTATGCCCATTTCTTCGGCCAATTGGAGCAGGTCGGTAATCGGCTTTTGCTTGAGTTCAGTCAGATTCATATAGGAATGACGTAATCATTTATGGAGGGGGGAAATTAAGCTTTTGGCTTAATGAGGCCGCGCCGCAGAGAAGGCGACAGGATCGCGTACTAATCGAAAAGGAATGCGTCGGCGACGGCTTGCAGGGGGCAGTGGAGAAACCAGTGCGGGGCCGAATGTACCACCTGAATTTCGGAGCGTCTAGCCCTGTTTCACGAAAAAGCCCCGCTATTTTGCGGGGCTTTTTTGACGACGCTTAGATGTTCGCGTCGAGGAAAGCTTGCAGCTGGGACTTCGACAGCGCGCCTACTTTAGTGGCTTCGACGTTGCCGTTCTTGAACAGCATCAGGGTCGGGATACCACGCACGCCGTGCTTGGCCGGGGTTTCCTGGTTGTCGTCGATGTTCAGCTTGGCAATGGTCAGCTTGCCTTCGTAAGTGGTCGCAATGTCGTCCAGAACAGGGGCGATCATTTTGCAAGGGCCACACCATTCAGCCCAGTAGTCAACCAGTACCGGGCCTTGAGCCTTGAGTACTTCGGCCTCAAAGGTCGCGTCGGTGACGTGCTTGATAAGATCGTTGCTCATGGATGTCTCCGGATTGTAAGCAAAAAAAACGTGGCCCATCATAGCCGCCCTTCCCCCGTTCAGGAAGCCGCCTCTGATTGAGTCTTGCTATGGCGTCGCATGAGTTTGGGTATAGCTCACTCACGGCGTCACGGGGGTCACGAAGGCGATGCCGGTGCGCAATGCCGCATTGCGCACGTGCTCCTGCATGGTTTTCTGCGCCGCCGCACTGGCGCGCCGGGCCAGGGCACGCAGGATCCTGCGGTGCTCTTGCCAGGTTTCCATGGCCCGTTCCGGCCGGATGAACGGTAGCTTCTGGCTCTCCAGGAACACCTCGGCACTGACACTCAGGATGCTCACCATCGCCTGGTTACCGCTGGCCAGCAGGATCCGTTGATGGAATTCGAAGTCCAAGCGGGCAGCGGCTTCGAAGTCGCCGGCCTTGAGCACTTTGCGCATGGCCTCGACATTGTCTTGCAGGCTGTCCAGTTCATCGAGGCTCAAAGTCACCGCCGCCAACCCCGCGGCAAACCCTTCCAGGGCGTAGCGCAACTGGAAGATATCCAGCGGCGTGGCCTGGGCGGCGAAGGGCCAGGCAAACCCCGGCGCTTCTTGCACCTCTTGCACAAACACGCCTTTACCCGGCTGCACACTCACCACGCCCAATGCACTTAAAGACGACAACGCCTCGCGCAACGACGCCCGGCTCACGCCCAGTTGCACCGCCAGGTCGCGCTGGGACGGCAATGCGTCACCCGCTGCAAAGCCCTGTTCCTTGATCAGTTTGCGGATGGCCTGCAGGGCCGCTTCCGGTACGGCTTGGGCGATGGAATTCATAAAAAACTCAGGGTTGCAGTCAACGGAGCGGCTAGTTGTAAAGCTATTCGCAGCCGGCGGCAAGCCACGCCCCAAAGGGGCTCGCGGGCTTTTATCGGCGCTCGAAAAAGGTGCGAAAACCCTGCGCACTGTTCAGACCAGTAAGACCACCAGAACTCAACAAATCCCAGCGTTCCAGACCATTGGTGCGGTGATGGCATGGGCCGTGCAATGGCTCGAAACAGAATATTCCCGCGCCCTTTCCCGGAGAGTTGCCATGACCAAGCGCTACAGCGCCCTGCTCACTGCCCTGTTTGCCAGCCTGATGCTGAGCCAGGCGCCCGCCCATGCCAACGGTCTGGACGATATCGTCGCCCGTGGAACCCTCAAGGTGGCCGTGCCCCAGGACTTCCCCCCGTTCGGCTCGGTTGGCCCGGACATGAAACCCCGTGGCCTGGACATCGACACCGCCAAGCTGCTGGCCGACCGGCTCAAGGTCAAGCTGGAACTGACCCCGGTCAACAGCACCAACCGCATTCCGTTCCTCACTACCGGCAAGGTCGACTTGGTGATTTCCAGCCTGGGCAAGAATGCCGAGCGCGAAAAGGTCATCGACTTCTCCAAGGCCTACGCGCCGTTCTACCTGGCCGTGTTCGGCCCGCCTGATGCGGCCATCCACACCACCGATGACCTCAAGGGCAAGACCATCAGCGTGACGCGCGGCGCCATCGAAGACATCGAGCTGACCGCCGTGGCGCCCAAGGAAGCCACGATCAAGCGTTTCGAAGACAACAATTCCACCATCGCCGCCTACCTGGCCGGCCAGGTCGATCTGATCGCCAGCGGCAACGTAGTGATGGTCGCGATCAGCGAGCGCAGCAATAAACGCGGGCTGGCACTGAAAGTGAAACTCAAGGATTCGCCGGTGTACGTGGGCGTGAACAAAAACGAGCCGGCGCTGCTGGAGAAGGTCAACCAGATCCTGGTCGCGGCCAAGGCCGATGGCAGCCTGGAAAAGAACGCGATGCAGTGGCTTAAAGAGCCACTGCCTGCCGATCTGTGATGCGGAGCTGATTCATGGCGTATCAATTTGACTTTGTGCCGGTGCTGGCCAATACCGACCTGCTGCTACGCGGCGCGCTGTTCACCCTTGAGCTGACGGCTATCGGCACGATCCTCGGGGTGGCCTTGGGCACCGTCGGCGCCGTGGTGCGGGCCTGGAAGATCCAGCCGTTTTCCTGGATCTTCGGGGTGTATGTCGAGTTGATCCGCAACACGCCGTTTCTGGTGCAGTTGTTTTTCATCTTCTTCGGCCTGCCGTCCCTGGGGCTGAAGATCACCGAGTGGCAAGCCGCCGTATTGGCGATGGTGATCAACCTAGGTGCGTACTCCACCGAGATTATTCGCGCGGGCATCCAGGCAGTCCCAAGCGGCCAGTTGGAAGCCGCAGCCGCATTGGCGATGACGCGTTTCGAGGCATTCCGCCATGTGGTGCTGCTGCCGGCACTGGGCAAGGTGTGGCCGGCCTTGAGCAGCCAGATCATCATCGTGATGCTCGGCTCGGCGGTGTGTTCGCAGATCGCCACCGAAGAGCTGAGCTTTGCCGCCAACTTTATCCAGTCGCGCAACTTCCGTGCCTTCGAAACCTATGCACTGACCACCCTGGTGTACCTGTGCATGGCGCTGATGATTCGCCAGTTACTCAACTGGATCGGCCGTCGCTACGTAATGAGGAACAGCCGATGAGTGATTTCTCCTTCTGGGACATCGTGCGCAACCTCGCCACCGGCCTGCAATGGACCTTGCTGCTGTCGCTGGTGGCGTTTGTTGGCGGCGGCGTTATCGGGTTGTTGGTGATGACCCTGCGCATCAGCCGTAAAGCCTTCCCGCGCAATGTCGCGCGCACCTATATCGAGCTGTTCCAGGGCACGCCGCTGCTGATGCAGTTGTTCCTGGTGTTTTTCGGCATTGCGCTGCTGGGTGTGGATATCTCGCCCTGGCTGGCGGCGGCGATTGCCTTGACCCTGTTCACCAGCGCCTACCTGGCCGAGATCTGGCGCGGCTGCGTCGAGTCGATTGCCCACGGGCAATGGGAAGCCTCGGCCAGCCTGGCGCTTAACCCGTTTGAACAACTGCGCTATGTGATCCTGCCGCAAGCCCTGCGCATTGCCGTGGCGCCCACCGTGGGCTTCTCGGTGCAGGTGGTCAAAGGCACCGCCGTGACCTCGATCATCGGCTTTACCGAACTGACCAAAACCGGCGGCATGCTCGCCAACGCTACCTTCGAGCCCTTCATGGTCTATGGCCTGGTGGCCCTCGGTTACTTCCTGCTCTGCTACCCCTTGTCCCTCAGTGCGCGCTACCTGGAAAGGAGACTGCATGCCTCTGCTTAGAATTTCCGCCCTGCATAAGTATTACGGCGATCACCACGTCCTCAAAGGCATCGACCTGACCGTTGAAGAAGGCCAGGTGGTGGCGATCATCGGCCGCAGCGGCTCGGGCAAGTCCACTTTGCTGCGGACCCTCAATGGTCTGGAATCGATCAACGACGGCGTGATTGAAGTCGATGGTGAATACCTCGACGCCGCCCGCGCCGACCTGCGCAGCCTGCGACAGAAAGTCGGGATGGTGTTCCAGCAGTTCAACCTGTTCCCACACCTGACCGTGGGCGAGAACGTCATGCTCGCGCCACAAGTGGTGCAGAAAGTGCCCAAGGCCAAGGCCGCCCAGCTTGCACGGCAGATGCTGGAGCGGGTCGGGCTGGGGGAAAAGTTCGACGCCTTCCCTGATCGCCTGTCCGGCGGCCAGCAGCAACGGGTCGCCATTGCCCGCGCGCTGGCCATGTCGCCCAAGGTGCTGCTGTGCGATGAAATCACCTCGGCGCTGGACCCGGAGCTGGTCAATGAAGTGCTCAGTGTGGTGCGCCAACTGGCCAAGGACGGCATGACCCTGATCATGGTGACCCACGAAATGCGCTTTGCCCGGGAAGTCGGGGACAAGCTGGTGTTCATGCATCAGGGCAAGGTGCATGAAGTGGGCGACCCCAAGACCTTGTTCGCCAACCCGAAGACGCCGGAGTTCGCCAATTTCATTGGCTCGGTGGAGCAGCCGGGCTGACCGGTCAGCCGCCAGGCAACCATTCAAAGTGCCCCTGACCTTCGAAGACGGTCTCGTGGCGCACCGAAAAGGCATCGGGCGGCAGGTAAGTGTCGATCTCCACTTGCGCTGAAAAGCGTGTGCCGGTCAGCGGTAAGCCCCCGGCTTTGGCAATCAATACCTGGCCGGGCAGTAAATGCCCCAGGGCAGACGTGTCTGTTGATTGCAACGAATTAAGTTCGACGGCGCGACCATCGACCTGGGCATGTTTGAGGGCCAGGGTGAAGCTGCCCTGGCGCCCGAAGCGAAAGCCTTGCGCCCCTGCCGGGACGCCGGTAAAGCGCAGGGCGACAGCCCCGGGCTCGGCACACACGACGCTCAGTTGCAGGGTACGTTTGCCCAAAATAATCGGCTGGTTGCTGATCTGCTCATCCAGCAGTTCTGCGCGCCTGAGCATGCCGTAGTCGACCCTTGGCTGGCTGATTGACAGTCGACAATCATTCGCCGAAGCATCCTGGGCAGCTATCGCGAGCATAAACAACAAGCCAAGCCCCAGGCACATTCGGCGGACGGAGTGCTGTACGGTTTTACTGGGCACGACAGACCGCCGAAGCCGTTTCATAGAGCTTGTCCTCTTGGGTTTGCGACTCGAGGTTCAGATGCAGCAAGCACGCCCGGGTAGAGCCCGGCGGCGAAACGCTGAGGATTTGCCCGTCATCCATATTGTTCAAAAAGATCAGGCCCTCGCCCACCACATTGGTCAGGTAGGTATTGTCCGGGCCAAACACCGCAGAACCCTGGGGCAGAGGTGCACCTTGGTCATCGCGGACTTCAAGCAATACCCGACGAACATTCACCACCTGGAAATCCACGGTATTGAATGACCCGCGCCCAGCGGCGAGGATTTTGGTGCCGTTCTTGAGATCGACCCGCTTGGGCAAGGACTGGGTCTGCACTTCCAGACGGCTGGTGGTGTAAGCCGGCAAGCCGGGAATCACTGCATGCCCACGGTAGTCCGTCCACACCGGGCCTTGTGGGGTCGAGACCTTGGCCGCCGACACATCGCCCACCGATACAACACCGAAGGTGTCCTGCACCTTATAGGGAGAAAAGGTCAGGCCGCGTTCGTGAGCCACCACGGCGCCTTGCAGTTGCCCGTTATAGCTGGTGCTCGTGGGCGTGCGATTCATGCCCAGGCCAACCCGGGTGTAGCGCGGCATCACATCGACATTTGCGCGCACCGCTTGCTGGCGGTCCTGCAGATCCCGCTCAACGCCAACTTCGTAGTTCACATACTCATTGACCCGTTCGGACAACGCCGTGCCCATATCGGCGCGGCCATTGCGGCGACTGGCGTAGGACGTCAGGCGGCGATCGTCACCAAAGGGCACCGTGACCTGCAGGCGCAAGGACACCCCTTCCGGCGATACCTCATCGCGCATACCCCGCTCACGGCTGGCGGTCTTGCGCCGCCGCGATGCGCCCACCTGCGAGTCGGCGATCAACGCCACATCGACTTGCCTGAAACCCTTGCTCCACGAGGCAAGTACATTTTCGGCAAGCTGACCATCAAACTGTGTACTGCGTGCGTAGCTAACCGAAAAGGCCCCCAGGGTCGGGTCAGACCAACTTAGGCCCGCCGTGTACTGACTCTGAAAGCGAGTCTGCAGCTCATCTTTTTTCAAGCGCCGACCCGCTTCTAGGACATCCCGATAGCCTTGGCTTTGGGTCGTCGCACTCAGGCTCATCTCAATACGCGCCACCAACGGGCTGCTCAGGGACAGGGAACTGCGGCTGCCCTGCACGCCCACCTCGCCATCGCGCGAGATGTTATGCCGGGCACTGACAGTCACCCGCTGGAAAAACACGCTGCTAAAGGTGCCACCGGCCGACTGATACTCATCGGTGCTCAATAAACCAAACCCAAGGGATGACTGCCTGCCCAGCCCCCAGGTGCCACTGCCCATGGCGACAGTCGGTGCTTCCCGACCATCACTCAGTTGTTCGCGCACCTTGCCAAGGGCGAAGTCAAAACCCGGAGTCACGCCAATAGCCGCACTGAAGGAGGCCGCCGGCACCACGAAACTGCGGGTGCCCCCCCGGGTGCCGATAACGCTGACTTCCAGGTCGCTGGTGCCATTGAGCAAGGGCAAGCCCGTCAGGCTGAACGGCCCCTCAGGCACCAACGTGGTATGAATCAGCGCGCCGGACTGGCGCACCTCGACACGCGCCTGGCTGTGCGCCACCCCCTCCACCACCACACCATTACTGGCGCCGGTGCGCGATACGCCATCCGGAAACAGCTGAAAGCCCGACAGCTGAATCCCACCGAACACCGGGCTTCGGGTAGAGATCTGGCCCACCTGGAAAGTCGAGCGCAATGCGGCGATGTCACGCTGGGCGTAGGCCTGCACATGTTCGCTGCGACTTTTACCGTTATCAGAGATGTAGAACTGCCGGCTGCGGACCACCCAATTGCCCAGGTTGAATCCCGCCTCGGTGTAAGCCGAAACGAACCGGCTGGGGCCACTGCGCGACTGGGTCTGAAACCCGAGCACATCGTAGTTGAACAACGCCGCCGCACCGCCCTCGGAAAAACTTTCCGCTTCCCATTCAGCCTCACGCAGCGACTGGGTAGGCACGACCAGAGCAACCTCTTCTCTGCCCGGCTGCAGCCTGACGATGGTCGCGGGGAACTCACCCATGAAATCGTGACACGCCTGATCGGCCGAAATGCCCGATTGCACGATTGCTGCGGGTACTTTGAGTCCGGCTTTTTCAAGCAGACCCTGGGTAAAGCACAGCTGTCCCTGATAATCGAAACGGGCCTCGACCAAACCCAGGGAGTTTCCGTTGACGCGCAGTCCCACTACCTGCATGCCCTCACGAAACCGCGCGGCACCGCGAAAGTAGTCGGAAACCTTCGGGTCGATGCCATAGCTGGCCAAGACAGCCAGATCAAAGCCCTCCCCCAACTCGCCCGCCAAGGCAAAACCCGGGGCACCCCACAAGGCTGCCAACCCCAAGAAAAGCCCTGAGCGGCGGCCCGCCGGGCCGGGTAGCGAGTGATTAACCCTCATGGCCCAGTACATCTGCCTGGTAATCATCGACGGCAAAACCAAACATCGTGGCCGGCTGTAGCCGCACCGAGGTCACCTCGCTCACCGGCCCCTCGGTCTTGAGCGTCAGCACCTCACCGGGCAGGATATAAGTGCGGGGCAGCAAGCCGGTTTGCTTCAGCGGATTAAGCAGTACCTCCAACCCCATCCGCACCACATAGGCACTGTCGTTATGTACGCTCAAGCGATCACCCTGGCGCTTCCACTTGAGCAGTTCCCAAGGTGCCAGGTGCCGGGGTAAACCTGCCGGGTGCAGGATCAGCGGCAAGTTTTGACGCAGGGTGATACCAATGGTCGCACCACCGGGCTCACGCGCCTGGGGAATGCCCTCGAAGGACACGCGCTTGAGACGCTGAGTCTTGAGCGGTGCCTTCAAGGTGCTGATAAACCGCACCAGTTGCGTCTCCCCTGGCTCCACGCGAGCAATGGGCGGGGTGACAATCAACAGGGTTTCAAGATCCTCGGGCACGTTTTCAATGACGGAGTGCAGTAATGCGGGGGTTGGATCGGTGTTTTTGATATTAATCGTGGCTTCGCCATTTTCCTCATAAAGAATCACAACCGTGGTTTCAGGCAACATACCGTCGGCATTGGCTACGCCGTACAATAGCAACGCCATACAGCACGATATGAAAACAATTATTCTTGAAAGACCGATCACCGAGTTCTCCCTGGAACACTTACAAATAAGTAAACACTTGTAATCCCCCAGCCACTTAAAAACAGCCGATAACAAACCAGGGGCATGCTGACGCCCCCTGCTTCGCATCGACTGTTATTCAAAGGCTTAGATGTAATTCAGCACCAAGGTCGCGTGACCATCCAGTGTCACGTTACCGGTGAGGTTCAGGTCATCCCTGCGATTGATCACAGCTTTAACGGCAATAACACCGGAGAGCTGGGAGACCGCTGCTGGCGCATAATTTGTGCCGTTACGCCAGGAGTGCTGGCTGGGTGCCTGGGTCACCTTTCCATCGCTGGTTTGCCAGGCAGCTGTCGTGCTCGAGCGTACGATCGGCCAAAGCGTCTGTCCGCTGGACGTCAAGTTCCTGAGGGTGACCGAATAGCCGCCGGTGCGCTTGCCACCAGGCGCGCCCAGGCCAAAGTTCTGGGCCTCGGTATAGTTTGGGCCCAATATGCCAAGGACTTTACTGGAGGCTCGCAAGTCAGTAACCGTCAAGCCAAACCTCGCAGGCGTTTGACCGCAATTGACGGTCAGCGCGGTGGAGCGCTCCTCACGTGGGTTGAAATTCGTCCGGGACAATTCGGCGGAGCGAATCGTGCCATAGTCAATAACCCCGCCGGCGGTCACGCTGATATTGCAAGCCTCCGGAGTGATGGTGCCCTTGACGATCAGGTTGCCGGTCGGGTTGTTTGTAGCATAGGCGCCCACACTGGCAACCAGACACGCAACACCCACGGCCAAGCCAAATACTTTTTTCATGTTTTACCCATCATTAAGAAGTTAACAGGCGTCACTTATTAAAGACTGAAAAGCCGCGTCTAAAACACGACATTCCCTGACAAAAAAGCCCATAAACAAGTAACACCACGGCATCATTGCCGGCGGGCAGTCTCGCTTGTTAGTGACCAAAAAAAGAATAGGAGAGCACGCCAACTATTGTCAGAATGCAATAAAAACGTAATTACCGTTTTCGACTGCCCACGTAGTCATAATTAAGAAACCGAACAGAACAACTCAACACCCTTGTAAGGAAAGTCCGTAGAGGATTTCTATAGGCATAATTTTAATATCTCTTACTTGGCTTAAAATTTATTCACTGGAGCAAAAGAGAAACGCCCTACAGCTCCAACAGGCATTGCCTCCTACAGCCACAGGAAGATTCCCGAAGCACAACGCGTTGGCGTCAGCGGTCGATCGTGGCACGATGGTCGGGTTATCGACCGAGACCCCCAAACCATGCCGCAATCCCAAGCCAAGAATCTGTCCCTGATCGCCGCCATCGACCTGGGCTCCAACAGCTTTCACATGGTCGTGGCCAAGGCCCAGAACGGCGAAATACGCATCCTTGAGCGGCTCGGCGAGAAAGTTCAACTGGCTGCCGGCATCGACGACCAGCGCCAGCTCAACGAAGAATCAATGCAGCGCGGCCTCGACTGCCTCAAGCGTTTTGCCCAACTGATCAACGGCATGCCATTGGGCGCCGTGCGAATTGTCGGCACCAACGCCTTGCGTGAGGCGCGTAACCGTGTCGAATTCATCCGCCGCGCCGAAGAAATTCTCGGGCACCCGGTTGAAGTTATTTCCGGCCGCGAAGAAGCGCGCCTGATCTACCTGGGCGTGTCCCACACCCTGGCCGACACCCCCGGCAAGCGCCTGGTGGCGGATATCGGCGGCGGCAGCACCGAGTTCATCATCGGGCAAAGATTCGAGCCGTTGCTGCGCGAGAGCCTGCAAATGGGCTGCGTGAGCTTTACCCAGCGCTACTTCAAGGACGGCAAGATCACCCCGGCCCGCTACGCCCAGGCCTACACGGCGGCGCGGCTGGAGATCATGAGCATTGAGCACGCCCTGCATCGCCTGACCTGGGATGAAGCCATCGGCTCCTCCGGCACCATCCGCGCCATCGGCCTGGCCCTGAAAGCCGGCGGCCATGGCACCGGCGAGGTCAACGCCGAAGGCCTGGCGTGGCTCAAGCGCAAACTGTTCAAGCTGGGCGATGCCGAGAAAATCGACTTCGACGGCATCAAGCCCGACCGTCGCACCATCTTCCCGGCCGGCCTTGCGATTCTCGAAGCGATCTTCGACGCCCTCGAACTGCAACGCATGGACCACTGCGACGGCGCCCTGCGTGAAGGCGTGCTGTATGACCTGCTGGGCCGCCATCACCACGAAGACGTGCGTGAGCGCACCCTCACCTCGTTGATGGAGCGTTATCACGTCGACCTGGAACAAGCGGCCCGCGTGGAGCGCAAAGCCCTGCACGCCTTTGACCAGGTGGCAGAGGACTGGGACCTGGAAGACGGCGTCTGGCGCGAGTTGCTGGGCTGGGCGGCCAAGGTGCATGAAGTGGGCCTGGACATCGCCCACTACCATTACCACAAGCACGGCGCCTACCTGATCGAGCACTCGGACCTCGCCGGTTTCTCCCGCGAAGACCAACAGATGCTCGCCCTGCTGGTGCGTGGCCATCGCCGCAACATTCCCAAGGACAAGTTTGCCGAATTCGGCGACGAAGGCATCAAGCTGATCCGCCTGTGCGTGTTGCTGCGCTTTGCGATCCTGTTCCACCACATCCGTGGCACCCAGGAAATGCCCCAAGTCACCCTGCGCGCCCATGGCGACAGCCTGGACGTGGTATTCCCCAAAGGCTGGCTGGATGAAAACCAGCTGACCCAGGCAGACTTTGCCCAGGAAGCGGAGTGGTTGACGCGGGTGGGGTTCAGCCTGAACCTGCGTTGATACGATCTATATAACGCCACAAAATAATGTGGGAGCGGGCTTGCTCGCGAAAGCGGTGGATCAGTCGATGAATCTGTTGACTGACACTCCGCTTTCGCGAGCAAGCCCGCTCCCACATGGGCCCGCGTATACCTTGCTTAATTCACCGAAAGAATCGGACTACCCAGCTTCTCCAGCAACGTCGCCTGCGCGCTGCGCGGGTTCTGGTTGCCGGTCGGCGTGTTGCGCACGTAGCGCCCGTCCGATTGCAGGCTCCAGCTATGGGTGTTGTCGGTGAGGTAGCTTTCCAGCTCTTTCTTGACCCGCATGATCAGCTTCTTGCCTTCCACCGGGAAGCAGGTCTCCACACGCTTGTCGAGGTTGCGCTCCATCCAGTCGGCGCTGGAGAGGAACATTTGTTCTTCGCCGCCGTTGAGGAAGTAGAACACCCGTGTGTGCTCCAGGAAGCGGCCGATGATCGAGCGCACAT
Organism: Pseudomonas sp. Leaf15; assembly: GCF_001421425.1. NCBI lineage: Bacteria > Pseudomonadati > Pseudomonadota > Gammaproteobacteria > Pseudomonadales > Pseudomonadaceae > Pseudomonas > Pseudomonas sp. Leaf15. Next base: position 84,512 of record NZ_LMKI01000033.1, read on the forward strand.
GGATGTTATGCGACACACCCACAATGCCAGGTCGCAGGCAGCACATGCCACGCACCACCAGGTCGATGCGCACACCGGACTGGCTGGCCTTGTACAGCGCGCGGATGATCTTCGGATCGGTCAGCGAGTTGAACTTGGCAATGATGTGCGCCGGCTTGCCGTCGAGGGCGAACTGGGTTTCGCGGGCAATCATGTCGAGCATGCCCTTCTTGAGCGTGAACGGCGCGTGCAGCAGCTTCTTCATGCGCAAGGTCTTGCCCATGCCGATCAGTTGGCTGAACAACTTGCCGACGTCCTCACACAAGGCGTCGTCAGAGGTGAGCAAGCTGTAGTCGGTGTAGAGCTTGGCGTTGCCGGCGTGGTAGTTGCCGGTGCCCAAGTGCGCGTAACGCACAATCTCGCCGGCCTCGCGGCGCAGAATCAGCATCATCTTGGCGTGGGTCTTGAAGCCAACCACGCCGTAGATCACCACCGCGCCGGCCGCTTGCAGGCGGCTGGCCAGTTGCAGGTTGGACTCTTCGTCAAACCGCGCACGCAACTCGATCACCGCCGTGACTTCCTTGCCGTTTCGCGCGGCGTCTACCAGCGCATCGACGATTTCCGAGTTGGCGCCGGAGCGGTACAGGGTCTGGCGCACCGCCAGAACATGCGGGTCTTTGGCGGCCTGGCGCAGCAGGTCGACCACTGGCGTGAAGGACTCGAACGGGTGCAACAGCAGAATGTCCTGCTTGCTCACCACGCTGAAAATGTTCTCGCTGTTTTGCAGCAGTTTCGGAATCTGTGGCGTGAACGGCGTGTATTGCAGCTCCGGGTGGCTGTCCAGGCCGGTGATGCTGAACAGACGTGTCAGGTTCACCGGGCCATTGACCTGATACAACTCGGACTCGGCCAGGTTGAACTGCTTGAGCAGGTAGTCCGACAGATGTTTGGGGCAGGTATCCGCCACTTCCAGACGTACCGCATCGCCGTAGCGCCGCGAGAACAGCTCGCCGCGCAGAGCACGGGCCAAGTCTTCGACGTCTTCGGAGTCCAGCGCCAGATCGGCGTTACGGGTCAGGCGGAACTGGTAGCAGCCCTTGACCTTCATGCCCTGGAACAGGTCATCGGCGTGCGCGTGGATCATCGAAGACAGGAATACATAGTTATCGCCAGCGCCCCCTACTTCTTCCGGTACCTTGATGATCCGTGGCAACAGACGCGGCGCCGGGATGATCGCCAGGCCCGAATCGCGACCGAAAGCATCGATGCCTTCCAGCTCGACGATAAAGTTGAGGCTCTTGTTCACCAGCAACGGGAACGGGTGCGTCGGATCGAGGCCGATCGGGGTGATGATCGGTGAAATTTCGTCACGGAAGTAGCGACGCACCCAGGTCTTGATCTTGGTGGTCCAATGACGACGACGGATGAAGCGGACCTGATGTTTTTCCAGTTCCGGCAGCAGGATGTCGTTGAGGATCGCGTACTGGCGGTCCACATGGCCGTGCACCAGTTCGCTGATGCGCGCCAGGGCCTGATGCGGCTGCAGGCCGTCGGCACCGGCTTGTTCGCGGGCAAAGGTGATTTGCTTTTTGAGGCCGGCAACGCGGATCTCGAAGAACTCGTCCAGGTTGCTGGAGAAGATCAGCAGGAATTTAAGCCGCTCCAGCAGTGGGTAGGACTCATCCAGCGCCTGCTCCAGCACGCGGATGTTGAATTGCAGTTGTGACAGCTCACGATGGATGTACAGGCTGCTGTCATCCAGGTTGGTCACCGCCGCCACCGGGGCCGGCGCGGGCGCCTCAGCCACCACGGCAGGTGCGGCCGGCTCCAGCTCCGGTGGGGTTTCGGCGATTTGTTCAACCACCGGGTGAGCGTCTTTTACAGCCACTTCGGAGAGTCCTTCGGTATTCATCGAGTGTTCCTGTGAGGGCTATTGTTGCTCTCTAAGCAATTGGGCGGCGCGGGCGGCGAAGTAGGTCAGAATGCCATCAGCGCCCGCACGTTTAAAGGCAGTCAGGGATTCGAGGATCACCCCTTCACTCAACCAACCATTCTGGATCGCGGCCATGTGCATGGCGTATTCACCGCTGACCTGATAGACAAAGGTCGGCACCTTGAATTCCTCTTTGACCCGATAAAGGATGTCCAGGTAAGGCATCCCGGGCTTGACCATCACCATGTCGGCGCCTTCGGCCAGGTCGGCCGTCACTTCGTGCAGGGCTTCATGGCTGTTGGCCGGGTCCATCTGGTACGAAGCCTTGTTGGCCTTGCCCAGGTTCAACGCCGAACCCACCGCATCGCGGAACGGGCCGTAATAGGCGCTGGCGTACTTGGCCGAGTAGGCCATGATGCGCACATTGACGTGGCCGGCCAGTTCCAGGGCTTCGCGAATCGCCTGGATGCGGCCGTCCATCATGTCCGACGGCGCCACCACCTGGGCGCCTGCCGCCGCATGGGACAAGGCCTGCTTGACCAGCGCATCGACAGTGATGTCGTTCTGAACATAACCGTCTTCGTCGAGAATGCCATCCTGGCCGTGGGTGGTGAACGGGTCCAGCGCCACGTCGGTGATCACACCCAGTTCCGGGAACCGCTCACGCAAGGCACGGGTGGCGCGCTGGGCGATGCCTTCCGGGTTCCAGGCTTCGGCGGCGTCGAGGGACTTGAGCTCAGACGGTGTCACCGGGAACAGTGCCAGCGCCGGAATCCCCAGTTCAACCCAACCAGCCGCCTCTTCAAGCAGCAAATCAATGGTCAAGCGCTCCACACCCGGCATCGACGCCACGGCTTCCCGACGATTTTCGCCGTCCAGCACAAACACCGGCAGGATCAGATCATTCGTCGTCAGTACGTTTTCACGTACAAGGCGGCGCGAAAAATCATCACGGCGATTGCGTCGCAGACGGGTGGCGGGGAACAGGCGATTGGCAGGGGTAAAGCTCACGACAGACTCCTGAGCCCGCGTTTACGGGCGAGCGTTGCAGTTATAAGCGGCCATTATGACGAAGGAATGACAGTTGTGCTTATCGATGCGACCTGTAGTCGCATTCGTCGTTTATGTAGGAATTGTTCACTTCGTGACACATCTCGATACTTTCATGAATGTTCACGAAGGCGTAGGCTGCGCGTTCATTTCGCCAGCACCCCAGACCATGCTTCAACAATTTCTGCATGACTTCGGCTACTTTGCGCTTTTCCTGGGCACCTTCTTTGAAGGCGAAACCATTTTGGTTCTCGCAGGCTTCCTGGCGTTCCGTGGCTATATGGATATCAACCTGGTGGTGGTCGTTGCCTTTTTTGGCAGCTACGCCGGCGACCAGCTGTGGTATTTCCTGGGGCGCAAACACGGGCGCAAGCTGCTGGCGCGCAAGCCGCGCTGGCAATTGATGGGCGACAAGGCCCTGGAGCACATCCGCAAGCACCCGGATATCTGGGTGCTGAGCTTCCGCTTCGTTTATGGATTGCGCACCGTGATGCCGGTGGCGATTGGCCTGTCGGGCTACCCGCCGGCTCGCTACTTGATCCTCAACGGCATCGGCGCCGCTATCTGGGCCGCGGCCCTGGGCGCTGCGGCCTACCACTTCGGCGCAGTGCTGGAAGGCATGCTCGGCAGCGTCAAGAAATACGAGCTGTGGGTGCTGGGGGCATTGCTGCTGTTGGGCCTTGGCCTGTGGCTGCGCCGGCGCTTCAAGAACGCGCGTATCGCCCGCGAAGCCTGTGCCGAGGCCAAGGCCCGGCTGGCTGCCGAGCAAGCCACTGAGCAACCGCCTAAGACGCCAGTCGAGTAAGCCGGCTTCTGCAACAGTAGAGGCCGATCGCACTGAGCAAGCTGTAACTCAGCAGGCCCAACCAGCCCAGGCTGCTGGCCGGCCACAAGCCGACCAGCGGCGCCAGCCACACCAGCGGCACATTCAGCCCCAGGCGCACCAGCTCGGCTTTCAGCGCCCACGGTCGGTTCTCCAGGGCCACGCCCAGGGTGAACAACCCCAGCGCCATCGCACTCCAGCCCAGCACCAGCGCCGCCGTGGGCAGCCCTTCGCCGAAATTCATCAGGTAACTGCCAAACCCTACATACGCCGCAAATTGCAGCGCAATGTAGACCTGCTGGCGCGCATCCAGCGGCACCTCGAACTTGCGGAACTGGCTCAAGTCGGGCTTGGCCATCGGGTACTTGGCTTTCACGTCCGCCGGGCGCCAGCCGGTGCGCATGAACCAGATGCGCAGCTTGTCCCACCTGCTCTCAGTGCGACGCGCATCACTCCACAACTGTGCATAAAACTGCAGGTTGGCCCATAGCGGGTTCCAACTGGCCAGCGGCGTGGTCACGCCAAAGATCACCGGCTCGTTATCGTCTTCTTCCTGGAAGCTGCCGAACAGGCGGTCCCAAATAATGAACACCCCGCCGTAGTTGCGATCCATGTAGAGAGCGTTTTGTGCATGGTGGGCACGATGATTGGACGGCGTGACGAAAAACCACTCGAACCAGCCGAGCTTGGGCACGTGACGTGTGTGTACCCAGAATTGATACAAGAGATTGAGCGAGGCCACGCTGATAAACACCACCAGCGGCACGCCCACGACGGCCAGGGGCAAGTAGAAGATCCAGCTCAGCAGGAAGCCGGTACTGGTCTGGCGCAACGCGGTGGTGAGGTTGTAGTCCTCGCTCTGGTGATGCACCGAGTGCGCAGCCCACAGGATGTTGCGCTCATGGCCGCAGCGGTGCAGCCAGTAGTAGCAGAAGTCGTAGAACACAAAGGCGAACACCCAGGTCCACACGCTTTGGGCAGGCAGCTCGATCAGCGCCAGGTGCTTGAGGGCAAACGCGTAGGTCAGCAGGCCCACGCCTCTGGTCAACAACCCGGTGGTGGTAGACAGCACACCGGTGCTGAGGCTGTTGATGGCGTCCGCCACCCGATAATTGCGTTCACCGCGCCAGCGATCGGCCAGCAGCTCGACCACAATCAGGGCAATGAAAAACGGTACCGCGTAAGGCACGAAGTCCATGGGCTAGTCCGATGTTTTTTTGTTACATCAAGATTAGGTGTAGCGGCAGGAGATCCCATTGGCAACAGGTGACAAATTAGTAGACATTTAACGCCACAAAAGAGGAGAGATGCCCATGAGCAAAAAGATTGCAGTGATCCTTTCCGGCTGCGGCGTGTACGACGGCGCAGAGATCCACGAAAGCGTGATCACGCTGCTGCGCCTGGATCAGCGCGGCGCTCAGGTTCAATGTTTTGCGCCAGATATTGCGCAGTTGCACGTCATCAACCACCTCACCGGTGAAGAGATGCCCGAGTCGCGCAATGTGCTGGTGGAGTCGGCGCGCATCGCTCGAGGTGAAGTGAAGGACATTCGTGAAGCCAGCGCCGACGAGTTCGACGCACTGATCGTGCCTGGCGGGTTTGGCGCAGCGAAGAATCTCTCGAACTTTGCCGTGGAGGGCGCCGGTTGCAGCGTCAACCCGCACGTGCTGGAGCTGGCCGAAGCCTTTGCCGAAGCCGGCAAGCCGGTGGGGTTGATCTGCATCTCGCCGGCCCTGGCTGCGAAGATCTACGGCCCCGGCGTGACCTGCACCATCGGCAACTGCCCCGACACGGCGGCCGCCCTGGACAAGATGGGTGCCACTCATCAGGAGTGCGCTGTCGAGGACATCGTCGAAGACAAGGCCCGCAAGCTGGTGAGCACACCGGCCTACATGCTCGGCAAGCGCATCAGCGAGGTCGCGTCAGGGATCAACAAGTTGGTGGATCGGGTATTGGAATTGACCCACGAGAATGATTGAACCAGGGAAGGCGATAGCGCATGAGCAATCAGGATAGTAGTGCGCATACACCTGGGCGGCAGAGAAAACAGCGCTCTGCCCCTGATGCTGTATTAAAGCGCGCGCAGCTCCGACACTTTTTAGCGAGTGAGCTGCTCGCACATAACGGCCTGCACACCGAAAACATTCAACGGTGCATATTTGCGCTTCGGTAAAGACGCTATCCGCCAACGGGCGTGCTCTGAAAAAAGCCGCCCAACCTAACAGACTCATTTCCTCTCTAAACAAAAAAATCGGAATAAAGGCTACTCCGAAAGAATATAAACAACTGTCAACCTTCACAGGTTACAACTCACTCTACCAACCCTACTCTGATCTCAGAGTAATTAATTTACTCGCCACCCTAAAGCTACAGCATATGAGAGAGGTGCAAAATGTCACTTACAACAGACATGCGCGGGAAATACAATTCCGACAAGGACAACATACAACTTGAATTCAAAAACATTGATGAGCCAAGTGGTGCGTTTAGTGGTTCACTAACCGTTCCCGGACAGGATACGGTTGATATTAAAGGTCACTTTTCTTTCAACAATGAAAAGAAAGCAACCATAATGTGGTTTTCGACAGCTGATGCAAGTTGGAGGCTCGTAGCACCCTACCAAGCCGGCGCTGCGGTTTTTGAAGACTGGGACTGTGTGAAAACAGAAAAAGCTAACCCCGACAAAACATCGAGCTGGCACTTTTACAAAGACTTATCAGAACCAGGAGGAATTAATAGTGGAGACCTTAACTGGGCAAGCAATAAACCGAAGTTCTAATCTAATCACAACTACTATTCCAGCGAGAACGATAATTGCATTTAACACATGTCACCCATCAACAACTATTATGCAACGCGCCAAATAACAAAAACATCAAAGCCAGTCAATTACACTGACTGGCTTTTGATGCTTAAACATTTACCTCATCACAGCACAAAATACTATTATTCGGAACCGCAGATCAAATCGTTCTGTCTATTTATTTAATCAGAGATTCTACGACGCATCTCTGCAGAACGACTACGGCCATACAACACCACAATCGCCAGAATCGCCACAGCCTGCGCCCCCAGCGAATACGCATCGGCGTGAATGCCCAGCCAGTCGAAGTCAAAGAACGCCACCGGCCGTGTGCCGAAGATGCCCGCTTCCTGCAACGCCTTGACGCCATGCCCGGCGAACACCACCGACAACGCGCACAGCAACGCCGCATTGATGCCGAAGAACAACGCCAGCGGCAGTTTCGCCGAACCGCGCAGGATCACCCACGCCAAACCTACCAGCAGTACCAACGCCGTGGCGCCGCCGGCCAATACCGCGTTGTGCCCGGCAGGACCCGCCTGCAGCCACAGGGTTTCGTAGAACAGGATCACCTCGAACAGCTCGCGGTATACCGAGAAAAACGCCAGCATCGCAAAACCGAAACGGCCACCGCCACCGACCAGGCTGCTCTTGATGTAATCCTGCCAGGCCGCCGCGTGGCGTCGGTCATGCATCCACACGCCCAGCCACAGCACCATCACGCTGGCGAACAACGCCGTGCAGCCTTCGAGCAATTCGCGCTGGGCGCCGCTCACGTCGATCACATACGCCGCCAGTGCCCAGGTCGCCAAGCCGGCCAGCAGCGCCAAGCCCCAGCCGACGTTGACACTGCGCACCGCCGATTGCTGGCCGGTATTACGCAGGAACGCCAGGATCGCCGCCAGTACCAGAATCGCCTCAAGGCCTTCGCGCAGCAGGATCAGCAACCCGGAGATGTAGCTCAGCGACCAGCTCAGGCCATCACTGCCCAACAATCCGGCGGATTCGGTGAGTTTGCCCTTGGCCACGTCCAGGCGCTGTTGCACCTGCTCGACCGGCAGGCCGTCCTGCAATGACTGCCGGTAGGCCATCAAGGCTTTCTCGGTGTCTTTACGCACGTTGGCGTCGACGTTATCCAGGGAGCTTTCTACCAGCTCGAAACCTTCCAGGTACGCTGCAACTGAAAGGTCATAGGCCTGTTCGTGATCACCGTTACGGAACGCGGCGAGGCTCTTGTCCAAGGTGGTTGCGGTGTAGTCGAGCAACTGCGCCGGGCCACGCTTGACCTGCGGCGGCTGCGCACGCTGGGCGCGGAACGTCGCTGCAGCGGCTGGGCCACTGGCTGCCAGCACCTCGTTGGGGGTCTGGCGAGCGAGGTCGGCAAGGTTGAAAGGCTGTTCGCTTTTGGCGGCAGCCGGGTCGGCGGTGAAGCCTGCTATGTAGGTGGCCAGGTCCCAGCGCTGACGATCATCCAACTGGTCGGCAAAGGACGGCATGTCAGTGCCTTCAACACCCAGGCCCAAGGTGTTGTAAATCGCGTAGAGACTCAGGCGGTCCAGACGTACCGCATCGCGCAGGTTCGCAGGCGGCGGCGTCATGCCCGTGGACGCCGGGCCATCACCCGCACCGGCAGTACCGTGGCACACCGAGCAGTGCTGGGCGTACAGCGGCGCACCCCGCGCAGGGTCTGGCGTGATAGCCGGCGCCTGGCTGACTTCATAGGCCACCGCCAACTTGGCGCCCAACTGACGGGCTTGGCGGGCGACGAGTGCGCCGTCCTGGTGAGCGGATACAGCCGCTAACAATTCGTCGACGCCTTTGACCAACTCCGCGCGCTCAGGCCTTTGCGGTAGCTCAGCCACCAAGCCCTGCAACACGCCGAGAAACTCTATTTGTTCGCGGTATTCCGATTCATCGATAACCTTGCCCGCCTCCACCGTCGGAGGGTAGTCAGCACCAATGTAGTCCAACAGATGCAGGGCTTGTGGGGCGCCCTCGGCAGTCGCGGCCAGCAGGTTGAAGCTGCACGACATCAAGGCTGGCAGCAGCAACCAAGCGAGAAAACGGATGGGGGCAATCATGAATGAATCTCAAAGGGAAATACGAAGTAACACATTGTTAAATTTTAAAGGGTTTGACTCAAGGTGTTAGTGATTTGGCGCAGGTGAGCCCTGTGCATTCAAGGGGCAAGTAATGGCATCTGAACGTGACTTGCAGCAGCAAAAAGCCATTGTTTTGCCAGCAATGACGCCTATAATGCCGCGCCCTGTTATTGCGAAAGGGAATTTATTTCCTCGTTTTTATGAGGAATTTGCACATCAGCTGAATACTCTCAGGGAAGAAGTTTGCATGGCATTTCGCGCCTTAACCCCGCTCACACTGGCGGCGGTTACCTTGCTCTCCGGTTGTTCAATGTTTCGCAGCTACGATACCGAGCTGCAAGCCACCAACCAGCAGTTGGCCACCGGCAACGTCGACGGCGCCCTGACCCTGCTGGAAAAGAACAACACCGGCGAAGACAAGGACCTGCTCTACTTTTTTGAAAAGGGCGAGTTGTTGCGCGCCAAAGGCGACCTCACCGGCAGCCAGACCGCCTGGCGCAACGCCGACCTGCAAGTGTTCAAGTGGGAAGAGTCGGTCAAGTTCGACAGCGAAAAGTACCTCGCCCAGTTCGGCAGCTTCCTGGTCAACGACAAGGTGCGTCGCTACGAAGGTTATGACTACGAAAAAGTCATGCTGACCACCCAGATGGCCCTGAACCTGCTGGCCCTGAATGATTTCGACGGCGCCCGCACCGAGATCAAGAAGACCCACGAGCGCGAAGCCGTGATCGCCGACCTGCGGGACAAGGAATACCTCAAGCGCGAAAACGAAGCCGAGCGCCAAGGCGTCACTACCCAGTTCAAAGACCTGCGCGGCTACCCGGTGGAAGCACTCGACGCGCCGGAAGTGGTCGGCCTGAAGAACAGCTACCAGAGTGCGTTCAGCCATTACCTGGCAGGCTTTGTCTACGAAGCCCTGGGTGAGAAAGACCTGGCTGCACCGGGCTATCGCAAGGCGGCCGAGTTGCGCCCCAATACGCCGCTGCTGGAACAGGCGTTGCTGGACCTGGACAAGTCCAAGGTCGGCGCCGACGAGACCGACGTACTGATCGTGGTGCAGAGCGGCCTGGCACCGGCGCGAGATTCGATCCGCCTGCCGCTGCCGATTCCGATTGACGGCCATTTGGTGATCACCCCGCTCTCGTTCCCGGTGATCAAGGCCGACACCTCCACCCAGGCTTTCGGCCAGATCGGCGTCGACGGCAAGCAGCAGAATCTCACCGTGCTCAATAGCACCACCGCCATGTCCCGCCGCGCCCTGCGTGACGACATGCCGGGGATCATCCTGCGCACCACCGTGCGGGCCGTCAGCCGTGGCGTGACGCAAAACAACCTGAACAAGACCAACCCAATGGCGGGCCTGGTGCTGGGCATCGCCTCGGCAGTGACCGAAGGCGCCGACACCCGCACCTGGCGCACGCTGCCGGACATGACCCAGGTGACACGCCTGCGCCTCAAGCACGGCGAGCACCAGGTCAGCCTGCCTAATGCCCTGGGCGGTACACGGGTGACGGTCAAGGCCGACCAGCGCTATCAGGTGATCACCCTGCGCGTGGTCGGTAACCAGGTGTTCGCCGGTGGCCTTGCGGCCCATGTGGTGCCGAGCACCTCTGCCCAGGCCATCGCCCTCAAACAACCTTAAGGAGCACGTTATGCGTCATTTCATCCTCGGCGCCCTGGCGCTGGTCCTGCTCGCCGGCTGCGCCACCCCGCCGCCACAGGAGCCCGGCAGTGCCGCCAGCAAGATCGTGGTGATGGGCAAGTTCAAGGGCATCGCCGTCGGCGCCATCCGCGTGGCCCGCGAAAATGGCTTCCTGACCGCCAAGGTGCAGTTGAGCAACATCACCAGCAGCAACCAGATGATGTATTACCGCTTCGCCTGGCTGGGTGCCGATGGCTTCCCGGTGGGCGATGAAGAAACCTGGAAAGTGCTGAACCTGTACGCCAACCAGGCGACTTTCCTGCCGGCCATCGCCAACCTGCCCCAGGCCGCCGACTTCCGTCTCGAAGTGAAAACCCCTTGAGCCGCTGCGCTAACCGTATTCAGAGAGATTTCCCCATGTTTGCACGCTTCTCGATTCTCGCCGTCGTTGCCCTTCTGGCCAGCGGTTGCTCCAACACCTCGCCGGTACTCGGCGGCAAGAACATCAGCTATGGCGACTCCAAGGCCGTGGAGCTGGTGACCAACGAGTTCGGCTCCACCGACCTGCAGATGATCGCCGAGAGCATGACCCGCTCCCTGGCCCAGTCCGGCATCCTGCAAGGCCGCCCAGTGGTGCAGGTGTACGACGTGAAGAACAAGACCAGCGAGTACATCGATACCCGCGAGATCACCACGTCGATCAAGACCCAGCTGATGAAAACCGGCACCGCGCGTTTCGCCAGCGATAACACCGACATGCAAAGCCAGGTCGACCAGCTCAAGCTGCAAAACCAGAGCGGCCTGTACAAGAAATCCACGGTGAGCAAAACCGGCAACATGGTTGCCGCCAAGTACCGCCTGGAAGGTTCCATCAGCTCCATCGTCAAGCGCAGCTCGGACTACAAGGACGTGTTCTACAAGTTCAGCCTGCAACTGATCGACGTTGAAAGCGGCCTGGCCGAATGGATGGACGAGAAAGAAATCCGCAAGACCACGGAGCGCTAAGCAATGCGTGCATGGATCGGCATGATCGGCCTGCTGTGCGCCTTTGGCGCCTCGGCCGCCCCGAAGATCGCGGTCACCGACCTGGCGTACGAGGCGCGAGTCGAGGAGTACATCCACGCGGTGTCGGCCAGCAACAACTTCCAGGCCAGTGGCTACAGCGCCAGCGGAGCTTCGAGCTACAGCGAGTACGAGAGCCGTACCAGCTACATCGAACAGGCCGAGCTGCGTAAATTCAGCGGTGATATCAAGGGAGAGATCCTCAAGTCGCACCAGTTTCAGCTGGTGCAGGGCACGCCTTACACCGCCGACGCCAAAGGTGATGTCTATGACGTGATCAAACGCATCAAGGCCGGTAATTTCAAGGGCGCGGACTATGTGCTGTTCGGCACCCTGTCAGACATCGACTTCACCCAGGACATCAACGCCCTGGACCACACCAACAGCTACTCGGCGGTGCTGGGCCTGACGCTGGTGGCCGATTTCAGCCTGATCAATACGCGCACCTTCGAGATCACCTCGGCGTTTACCGCCATGGGTGAGGGCCAGGACACCAAGCTGGTGAACAACCGTGACGTGCGCGTAAGCCTGAACCGGCCGCGCGTGGTGCGGGAAGTGTCGAAAGCGCTGGGTGAGGATGTGGCGCGCCAACTGGCGGAACAACTGGGCGGTGGCTACGAAGAACCAGGCAAGCCTGCAGTGCGCAATAACCTGCCAAGGGATGAAGCGCCGAAGATTCTTCGTTGAGCCGTCATCTCAAAGCCAACACATGACAAATGTGGGAGCTGGCTTCGTCAATCAAGCCGTTGCGCGATGCAAGCTGGCCAGGAAACCCGCCGCCCCCACAAACAATCCGGCAAACGTGCGATTCATGCGTTTCTGCTGCTTGGGCGTACGCAGCAGCCGCAAGACTTTCGACGCAAGCCCCGTGTAGCCCGCCATTACAATCATGTCGACGCTGATCATGGTTGCGCCCAGAACCAGGTACTGGACCAGCAGCGGCGCCTGCGGGTTCACGAACTGCGGCAGAACCGCCAGCATGAACACCAACGCCTTGGGGTTGCTCGCGTTGACCAGGAAGCCACGGAATATCATCGCCATTGGCTTGCCGATCGGGCGTATCGTTGCATCCTCGCTCATGTCCATCGGCAGGGCGCGCCACTGCTTGATGGCCAAGTACACCAGGTACGCCACACCAAACCACTTGATCGCATAAAACGCGGTCGAAGACGCCGCAAGAATGGCACCCAGGCCACCCGCCACCACGGCGATCTGCATCGCCAGGCCCAGTTGCAGGCCAATGGCGTTCCAGTAGCCGCGCAGGAAACCGTATTGCAGGCCGCTGGACATCGAAGCGATGGCACCGGCGCCGGGGGAAAGGGAAATGATCCAACTGGCCAGGAAAAAGGCCAGCCATGTGTCGAGTGCCATTACACACCTCAGGAGGGAGTTTGCGAGTAAGGCTTAAGCTAACTCCGCCGACCGAAGACTGGCTATGGATTTTTACACGACGTGAATGCTAGCGGTCGCCTGGAAACACGTGGGTACCTGGCCAACGCCGCACCGAGCGCTGAAAGAACAGGCTGTTTGGCACCTGCACCATCGCACTGTCAGTGCCTGCCTCCGCCACTTCGATGAGTGTGGTGTAGAGCAGGTTGATCGCCACCACCCGGCCTTTTACACCCGGCTTGTCGACGGTATCCACCAGTTCGACGATATCACCGAGGCGAAACGGCCCGACGGTAAAGATCAAAATCGCACACAGCAGGTTGGACAGTACCGACCACATGGCAAAAAACGCCACGGCCGCGACTGCGACAAACCCCGACAGCGCCGTCCACAACACAGTGGCGGACACGCCCAGGCGCTCCAGCACAAAAATCAGCGCACTGCCCATGATCAGCCAGCGCAGGCCGCCACGCAGTGGCATCAGCAACTGAGGAGGCAACGGGTAGCGTTCACCCAGGCGATTCAGGACTTTGGCCACGAAGCGCTGGGCGAAATAACCCGCGAGCAGGATCAGCAGGATTTGCACACCCACCCAGAGCGGCGCGATCCATTGTGCCGGCAGCGGTAACTGCAACGCTTCCATCAGGACAGCGCCTCCAGCTCCGCTTGCAAGGTTTCGAGCACTTCGAGGGCTTCCATCCAGGTCTCCTCCAACTGCCCTTCGCGCACCTTGAGCTTGGCTTGTTCGGCCAGCAGGTCGCGCAGTTCGTCCTTGCGCGCCGCCTCGTAGACGGCGCTGTCGCCCAGGCTGGTTTCGATCTTGGCCAGGCGCTCATGCACCTTGCCCAGCTCGGCTTCCAGCTTGTCGGCTTCGCGCTTGTGCGGCGCCAACTGCTGGCGCAGGGCGGCGGCTGCCTGGCGCTGGGCCTTCTTGTCGGTTTTGTCGGGGTTGACCGGCGTATTACTCACGGGCGCGTTGCGCAGGCGGTAATCGGTCAGCCAACGCGCATAGTCATCCAGGTCGCCGTCGAACTCTTCAACCTTGCCGTCAGCCACCAGCAGGAAGTTGTCGGTGGTGCTCTTGAGCAAGTGGCGATCGTGAGACACCACCAGCACCGCACCACTGAACTCCTGCAGGGCCATGGTCAACGCCAGGCGCATCTCCAGGTCCAGGTGGTTGGTCGGTTCGTCGAGCAGCAGCAGGTTCGGCCGGTCCCAGGCAATCAATGCCAGGGCAAGACGGGCCTTTTCGCCGCCGGAGAAATTCAGCACCGGCTCATCAATGCGTGCGCCACGGAAGTCGAAACCGCCAAGGAAGTCACGCAGCGTTTGTTCGCGCTCGGTCGGCGCCAGACGCTGCAGGTGCAGCAACGGACTGGCCTTGGAGTCCAGAGAATCCAACTGATGCTGGGCGAAGTAGCCCACCACCGTGTTCTCGCCACGGGTCAGGCGGCCGGCCAAAGGCTCAAGCTCGCCGGACAGGTTCTTGATCAGCGTCGATTTGCCCGCGCCGTTAGGCCCGAGCAAACCGATGCGCGCACCCGGTGTGAGCTGCAGCTTGACCTTCTCCAGGATGGTTTTGTCGCCATAACCCAGGCGTGCATCCGAGAGATCCAGCAAGGGGCTGGAGATTTTCACCGATTCACGGAATACAAAGTCGAACGGCGAATCGACATGGGCCGCCGACAGCTCTTCCATGCGCTCCAGCGCCTTGATCCGGCTCTGGGCCTGGCGGGCCTTGGTGGCCTGGGCCTTGAACCGGGCGATGTAGCTTTCCATGTGCGCACGTTGCGCCTGCTGCTTTTCGAAGGCCTGTTGCTGCTGGGCCAGACGCTCGGCGCGCGCGCGTTCGAACGCGGTGTAGCCGCCACGGTACAGCGTAATCTTCTTCTGTTCGACGTGGGCGATGTTATCGACCACGGCGTCGAGGAAGTCCCGGTCGTGGGAAATCAGCAACAAGGTGCCCTGATAGTTCTTGAGGAAGTCTTCCAGCCACAGGATCGCATCGAGGTCCAAGTGGTTGGTCGGTTCGTCGAGCAGCAACAAGTCCGAAGGGCACATCAGTGCCTGGGCCAGGTTCAGGCGCATGCGCCAGCCACCGGAGAAGTCGGCGACCGGTCGATCCATCTGTTCGTTGGTAAACCCAAGGCCAGCCAGCATCTTGCGGGCGCGGGCATCGGCGGTGTAGCCGTCGGCACTGTCCAGCTCCGAGTGCAGGCGGGCCTGAGCGGCGCCGTCCTGGGCTTTCTCGGCCTCGGCGAGGTCGTGTTGCACCTGGCGCAGGCGCAGGTCGCCATCGAGCACGTAGTCGATCGCAATGCGGTCGAGGGTGTCGATCTCCTGGCGCATATGGGCAATGCGCCAGTCGGCCGGCAGCAAGCAGTCCCCGGAATCCGGGGTCAGCTCACCCAGCAACAGGGCGAACAACGTGGATTTGCCGGCGCCGTTGGCACCGATCAGGCCGGCTTTGTGACCGGCGTGCAGGGTCAGCTCGGCGTCTTCAAGAAGACGTTGCGGGCCACGCTGTAATGTTAGGCTTTGAAGTCGGATCATAATGGCGGCGGAGTCTACCAGCTTCGTTGCCCGCTGGCTTGGGTGTGAATATGTGCGCTGACCTGTGGAGCTTTGCCCTTTCGATTTACGCCCGCCCAGGGTGCGAAGACGCTTGCCTGCGCTTGCAGGAACAAGGCGCGGATGTGTGCCTGTTGCTCTGTGGTGCGTGGCTGGAACGGCGCGGCGTAGCGCTTGAGCCTGCGCGCATTCACGCGCTGCAACAGCTTGCACGCCCATGGCAAAAAACGGTGGTCGAACCGTTACGACAGATGCGCATGCAATGGCGAGCCCTGGCGCAACAGGATGTGCCTCTGGCGGCATTACGCGAGCGAGTCAAAGCTCTGGAGCTGGAGGCCGAACGGGAATTATTAGCGCGCCTGGAAGCGTTGGCGCAGGCATGGCCGACGGGGGAAGTGAGTCAACCGAAATGGCTTGAAGGTTTGGCGACCGAAGCCGCCAACCTTGACCACGACGCGCTGCAGCAGCTGCGCGTCGTGGCCACCCGCACTTAGGAAGCGCTGGTTGGGGTGGTGCTTGGCGCTACCGGTGCAGGCGTGCTGCTGGCCGATGCGGTTGGAGCGCTGGACGCTGCCGGGGTAGCAGGCGCGGCTGCCGGAGTTGCTGGCTTGACCGGAGCAGGCTTGGCAACGGCTGGCTTTGCAGCTGGCTTAGCGGCAGCAGGTTTGGCGGCTGGCTTGACGGCCGGTTTCGCGGCGGCAGGTTTGGCTGCTGGCTTAGCGGCTGGTTTGGCTGCAGCCGGTTTGGCAACTGGCTTGGCRGCTGGTTTYGCAGCAGCAGTTTTAGCAACTGGCTTGGCCGCTGGCTTTGCAGCAGCAGTTTTAACAGCTGGCTTGGCAGCTGGTTTCGCAGCAGCAGTTTTAGCARCTGGCTTGGCSGCTGGYTTYGCAGCAGCAGTTTTAGCAGCTGGCTTGGCGGCTGGTTTCGCAGCAGCGGTTTTAGCAGCTGGCTTGGCCGCTGGCTTTGCAGCAGCAGTTTTAGCAACTGGCTTGGCGGCTGGTTTCGCGGCAGCGGTTTTAGCAGTTGGCTTGGCGGCTGGTTTCGCAGCAGCAGTTTTAGCAGCTGGCTTGGCGGCTGGTTTCGCAGCAGCAGTTTTAGCAGCTGGCTTGGCGGCTGGCTTTGCAGCAGCGGTTTTAGCAGCTGGCTTGGCCGCTGGTTTTGCAGCAGCAGTTTTTGCAGCTGGCTTGGCCGCAGCCTTGGCTGGAGCTTTCGATGCGGCAGCTTTTGCCGGTGTACGAGCGCCCAATACTTTAGCCACCGCTTCTTTGACTCGACCAACGCCCTGGGCCAGTTTCAGGCTTTCCTGAGCATCTTTTTTGAGTTGGGAAATGTAAGTGCGGGTTTCAGCTTGGCGATCCTTGAGGGCGTCCAGCAGGTCCTCAAGTTCTTTGACGGCGTCTTTGGCTTTGGCTTGTGCCTTGGCTTTGCCGGCAGTTGCGGCGTCTTGCAGTTTGGTGCGGGATTTGTGCAGCTTTTCTTGCGCTTTACCGCGTTGTTTTTCCAGTTTGGCGAGCAGTTTTTCTGCATCGGCCAACGCTTGGGAACATGCGCTTTCCAGATGTTCGAGCAAGCTGCCCGAAAGTTGTTGGAGTAAATGCAACGGGGTATTAACAGGCTTCTGTTTGGCCGACATGGTTTACCTCCTGGCTGACGTGGGTGCGGCTCATACTAGCCCTCTGCTCTTACCGCCGCTAGGGCATGTTGACAGTATCGTTTGCCTTGCGTTGCACCGTGAATAAATTCTTATCGATATAACAAAAAACGGCGGCACTTTTTGCCCACTCACACTGGCATAATCCGTCGCACTTTCGGCGGGAGAAGCAGCATGTCGCGTTATCTTTTTTTAGTGCTTGGCCTGGCGATTGGCGTGGCCAATGCAGGCGAGCAATCACCGTCAAAAACCACTGCCCAAGACCCACACGACCTTGCCTACAGTTTGGGTGCAAGCCTTGGCGAGCGCCTGCGCCAGCAGGTTCCCGACCTGCAGATCCAAGCCTTGCTCGATGGCCTCAAGCAAGCCTACCAGGGCAAGCCATTGGCACTGGATAATGCACGCATCGAACAGATCCTCGCCGAACACGAAGCACAAAACGCTGCCGACGCCGAGGCTCCACAAAGCGAAAAGGCCCTCGCTGCCGAACAGCAATTCTTAGCCAAGGAAAAAGCCGTCAGCGGCGTGCGTGAACTGGCAGATGGCATCCTGCTCACCGAGCTAGCGCCCGGCAACGGCAGCAAACCACTGGCCAGTGATGAGGTGCACGTAAATTACGTAGGACGGCTGCCCGATGGGACAGTCTTCGACAAGAGCACGCAGCCCCAATGGTTTCGCCTGGACAGTGTGATCAGTGGTTGGAGCAGCGCGCTGCAGCAGATGCCGGTAGGCGCGAAATGGCGACTGGTGATTCCCTCCGCCCAGGCCTATGGCGCCGACGGTGCGGGTGAGTTGATCCCACCCTATACGCCACTGGTATTCGAGATCGAATTGCTCGGCACTCGCCACTGACCCAATAAAAAACGGTGCGCCATGCGCACCGTTTTTTTATCTCACTCAGAGGGTCAAGCCTGGGCGGCCGACTCTTCTTTGTGAGCGTTGTGCAGCACTTCGATCAGGCAGTCTTCCAACTCGAAGCGCTCATGCAGCAGCGCGCCCAATTCTTTGAATTTTTCAGCAACACAATTACCAGCATCACACAGATCGGTGAAGGCCAGCAGCTTCTCGGTGATCACATCAATGCGCGGGTAGATCGTATCTGCCAGGTCAAGGCCACGCTGATCATCAAAAGCTTCCGCTTCCTTGGTCAGTTGCTCGTAGACACCAAAATGGCCGGCCGACACGTAGTCCACCAAGACACCGCAGAAATCCTGCAGCGGTTCGCGATTCTCAGCCAGTGCCTCGGGCTTGGCGCCAAGAGCATCAAAGGCTCGAACCAGTTCGTGACGTGCCTTCAACCAGCTGTCGATCAGCTTGTGCACTCCACCCCAGCGTTCCTGAGCATTCTGACAACTTTCCAGCATGGTGATCTCTCTTCCCTATAGGGGCGCTGCCGCCTGTGCCCGCGTAACACCTCAAACATTGAGGCGGGAGCCGAACAAGGCCGCATGTCACAAACGGTTTCGATAACGCGTGCGGGCCAGATTATGCCCGCATGACTATGGCTTCAAGGTACGCAGGAGAGAAAGTTCATACAAGTGTTTAATCCCGTCCTACACATTACGGCGAATTTTCAGTACCTCGCAGGGTGCAAACGGCGGCCCGCCAACAATCGTGAAAACTGCATGATGCCGAGCACCAGCATCGCCAAAAAGAACAACAAGCTCCATTCGGGCAGGCTCAGGTCAAACAGTGTCCAGTTGAGTTCCACGCAGTCCACGGTGCCTTTTACACTCAGTTGCAGTGCTTGCCATAACGACAGGTTTTCAATCATGTAGTGAAGGCTGGGCCAGCAATCGTTGACCTGCTCCGGCGCGGCATTTTGTAGCAGCACCTGGCGTACCGCAGTGATGGCCCCGAGCATTGCGCAGCCCATGCTGGCCAACCCGTACAGGTAGACCCCGGAGCGTTTCGGGTTGTGAATGGTCGCTACCAGGTTGATCAGCGTAAAGGCTGCCAAAAAGATGCGCTGCACCTGGCACAGGAAGCAAGGACGCAAGAGCGCGCCGAACTCAAGATAAAAAGACGCACCCAACGTCAGCGCACCAGCCAAGAAGGCCAGAAGAAACAGGGAGCGTGAAGGGGCCAAAGACATTGTTATCCGTACCGCAGGAGATAGACCCTTACGGTAGAGTAAAGGCCTGACTCCTTTCAATACGCGTTAGAGCAGACTATTCCGCAACCGCCTGGGGATATGCCGTCAGAACCTGGATGACTTCAAGCAGTTGGCGGTAGGAATTTGCTACGTAGCGCTTTAGCGCCCAGGGTTTACGCGATAAAGAAAGGTTGGCCCTCAGAAAGGTCGGGCCAACCTTGGCTTTCATTCCTACACTCGCGCAGGCACCGGCAACGGTGATGCCAGCAAGCGGCTGTCCAGAAGCCCCAGGCCTTCCTGGAACAACTGGTTGCTGCGCTCGGTGTCGCCCAGCTGGGCCAGCAAGCGCGCCAGCTCAGCACAGGCCTCGGGGTTACGCTGCACTTGCAGGCTGCTTTCCAGATAGTCGCGTGCTTTGCCCCACAGACTGTTTTGCAGACACAGGCGACCCAGTGTCAGCAACAGGCTGGCATCCCCCGGATGGTCTTTGAGCCAGCCTTCAGCAAATTTGAGCTGTCGACCCGGGTCACTGCCACGCAACAAACCGTAAAGCCGAATCAGATGGCTGTCATAGCCGCGCTTGATGGCGCCACGCAGCACTTCTTCGGCCTTGGCGTCAGCATCCAGCCGACGCAGTTGTTCAGCGTAAGCCAACACCAGTTGCGGTTCTTGGCGCTGGGCGGAGGTCAGTTGCTCCCACGCTCGCTCCAAAGACTGCAAACCGGCTTCGCCCTGCTCTTCACGCTCGACCGCCAGCCCAAGGTTTTCGCCCCAGGCACGGCGCTCAAGTTCGGCCAGCTCAGCGGCGGGAAGTACCTTGTCTTTGCGCAGTTCGGGTAACAAGCGAATCACCGACGGCCAATCACCCCGCTGCTGATGCAGACGCTGCAATTGGCGCAAGACCTGCGCGTTATGCGGATGACGCTCGTACATGGCCTGCAAGGTCACCAGCGCACCTTCAGTGTCGCCACGGTCCATCTGCAGTTGCGCATGGCTCAGGGCCACAGCCAGTTCCGCCTGTGGCTGGCGTTCCAGGGCACGCTCCAGCAAACCGTCGGACTCCACATAGCGGCCCTGTTCGTTGGCAGCCCGTGCAGCGCCAAGGTAGTACAACAACGGCTGGCGCTCGGCTTCAGCGGCGCGGTGCAGGTGACGTTCGGCGCTGGCCCAGCGGCCCTCGGCGAGGTCCATCTGGCCTTGCTCGATGGCAATCTGCACACGGCGGCTGCGGTTACGCCGCGACCATGGGTTGACTACGCCGCCCGAGGTGGTGAGCAAGCTGAACAGCACACGCAGCAGGTAGATCACCAGAACGACGGCGAACACCGCCACCAGCGTGGCCCACAGGCTTGATTCGTAATGCAGCAGATGGGGGTAGGTAATCAGCACGTAGCCGGTGTGTTTCGAAATACCCACGCCCAGTGCCAGGGCGATCGCAATCGCCAGCACCAGGATCACATAGAAACGCTTCATCGGCTCTACTCCTGGGTCGCCGGCGTGCCCGCCGACGCCTTGGCTTCATCGGCAGACAGATGACGGCGCTCAAGGTAGGCCTGCACTGCGGCCAGGCTGGTGGCCAGGTCCGGCGTCACCACCGAGACAGCCTTGGGCTCGAGCTCGGCAATACGCGCCAGCATCGCCTTGCTCTGCGGATTGTCCTGGTTGAAGTTGTCCTGCAGCACGCTGCGCGCCTCACCCAGCGAGCGGCTGTACACCGCCGATTCGCCGTTAAGCGCGGCCCACTGCGCCTGTTCCAGCGCCAGGCTCAATGCCAGGCGCACCTGATTCAGGCCTTGGCCGGCGAGCAATGGACGAATGTTGTCATCAGGGTTGAAGTCGATACGGAAGTAGCGAGAGATCTGCTCCCACCACTGTTTCAGGCGATTTTCCGTATCGGTGGTCGAGCGCCCTTCGGACGCAGGTTCGGTGAGCTGATACTCCGGTGCGATAGCCGCAAGCGCCACGACCTGATCACGCAGTGCGGCCAGTTGCAGGTACAGGCCGGTGCGGTCGGGTTGCTCGGTACTGCGCAACGCGGCAAGGCTCTTGGCCAACTGCTCACGGGCGGCGTAGGCGCCTGGGTCACTCTGTTCACGCAGAATTTCGTCGGCACCCTGGACCAGTGACTGGGCACTGTTGATGTCCTGCAAGGCAGAGAGACGCAAGCTGGCCAGGCGGATCAGGTGTTCAGCCTCGGCCAGGCGCCAGTCTTTGCGGCTGGCGCCCAGCACGGTTTCCAGGCGTTGGCTCAGGCGCTGCTGGTCACCCTGCAATTGGGCGACCAGGCGGCGACGCTCCTCAAGCTCGTCCGCGCCAGGCAACTGCGCCAGGCGCGCCGCCAGCTGTTGCTGGCTTTGCTTGAGGGATTGGGATTGATCATCAAGGGTCTGTACCTGGCCCAGCTGTTGCTGGCTGCTGGCTTGCAGGGCACGGACCTGCCAGATCCCCCAACCGCCGGCGGCAACGCCTGCAGCACCGAGCAACAGGGCCACAACCGCCAGGCCATTGCCACGGCGTGGCGCGGTGACCTGTGACTCAACCGGCGCATCAAGTGCGGGTTGGGTTTCATCTTTAGGCAAGGCTGTTTCGCTCACGTATCCGTCCTTTGCGTATCAGAGAGTGGGCGCCGCATGCCTTATGAGGCAGCGCTGCGCAACGCCACTAACAAAGCCGCGGCACTCGCGCCGCGACAATCCACAACTTTTTCTGCACCAGCGGCCCGCGCCATGTCAGACACGCGAGGGCTGGGCACGAACAACGGCAGCTGCGCCACCTTCGGCCAATCGGGGCCGGCCAGGGCTTGCAGGTGTAAAAAACCCTGCCCACTGCTGACCACCAGGCCGTTCAAGCGTTCCAACTGGATGCGTTGCATCAACGCCCCGGCAGCGTAGGCCGGTAGGAAACGCCGATACAACTCCAGATAATCGACACTAGCACCTTGCTCACGCAAACGCTCAGCCAGCAACTCTCGGCCGCCCTCACCACGCAGGATCAACACCCGCGCACCGGGCCGTGCGACAGCCTCGCGCAAGGCGGGCAACGCAAGCAAGGCCTCGCTGTCGTCGCCGGTTTGCGGATAGTGAACGGTGAGGCCGTGATCGGCCAGTACCTGCGCAGTGGCAGCGCCCACACTGAACCACGGCAACGCTGGCCAGGGCTGCTGCAATTGCTGCACAGCCAGGCGTGCCGCCGGTTTACTCACCACAATCACCGCGCTATAGCGGCCCAGCTCAGCAAAAACTGCCTGTTGCTCGGGCGTGACGGGCAAGGCTTCGGTATCCAGCAGCGGCAAGCTGCTGCTGAAAATTCCGGCTTCGGCCAACAACGCAGCCACGGCCGCCGACTCTTCGGCGGGCCGCGTCAGCAGCACGCGCCAATCGGTCACTGCGGGCCGGCCTCGCCATAGACTTTTTCCAGAATGGCGCCGGCGCCTTTGCCCAGCAGCTCCTCTGCGACCTGGATGCCCAAGGCCGTCGCGTCACGCTGCGGCCCACGCACCTCGGCGGTGAGCAGTGTGCCGCCGTCCGGATCACCGACCAAGCCACGCAGCCAGAGGTTTTCACCTTCGAGTACCGCGTAGCAGGCAATCGGCACCTGGCAGCCACCGTTGAGGTGCTTGTTGAGGGCACGTTCAGCAGTGACACGCACTTCGGTGTCGTGGTGGTCGAGGGGTTTGAGCAAGGCATGGATTTCGCTGTCGGCGGTGCGGCACTCAATGCCGACTGCGCCCTGCCCGCCGGCGGGCAAGCTGTCTTCGACGCTGATGGCCGACGTAATACGGTCTTCAAAACCCAGGCGGATCAGGCCGGCAGCCGCAAGGATGATCGCGTCATATTCGCCGGCGTCCAGCTTGGCCAGGCGGGTGTTGACGTTGCCGCGCAAAAAACGAATCTGCAGGTCCGGGCGACGAGTCAGCAATTGGGCCTGACGACGCAGGCTGGAGGTGCCGACGATGCTGCCCAACGGCAGGTCATCCAGGGACGCGTAGGTGTTGGAAACAAACGCATCGCGCGGGTCTTCGCGCTCGCAGATGCAAAAAAGGCCCAGGCCTTCGGGGAAGTCCATGGGCACATCCTTCATCGAATGCACGGCGATGTCGGCCTGGTTTTCCAGCAGCGCGGTTTCCAGCTCCTTGACGAACAAGCCCTTGCCGCCGATCTTCGACAGCGGCGAGTCGAGCAGCTTGTCGCCGCGACTGACCATGGGCACCAGGGATACTTTGAGGCCTGGGTGGGCCTGTTCAAGGCGCGCTTTGACGTATTCGGCCTGCCACAAGGCCAGGGCGCTTTTACGGGTGGCGATGCGGATTTCGCGAGAGGACATGGATCAATCCGTACTGAATAGATACGGCAGATAATAACAGCTCAGCCAAACACGCTTTGATTTGAATCAGCAAGTGCGGGGCCTCCCTGGCCACGTCGCACCGGGATAAACGATTGCAGGCCTCGCTATAACCCTTGGGCTAAAGCTGCTGCATCATCTTGCGCACACCGGCGACATGGCGTCGGCTGACGATCAAGGCATCGCCGTTAAGCCCTTTGAGGAACAGCTGGAAGTGCCCCAAAGGCGTGCGCTGCAGGCGTTCTATTCGCTCGCGGGCCACCAGTGCATTGCGGTGGATGCGTACGAAGCGGTCGCCAAATTCATCTTCGAGGGCCTTGAGCGGCTCGTCGAGCAGCACTTCGCCAGCCTCGTGGCGCAGGGTCACGTACTTGTGGTCGGCAATAAAGTAGACCACCTGCCCCAACGGGATCAGTTCGATGCCCTTACGGGTCCGCGCGCTGATATGGCTGCGCGGCCCGTTGCCACTTTGGGCGGCCGGCTGGGTCAGCGCAGCGAGTTGCACGCGGTTCGGGCGCTCGGCCTTCTTGAGCGCCTTGAGCAATGCTTCACTCGTCACCGGTTTGAGGATAAAGCTGACACCGCTGGCTTCCAGGGTCTCGGTGGAAAACTCTTCTTGTGCGGCGCACAGCACCACGGCAGGTGGCGATTCTCGCTCACTCAAACGGGCGGCGACTTGCAGGCCATCAAGGCCCGGCAAGCGGATATCGAGCAACACCACGTCCGGCTTGAGGCTGTCGATCAGCGTCAATGCCTCATCGCCGTTGGTGGCGCTCGGTTCAAGGACTGTATAACCCTCGAGTTCACTGACCAAACGGCTCAGTCGCTCGCGGGCTTGGGGTTCGTCATCAACGATCAGGACATTCATATTGCGCTGGATTCCTGCGTGAGTCTCGCACAAGGATAGCGTAGACAGGTGCGGTGACTTGCGTCACAGCGATCCACGCTAAGACTAGCGCGAGCGGCAAAAAGTGCCCCGGCAGCGGCACCCAAATTTACCCGGACCTGTTCAATTGCGCCCAAGACCTGCTGCCTTTGGGCATCGTCGTAGGGTTTGCTGATACACAATCCGAATACCCCCCTTTTTTAATGGATAGTCTGGGCTATGACCGCATCACCCGACTTTGGTGCATTCATGCTCTATCAGTGCAACTGTAGACGCTCGCTGAGACGATATTGCTCAATCGTCAAATATCGTTTCAATTAACGCCTGCCACCAGTCTCGTCCCGGATGCGTTCGACGGCAAGGCACTTAGCCATCCTTGGCGCAAATAAAAATGCCGATCACCCGCAGCATCGCCTCCACGGGCAACCCTGTTATTATCGGCGGCACACCTCCACGCCTCTTTTAAGCAGATCACGAGCGAATCCATGAGCACCGACAAGACCAACCAGTCCTGGGGCGGCCGCTTCAGTGAACCCGTCGACGCCTTCGTCGCGCGCTTCACCGCCTCCGTCACCTTCGACCAGCGCCTGTACCGCCACGACATCATGGGCTCGATCGCCCACGCCACGATGCTGGCCAAGGTCGGCGTGCTGACCGACGCCGAGCGCGACAGCATCATCGACGGCCTGACCACCATCCGCGGTGAGATCGAAGCCGGCACGTTCGACTGGCGCGTCGACCTGGAAGACGTGCACATGAATATCGAGGCGCGCCTCACCGATCGCATCGGTGTGACCGGCAAGAAGTTGCACACCGGTCGCAGCCGTAACGACCAGGTGGCCACCGATATCCGCCTGTGGTTGCGTGACGAGATCGACCTGATCCTGGTCGAAATCACCCGCCTGCAAAAAGGCCTGCTGGAGCAGGCCGAGCGTGAGTCCGGCACCATCATGCCCGGCTTCACCCACTTGCAAACCGCGCAGCCCGTGACCTTCGGCCATCATTTGCTGGCCTGGTTCGAAATGCTCAGCCGCGACTACGAGCGCCTGGTGGACTGCCGCAAGCGCGCCAACCGCATGCCGTTGGGCAGCGCCGCGCTGGCCGGCACCACTTACCCGATCGACCGCGAATACACCGCGCAACTGCTGGGTTTCGACGCCGTGGGCGGCAACTCTTTGGACGGCGTGTCGGATCGCGACTTCGCCATCGAATTCTGCGCCGCCGCCAGCATTGCGATGATGCACCTGTCGCGTTTCTCCGAAGAGTTGGTGTTGTGGACCAGCGCGCAATTCCAGTTCATTGACCTGCCGGACCGCTTCTGCACCGGCAGCTCGATCATGCCGCAAAAGAAAAACCCCGATGTACCGGAGCTGGTGCGTGGCAAGAGCGGCCGCGTGTTCGGCGCGCTGATGGGCCTGCTGACCTTGATGAAAGGCCAGCCTCTGGCCTACAACAAGGACAACCAGGAAGACAAAGAGCCGCTGTTCGACGCCGCCGACACCCTGCGCGACTCGTTGCGTGCGTTTGCCGACATGATCCCGGCGATCAAGCCCAAGCACGCGATCATGCGTGAAGCGGCGCTGCGCGGTTTCTCCACCGCCACCGACCTGGCGGACTACCTGGTGCGTCGTGGTCTGCCATTCCGTGACTGCCACGAAATCGTCGGCCATGCTGTTAAATACGGCGTGGACACCGGCAAGGACCTGGCGGAAATGAGCCTGGAAGAACTGCGTCAGTTCAGCGACCAGATCGAACAGGACGTGTTCGCCGTGCTGACCCTGGAAGGCTCGGTGAATGCCCGTAACCACGTGGGCGGCACTGCGCCGGCGCAGGTCAAGGCAGCCGTTGTGCGCGGCCAGGCACTGCTCGCCAGCCGCTAAAAGCATCGCAGGCAAGCCAGCTCCCACACTTGAATGGACTCACCATTCAAAATGTGGGAGCTGGCTTGCCTGCGATGGCGTCATCCCAGCCGCAAAATATCTACTTCTTGGCCGCAATCATCGCCATAAATGCAGGCATCGCCGCCTCCCTGTCCGCCGCCACCCTCTTGGCGTTGGGCATCTCATGCAGGCGCTCGAGCAACGCTTTGGCCTTCGGCAAATCCGCCAGCAAATCCAGACCAAACAGCTTCTCGCCCACCGCGCAGGCGAGGTTCAGGCTGTACATGAAATACAGATCGGCAATCGTGAAGCTTTCTCCCGCCACATAGGGCGCGAACTTGCCGTGCCGACCTAAAGAAGCCACCCCCAGCAACAACTCAGCCTTGGTTTTTTCCTTGATCGCGTCCGGAACCGGCATACCAAAGAACGCCTCGGCAAAACACGCGCGGGCGGGCAACTCGATGTACAGCTCAATCTCCCGGCACAACGCCAGCACCTGGGCGCGCTGATACGGGTCGGCGGGCAGCAACGACGGGCCTTCCTGGGTTTGCTCGATGTACTCGAGGATCACGCTGGTTTCGTTGATAAAGCCTTGTTTGACCCCCAGCACCGGCACCTTGCCGCGCGGGCTGACGGCCAGGGCTTCAGGGGTTTGGCCTGCGTAAAATGGCACTTCTTCGAATGGCAGGCCTTTCTCCAGCAACGCCAGTTTGACCATGTTGTAGTAGTTGCTGACCGAAAATCCGTAAAGCTTGAGCATAGCGAATGCCTCCAGGCCGGGTGTGGGGTTGGCTGCAAGCGTTATAGATCCCTGCAGGCCGCCTGACCAGCAGCATCAGTTGCCTGAATGGCGGTAGACTGGCGCCCTTTCCTTGAGGAGCCTGCCATGAGCGAGCCGACCGATATCGACAACGACGAAGAAGAATTCGCCGAAACCACCCTGATCGAAGCCATCGAGAACCAGATCGAAAGCGAAACCCCGCCAGCGGCCAAGGCCACCTTCAACAAACTGACGCTGGTGGGCTACGAACGTGAAGAGATCCTGCAACTGATGGCTCACGTGCTTGCGGTGGAGATCGACGCGCTGCTGGAAGAGGACCGCGCTTTCAATACCGAATGGTATGAAACTGCACTGCGTGCTCTGCCGGAATTGCCGCCCGAAAAGCAATAATTCCAACAAGCGGCAACACACTGGACAGTTCGGCAAAGTGCGTTCACCTTATGGCCTGCTAGCCTCTAATAAATTCTTAGAACGTCTGGAGTCCTTATGTCGTATACCCCTGAGTTGGTTGCCGAACTGGAAATCCTTGCACTCTTCAATCTGGACAGCACCAAGGAAGGTCTGAAAGTCCACCAGACCGCCGCGTCTACTGCCATCGCCGCTGCCAAACGCCTTCATGCCAAAGGCCTTATCGACCAGCCGGACGGAGGCTACCTGACCAGCCTCGGCCGCGACGCCGCAGAACAAGCGCAAACCCTGCTGACCATCTTGACTACCGCTAATACCAAAGAAGCTGCCTGACACCTTACTTTCGCCCATGGAGTCCGCCTGCTGCGGATTCCGAGGGCGTTGCTGTGGGCGGCACAAATTCTGACGTCAAAAAGCCACATATCATCTAAACCTCCTACGCTTCTGGCTGTAAACTCCTACACGGCCGCCCACGTCGGGCTCTGCGAGCCAACGACTCAGACATGACCCGCACCCATGAAATCCGCCCCGACCTGGACGAAGGCATCGACCGCAAGGTGCTGGCCCAGCTGCGCGCGCGCTTCATGGCCCTCAATGCAGGCCGCATGGCCCGGGCCGTCGAAGGGCTGACGCCACGCCAACAGAGCGTGCTGACCCTGCTGCCGTTGTTTTTTCACGTCAACCACCCGCTGTTGCCCGGCTATGTCTCGGGCAGCACGCCGGCGGGTCTGTCAAACTTCGAACCCGAAGCCCAGGCCCTCACCGAAGCCCAGCGCCTGACCCGCTCGTTCTCCTATAAGCCGCGCCATGGCAACCCGCCGCAGCCGATCCACGGTCTGTTCCTGATGGGCAGCCTCGGCACCTTGGCCCAGGCGGACCAGAGCGACATGGACGTGTGGGTCTGCCACGCTGCGGACCTTGGCGAGAGCGAACTCGCCGAGCTGCGCAAAAAGTGCCAGTTGCTGGAAGCCTGGGCCCTGACCATGGGCGCCGAGGCGCATTTCTTCCTGATCGAGCCGACGCGCTTTGTTTCAGGCGAGCGCGATACGCAACTGAGCTCCGACGATTGCGGCACCACCCAGCATTACCTGTTGCTGGATGAGTTCTACCGCACCGCCATCTGGCTCGCCGGGCGCACGCCAATCTGGTGGCTGGTGCCGGTCTATGAAGAACCCCGCTACGCCGAATTCACCCACGCGCTGATCTCCAAACGTTTTATCCGCGCCGATGAAACCCTCGACCTCGGCCACTTGGCGCACATCCCGCCGGGCGAATTTATCGGCGCCGGATTGTGGCAACTGTTCAAGGGCATCGAGTCGCCTTACAAATCGGTGCTCAAGCTGCTGCTGACCGAGGTGTACGCCAGCGAGCACCCCAACGTGCACTGCCTGAGCCTGCGCTTCAAACGTGCGGTGTTTGCCAACCAGATGGACCTGGATGAGCTGGACCCCTACATCGTGGTCTACCGCCGTATCGAGGAGTACCTCAAGGCGCGCAATGAACCCGAACGCCTGGAACTGGTGCGCCGTGCGCTGTACCTGAAGGTTAATCGCAAGCTCAGCGCCGGCCAGCGCAGCACCAGCTGGCAGCGGCTATTGTTGGAGCGCCTGGCCCTTGAATGGGGTTGGGACCAAGGCCAGCTGGCCTTGCTCGACAGCCGCAGCCAGTGGAAAGTGCGCCAGGTCGCCTCGGAGCGCCGCGCACTGGTCAGCGAACTCAATTACAGCTACCGCTTTCTCACCCAGTTCGCGCGCACCGAGCAGACCGTCAGCCTGATCAACAAGCGCGACCTCAATGTGCTGGGTCGGCGCCTGTATGCCGCGTTTGAGCGCAAGGCCGGCAAGGTCGAGTTCATCAACCCCGGCATCGCCCCGGACCTGGCCGAAGACACCCTGACCCTGGTGCAATCGCCCAACCGCAAGGAACCCGGTCAGCACCACTGGGGCTTGTACAACGGCAACCTCACGGCGCTGGAATGGGAGCACTTCGCGCCGATCAAGCGCAGCCGCGATCTGCTGGAAATGCTCACCTGGTGCCATCGCAACGGTGTGATCGACAGCAGCACACGCCTGGCCTTGCACCCAGGCGTCAGCGACATGACCGAATTCGAGCTGTTCAACCTGCTGGGCTGCCTGCAACAGACGATCGCCCTGCCCCTGGCCAGCGTCGATGAAGACCGCCTGCTGCGCTCGGCGGTACCGGAAGAGGTGCTGTTGCTGATCAACGTCGGCGTCGACCCGCTCAAGCATCACCGCGACTTGAATATTCTGATGACCACCGAGCGCACTGACTCCCTGAGTTATGCCGGTGTGCGCGACAACCTGGTGCTGACCCTGGATCAGGTCACGCTCAACAGTTGGAACGAGGTATTGGTCAGCCGTTACGACGGCCCTCACGCACTGCTCGACTGCCTGCGCGACTACCTCAATCAGCTGCCGCCGAACCACCTGCCACGCCTGCGGGTGCGCTGCTTCTGCCACAATCGTGCGCAATTCATTGCCCAACGCGTGGAAGAAATCTTCGATACCGTGCAGAACCTGCTGCTCAGCCAGTCCAATCATCGCTACCTGCTGCAGGTGCAGCAGCACTATCACGTGATGGAACTGACGCCGGGCCAGGCCACTCACGTGCCACTACCCAACCAGGATGCGCTGATCGCCTACTTAAGCGAAGAGCTGGCCAGCTACAGCCCGCTGCACCTGGATGCCATGGCCCTGGAAGACCACGAATTGGCCCTGCTGCTGCCCATGGGCATGGCTGATTGTGTGCAGGTGTTCTACCGGGCCAATGAAGGCTTCGCCGAGCTGTATGTGCTGGATGAGTTCAACGCGCTGTGGCAGCAACGCTTGCCGTTTCATGATGAGCAAAGCCTGCTGGCGCCACTGCAGCGCTTCCTGCAATCGATCATCTATCGACGCGAAGCGCTGGCGCCGCTGGACGCACAACAGCCGCTGGGTGAAGTGCAGATTTTGTATTACCAACTGTTGCCGTCGGGCAATCAACGCGCGCGCGGCATTGAGCCTCGACCGGCGCCGCAGAACCCGGCCAACAAGCCGTTTTATGACGTGCAAGCGATTATCGGCAAAGCCGCACCCGGCCAGGTCGGCATCACGCTGTACTGCAATCAACGGGAGTTTTCCGAATTGGAATTCGGCGACCAACTGTTTGCCATAGTGGCCCGGGAAATCGTCGGGCAGCGCCGGGAGACCGAGCGTTACCGCTGTTACATCACCGATCTGGACCTGTCCGGCCTGCTCGGTGATGTGCAAAGCCCGAGCAACTTGTATCTGCGTTACAAGGCCGAGCTGGAGTTGTCGCTGAATGCGGCGCTGAGCCAGATTTAAAGCGGGAAAGCTCCGCCATCCTTGGGCTGGCCTTCGACGCTGAGCAATTCAAGCTTCAGCGTCTTGCCGCCCGGTGCCGGCCAGTCG
Source organism: Pseudomonas sp. Leaf15 (assembly GCF_001421425.1). Lineage (NCBI taxonomy): Bacteria > Pseudomonadati > Pseudomonadota > Gammaproteobacteria > Pseudomonadales > Pseudomonadaceae > Pseudomonas > Pseudomonas sp. Leaf15. The sequence goes on from NZ_LMKI01000033.1 coordinate 115,339, forward strand.
ATGTGCTGACCCACTTGCAGGCCGAGCAAAGCGCTGCCCACAGGCGCCATGATCGAAATTTTGCCTTCATCGGCGTTCGCGTGCTTCGGGTACACCAGGGTCAGGTGGTAGTCCTTGCCGCTGCCTTGCTCACGGCAATGCACGCTGGAGTTCATGGTCACGACACCCGCAGGCACTTCATCGTGACCAACCACGTCTTCGGCGCGGTCGAGTTCGGCTTGCAACGCTTCGGCGCCGGGAGAGTCGTCGCCCAAGCGGTCGATCAATTGCTCCAGACGCTGCACGTCAAGACGGGTAAGAATGATGGAAGGTGCGGTCATGATTCAGGCAGACTCCTTTTTTCTGCACAAAAAAGCAAAACCCCGCCAGGAAAAGGCGGGGTTCTCACGGGCCTCGATGAGTTGAGGCGTACCCGGACACTACCACAGCGTCACAAATAAACAAGACGGCCTCAGGCGCGCGCCCTGCGCTGCTCGGCCTCGGCGCAGATCACGCGGCGCCGGGCATCGTCGGCGGAGCGCCATTCACGGATGTCTTCCACGTGCCGGTAGCAGCCGAGGCAGACTTTTTGCTCGTCCAGGCGACACAAACTGATACAAGGTGACGGCACTGCCGGGCTGACATTGCTGAACAGCGGCTTGGGCGGGCGTACAGGTGCAGGCTGGGTCACGATCAGATCTCGTCGAAGTCCAGCTCAACGCCGGCTTGGTCCTGGACCAGACGTGCGAGCATTTCGCTTAACAGCTCATCGCTGGTATCGCACTGCCAGTTGTTGTCTTCTTCGTTGTAATCGAAGTGAAAACCACCCGAACGCGCCGCCAGCCACAGCTGACGCAGCGGCTCCTGACGGCTGAAGATCAGCTGGGTGCCGTTTTCAAACTTTACGGTCAGCACGCCAGCCGAGTTTTCCAGGTCCACGTCCAGGCCGCTGTCGTCGAAAATATCTTCCAGCGCCTGCTGGGTCGAATCCACCAGGTCGTGAAAACGGGCTTCGGTCAAACTCATTGTGGGAACCTCGAAAAGTGTCTGGTCACGCTCAAGCGGCGCACGATACGGACGCGCCATGATGATTGCAAAGGATACCGATTTCATTACCCGCAGCCGCGTGAAATATCCTCATTTAGCGTAGGCCGAATCGCGGCATGCTCGGCAAACCCCCGCCGGACGGGTATTACGGCGCATAGGCAAGCTGGCGGGTGGTCGGTATACTCGGGCGCAATTAATGCATATTTAAGGATTTCGCCATGAAGCGCCTGATCTCTTCCCTTGCTGCGCTCGTCGCGGTCGCTTGCCTCGTTAGTGCCTGTGGTCAAAAAGGCCCGCTGTACCTGCCCGATGACAGCAAAGACCCGAACGACCAGGCACAGTCGTCGCAAAAAGCTGCAAAAGCGCATAAGCACGACACTTACTAAGGGAACATCATGGACGCTTTTAACTACCGGGACGGCGAGCTGTTCGCGGAAGGCGTGGCGCTGTCCGCGATTGCCGAGCAGTTTGGCACCCCGACCTATGTGTACTCGCGTGCGCACATCGAAGTCCAATACCGCTCGTTCACCGACCCACTGGAAGGCGTTCCACACAGGGTGTGCTACGCGGTCAAGGCCAACTCCAACCTGGGTATACTGAATGTCCTGGCGCGTCTTGGCGCTGGTTTTGACATCGTTTCCCGTGGCGAGCTGGAACGTGTTCTGGCTGCCGGCGGCCAGGCCGACAAAATCGTCTTCTCCGGCGTCGGCAAGAGCCGCGAAGACATGCGTCGCGCCCTCGAAGTGGGCGTGCATTGCTTCAACGTCGAATCCACCGACGAGCTGGAGCGCCTGCAAGTGGTCGCCGCCGAGATGGGCGTTCGCGCGCCGATCTCCCTGCGCGTCAACCCGGACGTCGATGCCGGCACGCACCCGTACATCTCCACCGGTCTCAAAGAGAACAAGTTCGGCATCGCCATTGCCGACGCCGAGGACGTGTACATCCGTGCCGCACAGCTGCCGAACCTGGAAGTGCTGGGTGTCGACTGCCATATCGGCTCGCAACTGACCACCCTGCCGCCGTTCCTCGATGCGCTCGACCGCCTGTTGGCACTGACCGAACGCCTTGGCGAGTGCGGCATCTACCTGCAACACATCGACCTTGGCGGCGGCGTGGGTGTGCGTTATCGCGATGAAGAACCGCCGCTGATCGCCGATTACATCAAGGCTGTGCGCGAGCGTACCGAAGGCCGTGGCCTCACCCTGATGTTCGAGCCGGGCCGTTATATCGTTGCCAACGCCAGCGTGCTGTTGACCCAGGTCGAGTACCTCAAGCACACCGAACACAAGGATTTCGCCATCGTTGATGCGGCGATGAACGACCTGATCCGCCCGGCGCTGTACCAGGCGTGGATGGACGTCACTGCCGTAACCCCGCGCGAGGGTGAAGGCCGTGCCTACGACATCGTCGGCCCGATCTGCGAGACCGGCGACTTCCTGGCCAAGGACCGTCAGCTTGCGCTGGAGGAAGGCGACCTGCTGGCCGTGCATTCGGCCGGTGCCTACGGGTTTGTCATGAGTTCCAACTACAACACCCGCGGCCGTGCCGCCGAGGTGCTGGTGGACGGTGATCAAGCGTTTGAAGTGCGTCGCCGCGAGACGGTAGCCGAGTTGTATGCTGGCGAAAGCCTGCTGCCGGAGTAAGCCATGCTGCTGCGTTTTACCAAGATGCACGGGCTGGGTAATGATTTCATGGTCCTTGACCTGGTCAGCCAGCACGCGCACATCCTGCCCAAGCACGCCAAACAGTGGGGCGACCGTCACACCGGCATCGGTTTCGACCAGTTGCTGATCGTTGAGGCGCCGAGCAACCCGGAGGTGGATTTCCGTTACCGGATCTTCAACTCCGACGGTTCCGAAGTGGAACAATGCGGCAACGGTGCGCGCTGCTTTGCGCGCTTTGTGCTGGACAAGCGCCTGACCGCCAAACGCCAGATTCGCGTCGAAACCAAAAGCGGCGTGATCGAGCTGGATATTCGCAGCGACGGCCAGATCAGCGTCAACATGGGCGCGCCACGCCTGGTGCCGGCGGATATTCCGTTTCAGGCCACCGAGCAGGCCGCCAGTTACGTGCTGGACGTAGAAGGCAAAGCCGTCGACATCGCAGCCGTCTCCATGGGCAACCCCCATGCCGTGCTGCGGGTCAACGACATCAATAACGCCCCCGTGCATGAGCTGGGGCCGAAGATCGAGCATCACCCGCGCTTTCCGGCGCGGGTCAATGTGGGCTTTTTGCAGGTGATCGACCGTACCCGTGCGCAACTGCGTGTATGGGAACGCGGCGCCGGCGAAACCCAGGCGTGCGGCACCGGTGCTTGCGCCGCAGCCGTCGCTGCGATCAGCCAGGGGTGGATGGATTCGCCGCTGCTGATCGACCTGCCTGGTGGACGCTTGTCCATCGAGTGGGCAGGCCCTGGCCACCCGGTGATGATGACCGGGCCGGCCTCGCGCGTATACGAAGGACAGGTCCGTCTATGAGTGAGCCAAGCTAATGACCGATAAGCCTCAAGTACCCGCCCAAGCAACCCCAAGCGAAAGTCTGGAGGCCGCTGCTGTCGCGGCGTACCTTGAGGCTAATCCGGACTTCTTCGTCGAACACGAAGAGCTGCTGCCCGCCCTGCGCATCCCCCACCAGCGGGGCGATACCGTGTCGCTGGTGGAGCGGCAGATGAAGATCCTGCGCGAGCGCAATATCGAAATGCGCCATCGGCTTTCACACCTGATGGATGTGGCCCGCGACAACGACCGCCTGTTCGACAAGACCCGCCGCCTGATCCTGACCCTGATGGACGCCAACAGCCTGGAAGAAACGGTCATCGCCGTGGAAGACAGCCTGCGCCAGGACTTCCAGGTGCCGTTTGTCAGCCTGATTTTGTTCAGCGACAACCCGATGCCGGTGGGCCGCTGGGTCAGCGGCAGCGACGCGCAAACCGCAATCGGCGGCCTGCTCTCGGAAGGCAAGACCATCAGCGGCACCTTGCGTGAACATGAGCTGGACTTCCTGTTTGGCGCCGAACAGCGCAAGCAGATCGGTTCCACCGCCGTGGTCGCCCTCAGCCATCAAGGCTTGCACGGCGTGCTGGCAATTGCCAGCCGTGACCCTGCGCACTACAAAAGCTCGGTGGGCACGCTGTTTTTGACCTACATCGCCGAAGTGCTGGGCCGCGTCTTGCCGCGCCACACCACCACCCTGCGCGCGGTGCGCTAGCCATGGAACGGCAACTGGACGCTTATTGCGCTCACCTGCGCAACGAGCGCCAGGTGTCGCCCCACACCCTGGAAGCCTATCGACGGGACTTGAACAAGGTCCTGGCGTACTGCGAAAAACAACAGATCAGCAGTTGGAAGGCGCTGGATATCCAGAGCCTGCGCAGCCTGATCGCGCGGCTGCACCAGGCGGGCCAGTCTTCGCGCAGCCTGTCACGCCTGCTCTCGGCGGTACGCGGCCTCTATCACTACCTTAACCGCGAAGGCCTGTGCGACCACGACCCGGCCAACGGCCTGTCGCCGCCCAAGGGAGAACGGCGCCTGCCCAAGACCCTCGACACCGACCGTGCCCTGCAATTGCTGGACGGCGCCGTTGAGGACGACTTCCTGGCCCATCGTGACCAGGCGATTCTGGAGCTGTTCTATTCCTCGGGCCTGCGCCTGTCGGAGCTGACCGGCCTGAACCTGGATCAGTTGGACCTGGCGGACGGCCTGGTGCAAGTGCTCGGCAAGGGCAGCAAGACCCGCGTGTTGCCAGTGGGCAGGAAGGCCCGCGAAGCCTTGCAGCTGTGGTTGCCGCTGCGCCTGTTGACCAACCCGGCCGACGATGCGGTGTTTGTCAGCCAGCAAGGCCGACGCCTGGGGCCACGGGCGATTCAAGTGCGGGTCAAGGCGGCCGGCGAGCGCGAACTGGGGCAAAACCTGCACCCGCATATGCTGCGTCACTCCTTTGCCAGCCATATGCTGGAGTCGTCCCAGGACCTGCGCGCCGTGCAGGAGCTGCTCGGCCACTCCGATATCAAGACCACGCAGATCTATACCCACCTCGACTTCCAGCACCTGGCGACGGTGTACGACAGCGCCCATCCACGGGCCAAACGCATCAAGGGCGGCGACTCATGAGTATCAAGCTGATCACCTTCGACCTGGACGACACGCTCTGGGACAACGTACCCGTCATCATCAACGCCGAGGCGTCGATGCGCGAATGGCTGGCGGTTAACGCCTCCAAGGTTGGCGACTTGCCCCTGGAGCATTTCGCCAGCCTTCGCCAACAGGTGTTGGAGCGCCATCCAGAGCTTAAATATCGCATCAGCATCCTGCGTCACAAGGTCCTGATGCACGCGTTTGAAGAGGCGGGTTACCCACAGCCTGAAGCTACGCAGATGGCGGACGTGTGCTACGAAGCGTTTATTCACGCCCGTCACCAGCTCACGCCGTTCCCGGAAGCGGAGCCCATGCTGCAGGCGCTGCGCCAGCACTTCCTGCTGGGCGTGATCACCAACGGCAATGCCGATGTGCAACGCGTAGGCCTGGCGGATTACTTCCACTTTGCCCTGCGCGCCGAGGATATCGGCATCGCCAAGCCGGATGCGCGGCTGTTTCAGGAAGCCTTGCAGCGCGGTGGCGTGGATGCAAGTCAGGCCGTGCATATTGGCGATCATCCTGGCGATGACATCGCCGGGGCGCAGCAGGCCGGGCTTCGCGCGGTGTGGTTCAACCCGACGGGCAAGGCGTGGGAAGCGGATAAGCAGCCGGATGCAGAGATTCGTAGCCTGACGGAGTTGCCGGAGCTGCTGCGCAGCTGGCAGTCACGCTGAGGATCCACTGTGGGAGCTGGCTTGCCAGCTCCCACAGGGCTACGCAATGAATTTTAAGAATTTGTTTCAGGCATGAAAAAGCCCGCAGCGACGGCGGGCTTTTTCTTACAAGCGGCTGCTGACCTCAGATAGGTCGGCTGCCGTACTTGTTATCCGGCTTCTTCGGTGGGTCTGCCACCACGTTGGCCTCGACTTCCTGCACTTTGCCGCCTTTAGCGAGGAATTCTTCCATCGCACGGGCCAACGCATCGCGCTCTTTGTTCTTGGCTTCAACGCTCGGCAGTTCGTCTACCGAGACAGCGGCCTTGGCTTTGCCTTTGGCCACCGGGGCGGGTGCATCATCGCCACCGTCGTCGTCAGCAACGTCTTCAGCTGCCGCTTCAAGGCCTTCTTCGGCCTCGTCGTCGTCACCTACTTCAAGGTCGTCGTTTTCCAGATCATCGTCGCTCATGTTCTACCTCATGACTTGCGAAAAGCAGATTAGTTATAGCCCAGCTTCACCCTCTGTCGAGGTCGCCGGAAAAAAATCAATATCCACCGGGTTTCCAGTGGCTTATGCCCCATCACCGTGCAACGTGGCGAGGACTTTACGAGCACCGCCATGATCTCGGTGCTCGCCCAGATAAACACCTTGCCAAGTCCCTATCGCCAAGCGGCCGGCCTTGACCGGCAAACTCAACTGGCAGCCCAGCAGACTGGCCTTGAAGTGCGCCGGCAGATCATCCGGACCTTCGTCGTTATGTTCGAACCCTGCACGCCCTTGCGGCACCAGCGAGTTGAAGAAACGCTCGAAGTCACGGCGAACCGCCGGGTCGGCATTCTCGTTGATGGTCAACGAGGCCGAGGTGTGCTGCAGCCACAAATGCAACAGGCCTACTCGGCAAGCCTTTAACTCAGGCAGGCCGGCAAGCAACTCATCCGTTACCAGGTGAAAGCCCCGGGGCTTGGCCCGCAGGGTAATCAGGGTCTGTTGCCACATACAGTTCTCCGCCCATCGGCGCGCATTCTAGCGCGGTCTGGGAAAAAACAAAGTGTCGAATACGCCTACATGCACGTAAGACTTTCGCACCCTTAAAAGTGCCGTGTGGATCCCATCACAAACTCGGCAAAAAACCCATCCGCCTTTAGCCACAGACAAACCCCAGACAAAAAAATGCCCGGCAAGCCGGGCATCTTTTTTTCGCGTACTTACAAGTTGTAGCCGCGTTCGTTGTGTTGCGCCAGGTCGAGGCCCACCGCCTCTTCTTCTTCGGTCACCCGCAGGCCCATCACCATGTCCAGCACTTTGAGGATGATGAAGGTCACGATGGCCGTGTAGATCACGGTGAAACCCACGCCCTTGCACTGGATCCAGACTTGCGCCGCGATGTCAGTGGTGGCCGCGTTGAAGCCGCCCAGCGATGGCGCTGCGAACACGCCGGTGAGGATCGCGCCGAGGATACCGCCGATACCGTGCACGCCGAAGGCGTCCAGGGAGTCGTCGTAGCCCAGTTTGCGTTTCAGGGTAGTGGCGCAGAAGAAGCACACCACGCCTGCCGCCAGGCCGATGACCAGGGCGCCCATCGGGCCTACGGTGCCGGCAGCCGGGGTGATTGCAACCAGACCGGCGACTACGCCCGAGGCAATGCCCAGCGCGCTTGGCTTGCCGTGGGTGACCCACTCGGCGAACATCCAGCCCAGTGCGGCAGCAGCGGTAGCAATTTGAGTCACCAGCATCGCCATGCCTGCAGTGCCATTGGCAGCAGCAGCAGAGCCTGCGTTGAAGCCGAACCAGCCAACCCACAGCATGGCTGCACCGACCAGGGTGTAACCCAGGTTATGCGGTGCCATCGGCGTGGTCGGGAAGCCTTTACGTTTGCCGAGTACCAGGCACGCCACCAGGCCAGCCACACCGGCGTTGATGTGCACCACGGTGCCGCCGGCGAAGTCCAGCACGCCCCAGTCGCCCAGCAACGAGCCCGGACCGCCCCACACCATGTGGGCAATCGGCGCGTAGACCAGGGTGAACCAGACGCCCATGAAGATCAGCATCGCGGAGAACTTCATACGCTCGGCGAATGCACCAACGATCAGCGCAGGGGTAATGATGGCAAAGGTCATCTGGAAGGTGACGAACACCGCCTCAGGGAACAGCGCCGCAGGGCCGGTAATGCTCGCCGGGGTTACACCCGACAGGAACAGTTTGGACAGGCCGCCCACGAACGAGTTGAGGTTGACGACGCCTGCTTCCATACCGGTGGTGTCGAACGCCATGCTGTAGCCGTAAACGAACCACAGGATGGTGATCAGCCCGGTGATGGCAAAGCACTGCATCATCACGGAAAGAATGTTTTTGGAGCGCACCATGCCGCCGTAGAACAGCGCCAGGCCCGGAATGGTCATGAACAGTACCAGCGCGGTGGATGTGAGCATCCACGCCGTGTCGCCGGAATTGAGGACTGGAGCAGGGGCTGGGTCCGCCGCCAATGCCAGGGCCGGCATTACGAGGGACAACAGGGCTCCTAGCCCTGCGAATTTACGCAGAGTCATATTGTTTTCTCCTGGGGCGTTGGGGGTTTGGCGGCTTAGATTGCGTCGGTATCGGTTTCGCCGGTACGGATGCGAATAGCCTGTTCCAGATTGACCACAAAGATCTTGCCGTCACCGATCTTGCCGGTGTTGGCCGCCTTGGTTATCGCCTCGATAACCCGGTCAAGATCCTTGTCGTCAATGGCGACATCAATCTTCACCTTTGGCAGGAAATCGACCACGTATTCCGCGCCGCGATACAGCTCGGTGTGACCCTTCTGCCGACCGAAGCCTTTGACCTCAGTAACGGTAATGCCCTGCACGCCGATCTCGGACAGTGACTCGCGAACATCGTCCAACTTGAACGGCTTGATGATGGCAGTGACTAGCTTCATGAAAACTCTCTCCCGAATTGGTGGACTTGCCCCAGGAAAACAAACCCGTCTCAAGTCTAAGCGCAGTGCCTGGCTTTGTAACGCGTCGTCGCCTTGGCATTTGCCGTCGCGACGCCAGCGAACCACTGGTGACGAAACCTGTACCCCTGATCCGTCGGCGCACTGCATTCGTCACAGCGACTGCATCAGTGCATGGGTCATGATCGTCTAAGCAGAAACCTTGCCAGCTCCGTAAAAATCACTGAAATCAGTCCTTTGCCCACTTATGCCCACCTGCAGGGCGTTTGCGCGGCACCAATGCGCACAAAAACAGTGCGCCACCGCCCGGCCCTCTGCGCGAAAAGCGTGCGCCCGCGGCCGTGAAAAAGACTATAGACGCTGCGTGATACACTGCCGGCCAACAGTTTTCCGGAATATTTCCCATGCTTGCGCCCAAAGACCTCCTCGACGCCCTGAGCGGCCACGCCTCTCGCCTGTTAAGCGGCGAAACCCCGCTGCCCCGCAACGAAATCGAAAGCCAGTTCAAGGCCCTGCTGCAAAGCGGCTTCAGCAAGCTCGACCTGGTGAGCCGGGAAGAATTTGACAGCCAGATGGTCGTACTAGCCCGCACCCGCGCGCGGCTGGAGAGTCTGGAAGCGAAGGTAGCGGAGCTGGAAGCGCGGTTGACGCCACCCGCTGCTGAATAAACCCGGCCCCTGTGGGAGCTGGCTTGCCTGCGATAGCGGTGTTGAATTCACTGGCGCTATCGCAGGCAAGCCAGCTCCCACGGTGTTCTGCGTCGCTCTTTGGATACGTTCAGTAAAACCTCCCGCCCTCGAAAGCATCTCACCTCGTCTACCCTTGAAAAACCCGCAGGAAGCGGCCTCCCACTCAAGGAACGAGCATGTCCCTCGCCATCGTCCACAGCCGCGCCCAAATTGGCGTGGAAGCCCCCGCCGTTACCGTCGAAGTGCATATGGCCAATGGTCTTCCCTCGCTGACCTTGGTGGGTCTGCCGGAAACCGCCGTGAAGGAAAGCAAGGACCGCGTGCGCAGTGCCATCCTCAACTCCGCACTGCAATACCCAGCCCGTCGTATCACCCTCAACCTCGCGCCCGCCGACCTGCCCAAGGATGGCGGGCGTTTTGATTTGGCGATTGCCTTGGGCATCCTGGCCGCCAGCGTGCAGGTGCCGGCATTGATGCTCGACGACGTGGAATGCCTGGGGGAATTGGCACTGTCGGGTGAGGTGCGGGCGGTCAAGGGTGTGCTGCCGGCCGCACTGGCCGCACGCAAGGCCGGGCGCACCGTGATAGTGCCGCGGGCGAATGCCGAGGAAGCGTGCCTGGCGTCGGGGTTGAAGGTGATTGCAGTGGACCACCTGCTGCAAGTGGTGGCGCACCTGAATGGGGTTGTGCCGATTGAACCGTATAAATCCGACGGTTTGCTGTACTTGAACAAGCCCTACCCGGATTTGAGTGAGGTGCAAGGCCAATTGGCCGCCAAGCGTGCACTGCTGATCGCGGCGGCCGGCGCGCACAACCTGCTGTTCAGCGGGCCCCCCGGCACCGGCAAGACCTTGCTCGCCAGCCGCCTGCCTGGCCTGCTGCCGCCCTTGAGTGAGCAGGAAGCCCTGGAAGTGGCGGCCATCCAGTCAGTGGTCAGCCTGGCGCCGTTGAGCCATTGGCCGCACCGCCCGTTCCGTCAGCCGCACCATTCGGCGTCGGGGCCGGCGCTGGTAGGCGGCGGATCAAAACCGCAGCCGGGGGAAATCACCCTGGCCCATCATGGCGTGCTGTTTCTGGATGAGCTGCCGGAGTTTGATCGCAAGGTATTGGAAGTGCTGCGCGAGCCGCTCGAATCCGGGCATATCGTGATCTCCCGCGCCCGTGACCGGGTGAGTTTTCCGGCACGGTTTCAATTGGTGGCCGCCATGAACCCCTGCCCTTGCGGCTATTTGGGCGAACCCAGCGGGCGCTGTCGGTGTACGCCGGAGCAAATCCAGCGCTACCGCAACAAGCTCTCGGGGCCATTGCTGGATCGGATCGACTTGCACCTCACTGTTGCCCGGGAAGCCACCGCACTGAACCCGCTCCAACACGATGGCGACAATACCGCAACAGCCTCGGCGGAAGTCGCCGAGGCCCGTGAGCGCCAGCAAAAACGCCAAGGCTGCGCCAATGCCTTCCTGGACCTGCCAGGGCTGCGCAAGCACTGCCAACTGGCAAAAGCCGATGAAGGCTGGCTGGAAAGCGCCTGCGAGCGACTGACCTTGTCCCTGCGCGCAGCCCACCGGTTGCTCAAGGTGGCGCGCACCCTGGCGGACCTTGAGCGGGTTGAACATATTGCCCGGCATCATTTGCAGGAGGCCTTGCAGTACCGGCCTGCGGCAACGGGTTAAGTCTTATGCGGAAAAACCCAGCAGCAGCTGCGCCACTTCCATGACCTCATCGAGCACCGCCTCGGCCGACTCCACAGACGGCTTGAGCATCAGGTCATCGGCATACCCCATCGCCAATGCGAAAATTTGCCGGGCCGCGCGTTGGGGCGAGTCGCAGCGGAATACACCCTCAGCCACGCCTCGCTCAATCACCTCGGCCAGCATCCCTTGCCACTGCGCGTTGATCACCAGATACGCCTGCGCCATTTGCGGGTCGTGCATGGCTTCGTCCCAGGCATCCAGCCACAACGCCCAGCCGGCATCAGCGGTGCTCGGCAGGCAATCACGTAAAAACCCCACCAGCGCCTCAAGCGGCGGCGCATCCGCCAACGGTTCGCGCACTTCATCCAATTGCTCATTGGCAAAGCGCACAAAGGCTTCGCGACGCAGTTCGTTCCAGTCGCTGAAGTAGTGATAGACGTGGCTGCGCGACAGGCCGGCATGCTCGGCCAGGTCACGGGTGGACACATCGGCAAAACCCTTGCTGCGAAACAGCTCCAGGGCGGCGGCGATGATCTGGTCTTTACGGTCGATACGCGACATGGGCAATTCCTTCGGGCGCCGGTAGATAAGCGGCGCTTGCTTTTTGAGCGATCGCTCAAGGATACTTGAGCAGTCGCTCAATAATAGCGTCTATCACCCCTTTGGTGCACTCATGTCATCCGTGACCCCGCAAATCCTGATTGAAGAAAGCAAGAAAATTGGCCAGCAATCCGCCGGCCAAACGCTCAAGGCGATTGCCAAGGCTTACCCCGGCAAGCTGTTCTGCACACTGTCACTGGTGGCGCTGGAGAATGCGCTGCTGCTGGCCTACCCGCTGTTTGCCGGGTTTGCGGTGGACTCGATTATCCGTGGCGATGCCACCAGCGCGTTGTTCTATGCACTGGTGGTGATGGCGTTCTGGGTGGTCGGCGCGGCGCGGCGGGCGCTGGATACGCGTACCTTTACGCGAATCTACGCCGACCTTGCGGTGCCGGTGATTCTCAACCAGCGCCAGCAGAATCACAGCACCTCAAAATCCGCCGCGCGGGTGGTGCTTGCACGCGAATTCGTCGACTTCTTTGAAAAACACGTGCCGATTATCGCCACGGCGCTGGTCTCGATTATTGGCGCGGCGGTGATGCTGATCGTGATTGAGCCGTGGGTCGGCCTGGCGTGCCTGGCCGCCCTGCTGCTGTGCGTGACGCTGCTGCCACGCTTTGCCCAGCGCAACCAGGAGCTGCATGAGCGCCTGAATGATCGCCTTGAGAAAGAAATCGGCCTGGTAGAAAAAGTCGGCGCACCCACCTTGCGTCGCCACTACCACGTGCTGTCACGCCTGCGCATCTGGCTGTCCGACCGCGAGGCCGCCGCGTACCTGTTTCTCGGCACGCTGGCAGCCCTGCTGTTTGTGGTCGCGATCAGCCAGTTGGCTTTGTCGCCGGCGGTCAAGGCCGGCCACATCTACGCGGTCATGACCTACCTGTGGACCTTTGTCACCAGCATGGACGAGGCACCGGGGATGGTCGACCAACTGGCGCGCCTCAAGGATATCGGCAAGCGCGTGGACCCAGGCCTGGGCGAGCATTAAGCCTTAACGAAAACGGTCAACCTCGTGCCGCAAACCGGCCGCCAGGGTTTCCAGTTCCTTGGCGGTAATGGCCAGGTTCGACACCACTTCGCGCTGTTCGCTGTTAGCCAATGCAATGCTCTGCAGGTTGCTGCTCAGCACGTTGGCCGTGCTGCTCTGCTCCTGGGTCGCAGTGGTAATGGCGGCAAACTGCTGGCCTGCCGAACGGCTTTGTTCGTCGATGCGCGCCAGGGCCGAGGCCACGTCGGCGTTGCGCGACAGGCCTTCCTGCATCAACACGTTGCCGTGTTCCATGGTGCTGATGGCGTTGCCGGTTTCCTGCTGGATGCTTTGGATCATCACCGAGATTTCGTCGGTGGCCTGGCGCGTGCGCGAGGCCAGGTTGCGCACTTCGTCGGCAACCACCGCAAAGCCCCGGCCTTGTTCACCGGCCCGCGCCGCCTCGATGGCGGCGTTGAGCGCCAGCAGGTTGGTTTGCTCGGCAATCGAGGTGATCACGCCGACGATCCCGCCAATTTCCTGGGAGCGCTGGCCCAAGGTGTTGATCACCGTGGCCGTGCTGTTGAGGGCGGTGGCGATATGCTCCAGCGACGACGACGCCTCTTGCATCGAGGTGCGGCCAATACGCGTCTGCTGGGCGTTTTCCTGGGCCAGTCGCTCGGTATTGCCCATGTTGTCGGCAATGTTCAGCGAGGTCGCGCTGAACTCTTCCACTGCGCCAGCCATGCTGGTAATTTCGCCGGACTGCTGCTCCATACCCTCATAGGCACCACCCGACAGGCCGGACAACGCCTGAGCCCGGCTGTTGACCTCTTCAGCCGCTTTACGGATGTGCGAGACCATGGTCGACAGCGCTTCGCCCATCTGGTTGAAGCTGCTCGCCAACTGGCCGATTTCGTCATGGCTGGACACATTCAAGCGCGCGCTCAAATCGCCGGCGCCCAAGGCTTCGGCCTGGCGTACCAAGTCGCTCAAAGGCTGCAATTTGCTGCGCAGCAACCACACCGCTGCGCCTACTGCCAGCAACATCGCCAGCACGCTGCCGATCACCAGGCGAATGCCGACCGCCCAGGTGACTGCACGTATTTCGGACTTCGGCATACTCGCTACCACCGACCACGGCCCGCCGTCGAACGGCACCGCAACGCTGTAGAAGTCTTCGTCCTTGTCGCTCCAGAAGCGGCCCTTGCCTGGGTTCTTGGCCAGATCAAGCATCACCGGGACCGCCTGGTCCAGCGCCTGCACACCGGCCGGCGGCACCAGCCAGTGCTTCTGTTCGTCCAACAAGGCGAGCGAGCCGGTGTGGCCGATACGGAAGCGTTTGAGGTTGTCGAACTGGGCCTTTTGCTCGTCGGTGTAATCAAAGCCGATAAACAACACGGCGATCACCTTGCCGGCGGCATCGCGCACGGGGCTGTACTGGGTCATGTAGGCACGATCAAACAACACCGCCCGGCCAATGTAATTCTGCCCGGTCAACAGGCGCTGGTAGGCCGGATGCTGGTGATCCAGCACAGTCCCGATGGCGCGATTGCCGTCTTGTTTGGTCAGGGAGGTGCTGATGCGGATGAAGTCTTCGCCACTGCGCACAAACACCGTGGCCACCCCGCCGGACATCTGCTTGAACTCGTCCACCTCAGCGAAGTTGTTGTTCAACACCTCATCGCCCAACAGCAGGCTCGGGGTCTGCACACCGGCCACGGCGACTTGCTGGTCCGGGCGCACACTCAAACCGGCGCCAAAGCGCTTTTCAAACAGCCCGCTCAATCGCTGAGTGCTCTCGCGCAAGGTGCTGTGAAAGGTATTGAGTTGGTCGGCCAGCAAGCGTGCCTCGCTGGCCAGATGTTCCTCGCGAGTGTCGAGGTTGGCCGAGTCGAGGGAACGCAGGGCAAATACCGTACTGCCGCTGATGACGACCGCCAAAATGACGGCCAAGGCGAGGCCTAACTGAGAGGCGATCCGAGCGCGAGGTTGAGACATGACAGCTCCTGGCCGAGGCCAGGATCATCCTGATCTCTTAGCGCAGCTCGGCAAATTATCGTGTGGGAAACGCTGGAAAATGGGGGTTCCAACACACCTTATTCGGCAAGCGCGGGCAATACTTGAGCGATTCACAGGGGTATCGCGCAAACGATTGCACATAAGGCTAGGCAAGGCGTTCAACCTGGGGCAATTCCATGGCATTGACTTCGCCTTGAAGAAACTCCGCCAAGCGCCGCAAACGCTCACCACCGGGGCGGGTTTTCGGCCACACCAGGTAGTAATTTTCCCCACTGGCTACCGCCGTCGGCCACGGCAGGCTCAAGCGGCCCTGGGCCACGTCTTCGGCCACCATCAGCAAATCGCCCATGGACACGCCGTAACCCCGCGCGGCGGCGATCATGCCCAACTCCAAGGTATCAAATACCTGCCCGCCCTTGAGCGACACCTGGGACGACAACCCCATGCGCTCCAGCCAATTGCGCCAGTCACGGCGGTCGGGCGTGGGGTGCAGCAGCTCGGCGCTTGCCAGGCGCGGGACATCCCAGGGGCCGTCATTGAGCAGGTTGGGCGCGCCCACCGGGATCAGCAATTCAGGGAACAGGTAGCAGGCCTCCCAATCCGCCGGAAAGTGCCCGTAGCTCAGCAATACAGCGCAGTCGAAAGGCTCCTGGTTGAAGTCCACTTCATCCACGCTCATCCATGCGCTGGTCAGTTGCACCTCATTACCCGGCTGCAAGGCGCGAAAGCGACTGAGCCGCGCCAGCAACCAGCGCATGGTCAGCGTCGACGGCGCCTTCATGCGCAGGATGTCGTCTTCGGCGTTCAGGGTGTGGCAGGCGCGCTCCAGCGCCGCGAAGCCTTCGCGCACGCCAGGCAAGAGCAGGCGCGCCGCTTCGGTGAGCTGCAGGTTGCGGCCACTACGCTGGAACAGGCGGCAGGCGAAGTGCTCTTCGAGCGTGCGGATATGCCGGCTGACCGCACTTTGCGTGATCGAAAGCTCATCCGCCGCACGGGTAAATGAGTTGTGCCGGGAGGCGGCTTCAAAGGCGCGCAAGGCATAAAGCGGCGGTAGACGGCGTGACATGGAAGAACCTCCTCAGAGCAGTACCCAACCCTAGCATGAGTTTTAATCATGCGAATGATCGCTTTTATCCTTTTGTGTAATGCCTCAGGAGCGCCGAGAATCAACCCTTTCCCCAACCTCTGACTTTTTGAGCGTGATGATCATGCAACATCCGGTGCGTACTGAACTCTGGGCCATTCTGCGGCTGTCAGGGCCGTTGATTGCCTCACAGTTGGCGCACATGCTGATGGTGCTGACCGACACCCTGATGATGGCCCGCCTGAGCCCCGAAGCCCTGGCCGGTGGTGGCCTGGGTGCGGCGAGTTATTCGTTTGTGGCGATTTTCTGTATCGGCGTGATTGCCGCCGTCGGCACGCTGGTCGCCATCCGCCATGGTGCCGGTGACATCGAAGGCGCCACCCGCCTGACCCAGGCCGGGCTCTGGCTCGCCTGGCTGATGGCGTTGGTGGCCGGTTTGCTGCTGTGGAACCTCAAGCCGGTGCTGCTGATGTTTGGCCAGACCGAAACCAACGTGCAGGCGGCGGGGCAATTCTTGACCATCTTGCCGTTCGCCCTGCCCGGCTACCTGAGCTTCATGGCGTTGCGCGGCTTTACCAGCGCCATCGGCAAGGCGACGCCGGTGATGGTGATCAGCCTGGGCGGCACCGTCATTAACTACCTGCTCAACCATGCGCTGATCGAGGGCATGTTCGGTCTGCCGAAGCTCGGCTTGATGGGCATCGGCCTGGTCACAGCGATCGTCGCCAACTGCATGGCCCTGGCGTTGATGTGGTACATCCGCAGCAACCGCGCTTACGCGGCCTACCCGCTCGGCACGGGCCTGTTGCGCCTTAACACGCAGTATCTGCGTGAGCTGTGGCGCCTGGGCCTGCCGATTGGCGGCACCTACGCGGTGGAGGTCGGCTTGTTCGCCTTCGCGGCGCTGTGCATGGGCACCATGGGCAGTACGCAATTGGCCGCGCATCAGATTGCCCTGCAAATCGTCTCGGTGGCGTTCATGGTGCCGGCGGGGATGTCGTATGCGATCACCATGCGCATCGGCCAGCATTACGGCGCCGGTAAATTACTGCAAGCACGCATGGCCGGGCGGGTCGGGATCGGTTTTGGCGCATTGGTGATGTTGGGGTTTGCCGTGGTGCTGTGGCTGTTTTCCGATGCGCTTATCGGGCTGTTTCTGGACCATAACGACCCGGCTTTCCACGACGTCATCGTGCTGGCGGTCAGCCTGCTGGCCGTGGCGGCGTGGTTTGAATTGTTCGACGGCGTGCAGACCATTGCCATGGGCTGTATCCGCGGGCTCAAGGATGCCAAGACCACCTTCCTGGTCGGGCTGGGTTGCTATTGGCTGATCGGCGCACCGTCGGCGTGGTTGATGGCGTTCACACTGGGTTGGGGGCCGACCGGTGTCTGGTGGGGTTTGGCGCTGGGCTTGGCCTGCGCGGCAGTCAGCCTGACGTGGGCGTTTGAGGCGAAGATGAAGCGGATGATTCGGCAGGAGCCGGAAGTGCACACGCAATTTCAAGCCATGCAGCCAGACTGAAGAATGTACTCGGTCAATGTGGGAGCTGGCTTGCCTGCTCCCACATTTTTGATTGGGTTTACAACCCTTAGCCCAGCAGCGCCTGCTGGCTCTTGCCGAACGTCAAATACTCCACCAACTCGGGCAACGGCAACGGCTTGCTGATCAGATAACCCTGGGCCTGATCACACCCAAACAGCCGCAACAACGCCAGCTGTTCGGGGGTTTCCACACCCTCGGCGACCACTTCCAGGTTGAGGTTGTGGGCCAGGTTGATCATGGCGTGCACCAGCTTGCGGTTTTCTTCGCGCTCTTCCATGCCGCCGACAAAGCTCTTGTCGATCTTCAGCAAGGCAATCGGCAGGCTGTTGAGGTGCACGAACGAGGAAAAACCGGTGCCGAAATCGTCCAGGGAAAACCGCACACCCAGGCGGCCAAGGGCGTCCATGGTCTGCTTGACCAGGTCACTGCGGCGCATCACGGCGGTTTCGGTCAGCTCGAACTCCAGCCACTGCGCCTCCACGCCACGCTCGGTAATCAGCCGGCTCAACGTGGAAAGCAGCTGGCTGTCCTGGAACTGGCGAAACGACAGGTTGACCGCCATGTGCAACGGCGGCAGGCCGCGTTCGCGCAGGTCTTGCATGTCGCGCAGGGCGCGGGAGATCACCCAGTAACCCAGCGGCACAATCAGGCCACTCTGTTCGGCCAAGGGCACGAACTCGCTGGGCGGCAACAGGCCGCGCTCGCCGTGGCGCCAGCGCACCAAGGCTTCCAGGCCGACGATATGCCCGTCGTCCAGGTCCAGGCGCGGCTGGTAATGCAGCTCCAGTTCGTCGCGGCGCAACGCACGGCGCAGTTCACTTTCCAGGTCGGCCAGGCTGCGGGCGTTGCGGTTGATGCGTTCATTGAAGATGTGAAAGGTACAGCCCTGGGTACTCTTGGCCTGCTGCATGGCGATGTGCGCGTGCCACATCAGCGGGTCGGCCCCAGCGCGGGCACGGGCATGTGCCACGCCCAGGCTGCAGCCGATCAGCAGGCTTTCGCCATCCACCCAATACGGTTCGGCCATGGCTTCGGTAATGCGCTCGGCCATCCACTCGGCGCGCTGGGGCGCACGGCGGGTGTCGATCAACAGGGCGAATTCGTCGCTGCCCAGGCGCGCCAGTTGGTCGCCGGCTTCGAGCTGGCTCTTGAGGCGCGAGACCACTTGCAGGATCAAGCGATCGCCGGCCTGATGGCCCAAGGCGTCGTTGGCGTGACGGAAGTTGTCGAGGTCCAGATGGCCGAGGGCCAGGCCACGGCCTTCGTTTTCGGCCAGACGCGCCGCCAGCAAGGTCTGGAAACCCTGGCGGTTGGCGATACCGGTGAGCGGGTCCTGTTCGGCCAGGCGCTGCAGCGTGTTCTCCAGCACGCCACGCTCACGCACGTGGCGCAGGCAGCGGCGCAAGGTATCGGTATCCAATGCGCCAAGAACCAGCCAATCGCTCACGCCCAGCGGTGAAACCAGCGGTTCCTGCTCCAGCAGCAATATGCACGGCAGGCTGCAACGGCCTGGGCCGGGTTGCAGGCTGGGTGTGGTCAATAACACGGCACTGTGGTCGTCATCGAACAGACGACTCACCGAGTCCCAGTTGGGCGCGCTGACCAGCACAGCCCCATCGCCCATCGGCGCCAGGCACTCGCGCAACAACGCTGCCCACGCTGGCTCATCGGCCAGTAGCAGCAAACGCAAGGGTTCGACAGGCGTAGACAAGCTAGCTCCCTAGACTCTGCAAAATTGTGTTGGCGGCGGGCATTATGACTTGCTGCCTGATAATCACCAATGATAGGGGTTATCAAATACGACAGCTTCAAGCATTCGTCGTACAAGTGCCCACATCCTGCGGCAAAGTATCAAAACCGGCAAATTTAGATCGAGTGGTACGTCACACCGTCGTTCTAAAGCAGCAGAATCTTGCCAGCCTGTTAAAATGCCCGCCCTTTTGAACAACGACTCCCTGATTTCTGTATGTCCCGACTCAATCCCCGGCAGCAAGAAGCCGTGAACTACGTCGGCGGCCCTCTATTGGTGCTCGCCGGTGCTGGCTCCGGCAAGACCAGCGTGATCACCCGCAAGATCGCGCACCTGATCCAGAACTGCGGCATCCGTGCCCAGTACATCGTCGCCATGACCTTTACCAACAAGGCTGCGCGCGAAATGAAGGAGCGTGTCGGCACGCTGCTCAAGGGCGGCGAAGGCCGTGGCCTCACGGTGTGTACCTTCCACAACCTGGGCTTGAACATTATCCGCAAGGAGCATGCGCGGCTGGGCTACAAGCCGGGTTTCTCGATCTTCGACGAGACCGATGTGAAGTCGCTGATGACTGACATCATGCAAAAGGAATACGCAGGCGACGACGGCGTGGATGAGATCAAGAACATGATCGGCGCCTGGAAAAACGACCTGATCCTGCCGCCCCAGGCCCTGGAAAACGCGCGCAACCCCAAGGAGCAGACCGCCGCCATCGTTTACACCCACTACCAGCGCACGCTCAAGGCGTTCAACGCGGTGGACTTCGACGATCTGATCCTGCTGCCGGTAAAGCTGTTCGAGGAACACGCCGACATCCTCGAAAAATGGCAGAACAAGGTGCGCTACCTGCTGGTGGACGAATACCAGGACACCAACGCCAGCCAATACCTGCTGGTGAAAATGCTCATCGGCACGCGCAACCAGTTCACCGTAGTAGGCGACGACGACCAGTCGATCTACGCCTGGCGTGGCGCGCGCCCGGAAAACCTGATGCTGCTCAAGGACGACTATCCGTCCCTGAAAGTGGTGATGCTGGAGCAGAACTACCGCTCCACCAGCCGCATCCTGCGTTGCGCCAACGTGCTTATTTCCAACAACCCCCACGAGTTTGAAAAACAACTGTGGAGTGAGATGGGTCACGGCGACGAGATTCGCGTGATCCGCTGCCGCAACGAAGACGCCGAAGCCGAACGCGTGGCCGTGGAAATCCTCAGCCTGCACTTGCGTACCGACCGGCCCTACAGCGATTTCGCGATCCTGTATCGCGGCAACTACCAGGCCAAGCTGATCGAGTTGAAGTTGCAGCACCACCAGGTGCCGTATCGCCTGTCAGGCGGCAACAGCTTTTTCGGACGCCAGGAAGTAAAAGACCTGATGGCCTACTTCCGGCTGATCGTGAACCCGGATGACGACAACGCCTTCCTGCGCGTGATCAACGTGCCGCGTCGGGAAATCGGTTCGACGACCCTGGAAAAGCTCGGCAACTACGCCACCGAACGCAAGATTTCGATGTACGCCGCCACCGACGAAATCGGCCTGGGCGAGCACCTGGACACGCGCTTCACCGATCGCCTGTCGCGCTTCAAGCGCTTCATGGACAAGGTGCGCGAGCAATGCGCCGGCGAAGACCCGATCAGCGCCCTGCGCAGCATGGTCATGGACATCGACTATGAAAACTGGCTGCGCACCAACAGTTCCAGCGACAAGGCTGCGGATTACCGCATGGGCAACGTCTGGTTCCTGATCGAAGCGTTGAAAAACACGCTGGAGAAGGACGAAGAAGGCGAGATGACCGTCGAAGACGCCATCGGCAAGCTGGTGTTGCGCGACATGCTTGAGCGCCAGCAGGAAGAAGAAGACGGCGCCGAAGGTGTGCAGATGATGACCTTGCACGCGTCCAAAGGCCTGGAATTCCCTTACGTGTTTATCATGGGCATGGAAGAGGAAATCCTCCCGCACCGCTCCAGCATTGAAGCCGACACCATCGAAGAGGAACGGCGCCTGGCCTACGTGGGCATTACCCGCGCACGTCAGACACTGGCCTTCACCTTCGCCGCCAAGCGCAAGCAATACGGCGAGATCATCGATTGTGCCCCCAGCCGGTTCCTGGATGAACTGCCGCCGGACGATCTGGCCTGGGAAGGCAATGACGACACCCCGACCGAGGTGAAGGCCGTTCGCGGCAACACCGCCTTGGCGGACATACGCGCGATGTTAAAGCGCTAGAATCGACTACTTTTTAATCTACTTTCGGCGCACACCGCGCCATTAGAGGAAGCTTTCCGTGGAAGCACTGCACAAGAAAATTCGCGAAGAAGGCATCGTGCTTTCCGATCAGGTCCTCAAGGTTGACGCCTTTTTGAACCACCAGATCGACCCGGCGCTGATGAAGTTGATCGGCGACGAATTCGCCGCGCGGTTCAAGGATTCGGGCATCACCAAGATCGTCACCATCGAGGCGTCGGGCATCGCCCCGGCGATCATGACCGGCCTGAACCTCGGCGTGCCGGTGATCTTCGCCCGCAAGCAACAGTCCCTGACGCTGACCGAAAACCTGCTGTCGGCGACCGTGTACTCCTTCACCAAGAAGGTCGAAAGCACCGTGGCGATTTCCCCGCGTCACCTGACCAGCAGCGACCGCGTACTGGTAATCGATGACTTTTTGGCCAACGGCAAGGCGTCCCAGGCGCTGATTTCGATCATCAAGCAAGCCGGCGCGACCGTTGCAGGCTTGGGGATTGTGATCGAGAAGTCGTTCCAGGGTGGCCGTGCGGAGCTGGATGCGCAGGGTTATCGAGTTGAGTCGCTGGCGCGGGTGAAGTCGTTGGCCGGTGGCGTCGTCACCTTCATCGAGTAATCACTGCCTGAACTCGATTAAAAATGTGGGAGCTGGCTTGCCTGCGATGAGGGCCTGACAGTCGACAACTCTGTCGACTGACACTCCGCTATCGCAGGCAAGCCTGCTCCCACATTTGATTTTTGGTGCCTGTCAGTGCGCGGTGGCCTGCAGGCCGGCGAGCAACAAACGCTGATACAGATCCTCTTTCAACCCCTCCGGCTGATCCAGCCGCATGCGTTTCAAATGCTCGGGAAACGCCTCCGGCTCCGGCGCATCCAGTGCCGCCCGGCCCAATTCCAGAATCTCCGTCAGCTTGAATTTGCTCTTGAGCCAGTTAAGGGCGCGCAACAGGTCCCGTTCCTCATCGGTAAAATCAGTGCCTAACGGATATTCCGGGAACAACCGGCGATGCCGCACCTGAATGCCTTTGAGCCGCTCCGGCGTATTGTCGGCAAAACGGGGGTCCAGCTCGAAGTCCTTGGGCAGTTTGCCGGCCTTTTGCGCCTGTTCGATCAGGTCACTCTGGAAGCGCGAGTCGGTGATCTGGAGCAGCGCCTCGATCACCTTGGCATCCGTCTGACCACGCAAATCGGCAATGCCATATTCGGTGATGACGATATCCCGCAGGTGCCGTGGGATGGTGCAGTGCCCGTACTCCCAGACGATATTGGAACTGACCTCCCCCGCCGATTCGCGCCAGCTGCGCAGAATCAGGATCGAACGCGCGCCCTCCAGCGCATGGCCTTGCGCAACAAAGTTGTACTGCCCGCCCACGCCGCTGAGTACGCGGCCGTCTTCAAGCTGGTCGGCCACGCCTGCGCCGAGCAACGTCACCATAATCGCGCTGTTGATAAAGCGCGCATCCAGGCGTTGCAGACGCTTGAGTTCCTCCTGCCCGTACAGCTCATTGATGTAGCTGATGCCGGTCATGTTGAATTCGAGGCGTTTGGCGTGAGTCATTTCCTGCAAACGCTGGTAAAAGCTGCGCGGCCCGAGGAAGAAACCGCCGTGAATGGAAACGCCGTCAGGCTGCGCGGCGTCATCCAGGGTGCCGGCGTTGGCCTGCTGCTGGGTCGTCACATCCGGGTAGACCTTGCGCCGAATAATCCCGGCATCAGCCAACACCAGCAGGCCGTTGACGAACATTTCGCTGCACCCATAAAGGCCGCGGGCAAAGGGCTCGACACCGCCTTCACGGCTGATTAACGGCGCCCACTGATACACATCCAAGTCAGTCAGCAATAAGCGATAGGCTTCGTTATCGGCCTGGCGCGCCAGCAAGGCGGCGGTCAGCGCATCGCCCATCGAGCCAATGCCAATCTGCAACGTGCCGCCATCGCGCACCAGGGTGCTGGCATGCAAACCGATAAAGTGGTCTTGAAAGCCGACCGGCATATTCGGTGTGGAGAACAGCGTGGTGCTGTCCTTCTCGTCGATCAGGTAATCGAAGGCGTCCATACCCAGTTCGGCATCGCCGGGCATATAGGGCAAATCGCTGTGAACCTGGCCGACGACAAGGATGGTTTCGCCTGCTTCGCGGCGCTTGGCAATCATCGGCAGCAGGTCGAGGGTGATATCGGGGTTGCAGCTCAAGCTCAGCCGGTCGGGGTGTTCGGCGCTGCTGGCGACCAATTGCGCCACCAGGTTCAAGCCGGCGGCGTTGATATCGCGGGCAGCGTGGCTGTAGTTGCTGCTGACGTAGTCCTGCTGCGCCGACGTACTGTGCAGCAGGCTGCCGGGCTGCATGAAGAACTGCTGCACGCGGATGTTCCTTGGCAGGCTGTCCTTGTGCAAATCCGCTAGAAAGTCCAGCTCGGGATAATCACCAAACACCCGTTCGATAAAGGGTTCGAGAAAGCGCTTCTGCAACCCGTCACCCAGGGTCGGGCGGCCCAGGGCGAGTGCGGTGTAAATCGTCAGCTCGCGCTCCGGCAGCTTGGCGACACGCCGGTACAGCGCGTTGACGAACAGGTTGGGCTTGCCCAGACCCAGCGGCATGCCCATGTGGATATGCGCCGGCAAGCGCGCCAGTACGTCGTCAACTGCTTGCTCGATTGAACACAACTGCACCATCCGACCCTCCTGAACATTCCGTGATTAGGGGTTGGACCGAGCTTGCCGGGTCTTTGCTGCAATGAACAGCGTAGAAGTACAAATCGCAGGCACAAAAAAGCCGCTGGTCAGCGGCTTTTTGGCGAAGATCGGTTTATTTCAAACCCGACATCTTCTCGATTGCGCCTTTCAGCTCAGCATCCGAGCAATCGGCGCAGGTGCCTTTAGGTGGCATGGCATTCAGGCCGGTGATGGCCTTGGCCAACAGGCCATCGAGGCCGCCTTGATGATCGGCGCGGTCTTTCCAGGCTGCGGTGTCACCGATTTTTGGTGCACCCAGCAAACCGGTGCCGTGGCATGCATTGCAGTGCTTGGCAATCACGTCATCCGGTGTCTTCGCGCCACCGCCGCCGCCCGCAGTCACGGCAACTTCCATCCCTTTGCATTCCTGGCCCTGGACACACACCTGGCCGACAGGCTCCAGGCGCTTGGCAATCTCATCATTGGTCGCAGCTTGAGCGCTGACAGCCCATAGCGCCAGTACGGTTGCTGGTGCAGCCAGCATTTTCATAATTAGGTTCACGCGTTCACCCTCAATGGTGGCTATTCACGCCTGCGGCCACGGTTTCGCAGGCGGCGAAAGTATAACGGTTAGCCCGTCAGGCCGAAACAACCCTATTAAATAAAGGGAGATTCGGCCCCACGGTTACAGCGACGGGTGTGTCTGCAACGCTGGCAGCACGCCTCTTCTGTCAAAAGTTCGCAGGTGTGGCTGCGCTGATTAGTCGCGCCGGCACATCGAACGGGTTGCGAAAACGATGCGGCTTGGTGCTTTCAAAGTAGTAGCTATCGCCGGCTTCGAGCACAAAAGTTTCAAGCCCGACCACCAATTCCAAACGACCTTCCACCAGAATCCCGGTTTCTTCGCCTTCGTGGGTGAGCATTTCTTCGCCCGTATCGGCGCCCGGCGGGTAGATCTCGTTAAGAAACGCAATCGCCCGGCTGGGGTGCGCGCGCCCGACGAGTTTCATGGTGACGGCACCGTCCGAGATGTCGATCAGCTCATTGGCTTTATAGACGATCTGCGTCGGTTTTTCCTGGAGGATCTCCTCGGAAAAAAACTCGACCATGGATATGGGGATGCCGCCCAGCACCTTGCGCAAGGAGCTGATCGAGGGGCTGACACTGTTTTTTTCGATCATCGAAATGGTGCTGTTGGTGACACCCGCGCGCTTGGCGAGCTCACGCTGGGAAAGACCTTTGAGTTTACGGATGGATTGCAGTCGTTCGCCGACGTCCAATGCAGGAGCCTCCTAGGATTCAGGCTTTGTTGTAGTTGAGCGTTATCATGGCGACAGCGTTCAGTATTTACAACACTTGGGCCTAAATCCCGGCAGGCTCTGCTCGTAGGCGCGGCTCAAGCCCCGGAATAGAGCCTTGGCACGCGGCGCAGGTTACAGAAAATCTGGTAGGGGATGGTCTCGGCAGCCGCCGCGACGTCACTCGCAAGGATATTTTTGCCCCACAGCTCCACGCTGGAACCGAGCCCGGCCTGGGGCACGTCGGTGAGGTCAACGCAGAGCATGTCCATGGACACACGGCCCAGCAACTGGCTGCGCTGGCCTGCCACCAGCACTGGCGTGCCGGTCGGTGCATGGCGCGGGTAGCCGTCGGCATAGCCCATGGCAACCACGCCGACGCGCATCGGTTTTGGCGTGATGAACTTGGCGCCGTAACCGATCGGCTCACCGGCCGGCAGTTCACGCACGCAGATGACTTTCGATTCCAGGGTCATCACCGGCTGCAAACGTGCGGCAATGGCCTGGTCCTCACCAAACGGCGTAGCACCGTAGAGCATGATGCCTAGGCGCACCCAGTCGCTGGACATAGTCGGCCAGCCCATCACCGACGGCGAATTACGCAGGCTGACCTCGGCCGACAACCCTTGGCGCGCCGCTTCAAACACCGCCACTTGCTCATCACTGCGCACGCAATCGAGCTCATCGGCGCGGGCGAAGTGGCTCATCAGTACGATCCTGGCCACTTTGCCGCTGGCCAGCAGGCGCTGGTACGCCTCATGGTAATCCTTGGGGTGCAGGCCCACGCGGTGCATGCCCGAGTCGAGCTTGAGCCAAATGGTCAGCGGTTTGCTCAGCCGGGCTTGCTCGATGGCTTCCAACTGCCACAACGAATGCACCACGCACCAAAAATCATGCTCGATGATCAGCGGCAGTTCGTCAGCTTCGAAAAAACCTTCCAGCAGCAATACCGGCGCACGAATCCCGGCAGCCCGCAGCTCCAACGCCTCCTCAATACACGCCACCGCAAACCCATCCGCCTCGGCTTCCAGCGCCTGGGCCACACGTACGGCACCATGGCCATAGGCATCCGCCTTGACCACGGCGAGGGCTTTGGCCCCCGTGACTTCACGGGCCAGTTGGTAGTTATGGCGCAGGGCTTGGAGGTCGATCAGGGCACGGGCAGGACGCATGGCGGCAGGCTTCTAGGCGGTAATGTGAAGAAAAACCGGCGCCGACTATCAGCCACGGCGCCGGGGGAAAAGCTACGTTTAAGGCAGCGCAGCCACCACGGACAGCTCTACCAGAATTTCCGGTTCGCAAAGTTTGGCCTCAACCGTGGCACGGGCCGGGGCTACGCCTTTAGGCAGCCACTTGTCCCACACCGCGTTCATGCCGGCGAAATCGGCGTCGATGTCTTTGAGGTAGATCGTTACCGACAGCAACTTGGTTTTGTCGGTGCCGGCCAGGTCCAGCAAACGCTCGATATTGGCCAGGGTTTCGCGGGTCTGCTGTTCAATCCCGGCATTCATGTCGTCGCCGACTTGCCCTGCCAGATACACGGTACCGCTGTGAACAACGACCTGGCTCATGCGCTCATTGGTGAGCTGGCGCTGGATTGACATGTTTTGCGGACTCCTGGTGGTTGCTGCCGTAACGGGAAATATCGAGACCTTCGGCGCTGATCTGCGGCGTTTTTTTCGCCATCAGGTCAGCCAGCAAGCGGCCAGAGCCGCACGCCATGGTCCAGCCAAGGGTGCCGTGGCCGGTGTTCAGGAACAGGTTCTTGAACGGGGTGGCGCCGACAATCGGCGTGCCGTCGGGTGTGGTCGGGCGCAGGCCGGTCCAGAAAGTCGCTTCGGTCAAATCGCCGCCCTGAGGATAAAGGTCGTTGACGATCATCTCCAGGGTTTCACGTCGACGCGGGTTCAGCGACAGGTCAAAACCGGCTATTTCAGCCATGCCGCCGACGCGAATGCGGTTATCGAAACGGGTGATCGCGACCTTGTAGGTTTCATCCAGAATGGTCGAAGTCGGCGCCATCGCCGGATTGGTGATCGGCACGGTCAGCGAGTAACCCTTGAGCGGATACACCGGCGCCTTGATCCCCAGCGGCTTGAGCAGCTTGGGCGAGTAACTGCCCAGGGCCAGCACGTAGCGGTCGGCGGTTTCCAGCTTGCCATCGATCCACACGCCATTGACGCGATCACCGGCGTAGTCGAGGCGCTGGATGTCCTGTTCGAAACGGAATTCCACGCCCAACTGCTTGCACATGTCCACCAGACGCGTGGTGAACATCTGGCAGTCACCGGTCTGGTCGTTGGGCAGGCGCAGGGCGCCGGCGAGAATATCGGTGACGCTGGCCAGGGCTGGCTCAACGCGGGCAATGCCGGCGCGGTCGAGCAGCTCGAACGGCACGCCGGATTCTTTCAATACGGCAATGTCTTTGGCCGCGCCATCCAACTGAGCCTGGGTGCGGAACAACTGGGTAGTGCCGAGGCTGCGGCCTTCGTAGGCAATGCCGGTTTCGGCACGCAATTCGTCGAGGCAATCACGGCTGTACTCGGACAGGCGCACCATCCGCTCTTTGTTCACCGCGTAACGGCTCTGGGTGCAGTTGCGCAGCATCTGCGCCATCCACAGGTACTGATCGATATCGGCGGTGGCCTTGATCGCCAGTGGCGCGTGGCGTTGCAGCAACCACTTGATGGCCTTGAGCGGCACGCCCGGTGCGGCCCATGGCGAGGCATAACCCGGCGACACCTGGCCTGCGTTGGCGAAACTGGTTTCCATGGCAGCGGCGGGCTGACGGTCGACCACAACCACTTCAAAGCCGGCCCGCGCCAAATAGTAGGCACTGGTCACCCCAATGACGCCGCTACCCAAGACCAGAACGCGCATTTTTATATCCTCATCACGGGCTTAGCCGCTGACGTGTGTTATTCGAGCAATGATGGGCGCAGTGTAAAAAACAATGACCAGTGCATTTCACTATATAAATGCCTATATTTGGCGACAATTCTCGGCAAAAACCCTTTTCACAGAGGCGTATCCCCTATGCGTACCAACACCCAGACCAAGCGGGAGCTGGACAAGATCGACCGCAATATCCTGCGCATCCTGCAAACCGATGGGCGTATTTCGTTCACGGAGCTGGGGGAAAAGGTCGGGCTGTCGACCACGCCGTGCACCGAGCGGGTCCGCCGCCTGGAGCGCGAAGGGATCATCATGGGCTACAACGCGCGGCTCAACCCGCAGCATTTGAAGGGGAGTTTGCTGGTATTTGTCGAGATCAGCCTGGATTACAAGTCGGGCGACACCTTTGAGGAATTCCGCCGCGCCGTGCTGAAGCTGCCCCATGTGCTGGAGTGCCACTTGGTGTCAGGCGACTTCGACTACCTGGTGAAAGCGCGGATTTCCGAGATGGCCTCGTACCGCAAATTGCTCGGCGATATCTTGCTCAAACTGCCGCATGTGCGCGAGTCCAAGAGCTATATCGTGATGGAAGAGGTGAAAGAGAGCCTGAACCTGCCGATCCCGGATTAACTGACACGATGTGGTCAATGTGGGAGCTGGCTTGCCTGCGATAGCGGTGTGCCAGGAAACATCATTCTGACTGAACCACCGCTATCGCAGGCAAGCCAGCTCCCACATTTTTGATCCGGTACATCCGTCAGACCAGTACTTGCCGGGTGCTCGCCATGTACTCATGGATCTGTTTTTCCACCCGAGGGTGAATCAACTCCACCGGCCGCCGCCCATTCGGGCACGGCAAGGTCTTGGTAGTGCCAAACAGCCTGCAAATCAGCGGCCGCTCGTCATACACGGTGCAGCCATTCGGCCCCAGGTGCACGCAGTTCAGCTCGTCCATGGCCGCATCCTGCTCGGCGGCAGTTTTGCGTGGCAGGCGCGACATTTCCTCGGGCGAAGTGGTCACCGGCCCACAGCAGTCGTGGCAGCCGGGGACGCACTCGAACGAAGGGATCTGCCTGCGCAGCGCGCTGATTTTCTGGCTGTTGCAACTCATCGAAACACTTACCGAACGGCGAATAGGCGTGGATTCTGACGCAAAACGGGCTGCGCAGACAGCTTCGTCCGACCGCTGTATCCTGCGTCAAATTTTCCAAACAGGGATGCTCCCCATGACCGCCAGCGCCCGGCACACCGCGTCCTACTACGCGGCCAGCAGCGTTACACAGCCCGACTACCCGGCGTTGACGGGCGAAGTGCGCGCCGATGTGTGCGTAATTGGCGGCGGCTATTCCGGCATAAACACAGCCCTGGAGCTGGCCGAGCGCGGCTTTAGCGTGGTGCTGCTGGAAGCGCGCAAGCTCGGCTGGGGCGCCAGCGGCCGCAACGGCGGGCAGTTGATTCGCGGCGTCGGCCACGGCCTCGACCAGTTCAGCAACGTGATCGGCAGCGACGGCGTGCGCCAGATGAAGCTGATGGGCCTGGAAGCCGTAGAGATCGTGCGCGAGCGGGTCGAGCGCTATCAGATCCCCTGCGACCTGACCTGGGGTTACTGCGACCTCGCCAACAAACCCCGCGACCTGATCGGCCTGGCCGAAGACGCCGAAGAACTGCGCAACCTCGGTTATCGCCATGAAGTCCGTCTGCTGCAAGCCAACGAGATGAGCAGCGTGATCGGCTCCGAGCGCTATGTGGGCGGCATGATCGACATGGGTTCCGGTCATTTGCATCCGCTGAACCTGGCCCTCGGCGAAGCCGCCGCCGCGCAGCAGCTGGGCGTGAAGCTGTTTGAGCAGTCCGAAGTGACGCGCATCGACTACGGCCCGGAGGTCAAGGTGCACACCGCCAATGGCAACGTGCGCGCCAACACCCTGGTGCTGGCCTGCAACGCCTACCTCAATGGCCTGAACCCGCAATTGAGCGGCAAGGTGCTGCCCGCCGGCAGCTACATCATCGCCACCGAACCCTTGAGTGAAGCCCAGGCGGCCAGCCTGCTGCCGCAGAACATGGCGGTGTGCGATCAACGCGTGACCGTGGATTACTTCCGCCTGTCCGCCGACCGCCGCCTGCTGTTCGGCGGAGCCTGCCACTATTCCGGCCGCGACCCGCAGGACATCGGCGCCTATATGCGCCCCAAAATGCTCAAGGTGTTCCCGCAACTGGCGGACGTGAAGATCGACTACCAATGGGGCGGCATGATCGGCATCGGCGCCAACCGCCTGCCGCAGATCGGCCGGCTGGCCGATCAACCCAATGTGTATTACGCACAGGCATACGCCGGCCACGGCCTCAACGCCACCCACCTGGCAGGCAAGCTACTGGCCGAAGCCATCAGCGGCCAACAACAGGGGCGTTTTGATTTGTTCGCCCGGGTGCCGCACATCACCTTCCCCGGCGGCAAGCATCTGCGCTCGCCGCTGTTGGCGCTGGGGATGCTCTGGCACCGCTTCAAAGAACTGCTCTGATCAGTCGCGCCAGAACGGCTTCATGCCTTCCTGGCGCGCTTGTTCGGCGGTCAACCCGACGTCACGCAGTTGCTCACCGGTCAGGTGCAGCAAGGCTTTGCGCGTGTGGCGGCGGTGCCAGAACAGACTCCAGCGGCTGATATCGCGCGGCGCCTTCGCCCGCTCCTGCCCTGCCTCCAACTCCTGACTGTGTAACATCAGCCGCACATCGCTCATGCCGTTCATCGTGTTGCCCCTCATTTGCCTGTTGCCATGAGTGACTAGGATGGGCGCGCGGGCAAAACCATTACAGATTCAACTCACCTTTATTAAATCCATACAGATACTGCCCATGAAGGGCTGAATCCTGTATTTTGCGCCTATCTGTACTGGTCCCCTCGGAGCGATCACCATGACCCTCTACGTCAACCTCGCCGAATTACTGGGCACGCGCATCGAGCAGGGCTTCTATCGCCCCGGCGATCGTTTGCCGTCCGTGCGGGCCTTGAGTGTGGAACACGGAGTGAGCCTGAGCACCGTGCAACAAGCCTACCGATTGCTGGAAGACAACGGCCTGGCGATGCCCAAGCCCAAGTCGGGCTACTTTGTGCCGGTCGGACGCGAGTTGCCGGCGCTGCCGGAAATCGGCCGCCCGGCACAGCGCCCGGTGGAAATTTCGCAGTGGGACCAGGTGCTGGAATTGATTCGCGCCGTGCCGCGCAAAGACGTCATACAGATGGGCCGCGGCATGCCGGATGTACTGTCGCCGACCATGAAGCCCCTGCTGCGCAGCCTCGCCCGCGTGAGCCGACGCCAGGACCTGCCGGGGTTGTATTACGACAATATCCTTGGCTGTATGGAATTGCGTGAGCAGATCGCCCGACTGTCTCTGGATTCCGGCTGCCAACTGACCGCCGAAGATATCGTCATCACCACCGGCTGCCATGAGGCGCTGTCCGCCAGCATTCACGCGATTTGCGAGCCTGGGGATATTGTCGCAGTCGACTCGCCAAGCTTTCACGGCGCCATGCAGACCCTCAAAGGCCTGGGCATGAAGGCGCTGGAAATCCCCACCGACCCCATCACCGGCATCAGCCTCGAAGCGCTGGAGCTGGCGCTGGAACAGTGGCCGATCAAGGTCATCCAGCTGACGCCCAACTGCAATAACCCGCTGGGCTACATCATGCCCGAGGCACGCAAACGTGCACTGCTGACCCTGGCCCAGCGTTTTGACGTGGCGATTATTGAAGACGATGTGTATGGCGAATTGGCCTACAGCTACCCGCGCCCACGCACGATCAAATCCTTCGACGAAGATGGCCGTGTGCTGCTGTGCAGCTCGTTCTCGAAAACCCTGGCACCCGGCCTGCGCATCGGCTGGGTGGCGCCGGGGCGTTATCTTGAGCGGGTGCTGCACATGAAATACATCAGCACCGGTTCCACGGCGACGCAACCGCAGATCGCCATCGCCGAATTTCTCAAAAACGGCCACTTCGAGCCGCATTTGCGGCGGATGCGCACACAATACCAGCGTAATCGCGACTTGATGCTCGATTGGGTCAGCCGCTACTTTCCGGCCGGCACCCGTGCCAGCCGGCCCCAAGGCAGCTTCATGCTGTGGATAGAACTGCCGGAAGGCTTTGATACCTTGAAACTCAACCGCGTGCTGGTGGAACAAGGCGTACAGGTGGCAGTGGGCAGCATCTTTTCCGCCTCCGGCAAATACCGTAATTGCCTGCGCATGAACTACGCTGCCAAGCCAACGCCGCAGATCGAAGAGGCCGTGCGCAAGGTCGGCGCCGCCGCGATGAAGATGCTCGCCGAGGTGGCCGACTGACCTTTCCCCGCAATCTGCCGTCATATCCCACAACCGCCCCGACCTGGAAGCAGTGCCCTTGATGATTCGACGGCTTTTACCGTTTTTGCTGCTGAGCGCCCTGGCACTGGCCGGCTGCGCCACGGTCGATGCACCGCGCATCCCCAGCGACGCCCTGCCTGCGGCGCAATCCTCGTTCGGGCGCTCGATCCAGGCCCAGGCGGCGCCGTACCAGGGTCGTTCGGGCTTTCGCCTGCTGCCCAACAGCAGCGAAGCCTTCATGGCGCGTGCCGAGCTGATCCGCAATGCCCAGAGCAGCCTCGACCTGCAGTACTACATCGTGCATGACGGCATCAGCACGCGCATGCTCGTGGATGAACTGCTCAAAGCCGCCGACCGTGGCGTGCGCATCCGCATCCTGCTGGACGACACCACCAGCGACGGCCTCGATCAGGTTATCGCCACCCTCGCCGCCCACCCACAGATCCAGATTCGCCTGTTCAACCCGCTGCACCTGGGCCGCAGCACCGGCGTGACGCGGGCGATGGGCCGGCTGTTCAACCTGTCGCTGCAACACCGGCGCATGCACAACAAGCTGTGGCTGGCGGATAACAGCGTGGCCATTGTCGGCGGGCGCAACCTGGGCGATGAGTATTTCGATGCCGAGCCCAACCTCAACTTCACCGATATCGACATGCTCAGCGTCGGCCCGGTGGCCGAGCAGCTCGGGCACAGCTTTGATCAGTACTGGAACAGCGCGCTGAGCAAACCTATCGACGATTTCGTCTCAAGCACCCCATCCAGGGGCGACCTGAACGCCGCCCGCGCACGCCTGCAAGACTCGCTGGCCGAGTCGCGCCAGCAGAATCACGCCCTCTACAACCGCTTGCGCACTTACCAGACGCAACCGCGCATGGACATCTGGCGCCGCGAGCTGATCTGGGCCTGGAACCAGGCGTTGTGGGATGCGCCGAGCAAGGTGCTGGCCAAGGCTGACCCCGATCCACGCTTGCTGTTGACCACCCAACTGGCACCGGAGCTGGAGGGCGTCAGCCATGAGCTGATGATGATTTCGGCGTATTTCGTACCGGGGCAACCTGGGCTGGTGTACCTGACCGGTCGCGCCGATACGGGTGTATCAGTCAGCCTGCTGACCAATTCCCTCGAAGCCACCGACGTACCCGCCGTGCACGGCGGCTATGCGCCCTATCGCAAGGCGTTGCTGGAGCACGGCGTGAAACTCTACGAGCTGCGCCGCCAACCGGGCGATGCGGGCGGTGGCAGTGGCCCGCACCTGTTTCGCCGAGGCGCCTTCCACGGCTCGGACTCCAGCCTGCACAGCAAGGCGATGATCTTTGATCGGCAAAAGTCGTTTATCGGCTCGTTCAACTTCGACCCACGCTCGGTGCTGTGGAACACCGAAGTCGGGGTGCTGGTGGACAGCCCCGAGCTGGCGGAACACGTGCGCAACCTGGCGCTGCAAGGCATGGCGCCGGCGTTGAGCTATGAGGCGAAACTGCAGGATGGCCAGGTGGTGTGGGTGACCGAGGATAACGGCCAATTGCACACCCTGACACGGGAACCGGGCAGTTGGTGGCGCAGGTTTAATGCGTGGTTCGCCACCAGTGTTGGCCTGGAACGCATGCTGTAAGAACAACAGGGTCAACTGTGGGAGCCGGGCTTGCCCGCGATAGCGGAGTGTCAGGCGCCATTTGGGCAAGCTGACACACCGCTATCGCAGGCAAGCCAGCTCCCACAGTTGATTGCATTTCAAATGCTCAGGCAGGCTGTACGGCGCCGAATGCGCCCTGGCGCAGCAGCAACACCACCAGCCCCAGCGCCCCGGCCGCCATCAGCAACGGCAGCGCATGCCCGCTGATCCATTGGCTGCCCGCCCCAGCTACCAGCGGCCCGATCAGGCAACCGATGCCCCACAGCTGCGCCACGTGGGCATTGGCGCGCACCAGCGCGTCGTCGCGATAACGCTCACCGATCAGGATCAGCGACAAGGTAAACAACCCACCGGCGCTGGCACCAAAGATCACCCACACCGGCCAGATCAACTGCGTATGCAGCAGCAATGGAATCGCCAGGCTTGAGGCCAGCAACAACACCGCGCAGCTCAGGAACAAGGTACGGCGTGGCAGGTAGTCGGCCAAAGCGCCAATGGGCAATTGCAACAGCGCATCACCGACCACCACGGTGCTGACCATGGCCAAGGCAATCTCGGCGGTGAAACCCTGCTGCAGGCAATACACCGGCAGCAGCGTCAGAATCATCGCCTCGAAAGCCGCGAACAAGGCCACCGCCCAGGCAATTGCCGGCAAAGTCAGGCAGAAGCGCCACAGGTCACTGAAGGTCACGCTGAAGGACTCGGCGGTTGGAGCGCCGGAACGCCCCAGCAGCAACAGCGGCGCGACCACCAACAAGCCAACGCCCACCCAGAAGCCATAGTCATGGTCAGTGCCGAGTACGCCCAGCAGCAGCGGGCCCGACAATTGGCTTAAGGCATAGCTGCAGCCGTACAGCGCCACCAGGCGGCCACGCCATTGCTCGACCACCAACTGGTTGATCCAGCTTTCACCCAGGATAAACACGATGGTCAGGATCACGCCGATCATCAGCCGCAGCACCAGCCACACCGGGTAGCTGGGCAGTATTGCCAGTAAGCCGATGGAGATGGCACCGGCCCATAGGCACAGGCGCATCAGGTTGGCGGTGCCCAGCCACGAGGCCATCCGGCTGGAGACCTTCGCGCCGAGCAGTACGCCAAAAGCCGGCATGGCAGCCATCACGCCAATGGCGAAGCTGCCATAGCCCCAGCCTTCGAGACGCAGGGACACCAGCGGCATGCTGACGCCCAGGGCCAGGCCGACGCTGAGGACAGAGGCCAGCACGGCGAAATAAGTCGCCCAACGCATTTCCACGCTCCTGTGGATAATTATCAAGATCACACAAAACACTGTGGGAGCGGGCTTGTGTGGGAGCCGGGCTTGCCCGCGATGCAGACACCTCGGTTTATCTGTTACACCGAGTTGATGCTATCGCAGGCAAGCCAGCTCCCACACAAACCGGCTCCCACATTTGACCTGCGGTGTTGCTTAAAGCTTGATCCAGGTCGATTTCAGCTCGGTGTACTTGTCGAACGCGTGCAGCGACTTGTCGCGACCGTTACCCGACTGTTTGAAACCACCAAACGGCGCGGTCATGTCACCGCCATCGTATTGGTTGACCCACACGCTACCGGCGCGCAAGGCCTTGGCAGTCAGGTGCGCCTTGGAAATATCAGCGGTCCACACGGCTGCGGCCAGGCCATAAATGGTGTCGTTGGCAATGGCGACCGCCTCTTCGGCGCTGTCGAATGTGATCACCGACAGCACTGGGCCGAAGATCTCTTCCTGGGCGATCTTCATGGCGTTGGTCACGCCGTCGAAAATCGTCGGCTCCACATAGGTGCCACCGGTTTCTTGCAGGGTGCGCTTGCCGCCCGCCACCAGCTTGGCGCCGTCGGCATGGCCTGCTTCGATGTACGACAGCACGGTGTTCATCTGCTGGGTGTCCACCAGGGCACCGACGTTGGTCGCCGGGTCCAGCGGGTTGCCTGGCTTCCAGCCCTTCAGAGCCTCGATCACCAGCGGCAGGAATTTATCCTTAATGGAGCGCTCGACCAGCAGGCGCGAGCCGGCGGTGCAGACTTCGCCCTGGTTGAAGGCGATGGCACCAGCGGCGGATTCGGCGGCGGCTTGCAGGTCTGGCGCATCGGCAAACACGATATTCGGGCTCTTGCCGCCCGCTTCCAGCCATACGCGCTTCATGTTCGACTCGCCGGAGCGGATCAACAGTTGCTTGGCGATTTTTGTGGAACCGGTAAACACCAGGGTGTCGACATCCATGTGCAGCGCCAGCGCGTTGCCGACGGTGTGACCGTAGCCCGGCAGCACGTTCAACACGCCTTTTGGAATGCCGGCTTCAACCGCCAGGGCCGCGATGCGGATGGCCGTCAGTGGGGATTTTTCCGACGGCTTGAGGATCACCGAGTTACCGGTAGACAGCGCAGGGCCGAGTTTCCAGCACGCCATCATCAGCGGGAAGTTCCACGGCACGATGGCACCCACTACGCCGACCGGCTCGCGGGTCACCAGGCCCAACTGGTTGTGCGGGGTGGCGGCGACTTCGTCGTAGATCTTGTCGATCGCCTCGCCGCTCCAGCTAAGGGCGTTGGCGGCGCCCGGCACGTCAATTCCCAGGGAGTCGGAAATCGGCTTGCCCATGTCCAGGGTTTCGAGCAGCGCCAGCTCTTCGGCATTGGCGTTGAGCAGCGCGGCGAAACGGATCATGACGGCTTTGCGCTTGGCCGGCGCCAGGCGCGACCAGACACCGGAATTGAACGTCGCGCGGGCGTTTTCGACAGCGCGCTGGGCGTCGGCGACGTCACAGCTGGCAACGGTGGCCAGCAAGCGGCCATCGACCGGGCTGATGCATTCGAACGTGTCACCGGAAACAGCAGCGGTGTACTCACCATTGATGTAGGCGCGGCCTTCGATCTTCAGATCCTTGGCGCGTTGTTCCCAATCGGCACGGGTCAGGGTGGTCATGCGAGTGTCCTCCTCTTATTGAATACAAGGGCCAGGTGATGTCCCCCGGCAGCCTCAAAGAATTCTTGCCCGGCCAGCCTGCTGTTCGGCTCAAGGCAGCTGCCACCCTAAACCAGCGGCTGGGGGTGTTTCAATATATTTGACATAAGGGCGGTAAACGCCCTTGCGATGTTCATTTTAATAAACATAGACTTTGGGCTCTCCAACCGCAGGCCAGACGGGACACGCACATGAGCATCCAGGATATCGTCGACTTCAGCCAAGCCAACACCGCCCCGGACCGCTACCGCCCGGCCGCCGAAAAAATTCTCAAGGGCGACCCCGATCAAACCATTTATAACCACTACAACAGCCCGTGCGGCCAGATGAGCGCCGGCGTGTGGGAAGGTGAAGTCGGGCAGTGGAAGGTCAATTACAGCGAGCATGAGTATTGCGAGATTGTGCAGGGGGTTTCGGTACTGCGTGATGCCGATGGCAATGCCAAGACCTTGCGTGCCGGCGACCGCTTCGTGATCCCCGCCGGGTTCAGCGGCACCTGGGAAGTGCTGGAGCCGTGCCGCAAGATCTACGTAGTGTTCGAGCAGAAAGCCTGATCAGCACATTTCAGGCAAAAAAAAGCCCGTCTCGTGAGAGACGGGCTTTTTTTCACAAGGAAGAAAATCAATTACTTGATTTTGCCTTCTTTGTAGATCACGTGCTTGCGAACGCGCGGGTCGAACATTTTCTTTTCGAGCTTGTCCGGGGTAGTACGCTTGTTCTTGTCGGTAGTGTAGAAGTGACCAGTACCGGCGCTAGAGATCATTCGAATCAATTCACGCATGATAAAGCTCCTTAAATCTTGCCAGCGGCGCGGATTTCGGCCAGCACGACAGTGATGCCACGCTTGTCGATGATACGCATGCCTTTGGCAGATACACGCAGGCGAACAAAACGTTTCTCTTCTTCAACCCAGAAGCGGTGATGCTGCAGGTTCGGCAGGAAACGACGACGGGTTTTGTTATTTGCGTGGGAAATGTTATTCCCAGTCACCGGACCCTTACCGGTAACTTGACAGACTCTCGACATGCCTCAGCCCTCTAAAACCACATGCCCAACCCGGCATGGGTTGGCCGCTTAATCTCTCAGTCATTTGGCGCCAGGCGCCGCGTTTCTTTAAGGGTCTTACCGGCTACACCTACAGTGAAGGAACCGGGCCCCTAGAAAAGAGCGCTGCTTTATACCAGAAAGACCCTGATGCAACAACAGCCCGTGTGTTTTTACCGGCGTAAATCTTGGCAATAGATGCCCGAACCGTTGCCAGGAGGGGCCGCTGCAACAGCCGACCACTCGTCGCACAGAATGATTTACCGCGCCCGCCGGCACACAAAAGCACAAGACGAAACGCGCTGAGGCGCCATCAAAACAGCATTTGCGCCAAAAGCACAGGCAAAAATGGGCTAGTCATTTATCAATCAGACCACTACGGTAGGCTTTTTCCAGACTGCACTCGCAGATGGGCCTTCGATCTGCAAAGGAAACCGAATATGCGCCTCGCTGCCCTACCCCTATTGCTCGCCCCTCTATTTATCGCGCCGCTGGCCTCTGCGGCCACTAATTTGAGCGTTTGCACCGAGGCCAGCCCCGAAGGGTTCGATGTGGTGCAGTACAACTCGCTGACCACCACCAATGCCTCGGCCGACGTGCTGATGAACCGCCTGGTGGACTACGACGCCACCGCCGGCAAACTGGTGCCGAGCCTGGCGGACAGCTGGGAAGTGTCGCCGGACGGCCTGGTGTACACCTTCAAGCTGCACCCTGACGTGAAATTCCACCGTACCGAGTATTTCACCCCGAGCCGCACCCTGACGGCGGAAGACGTGCGCTTCAGTTTTGAACGCATGCTTGACCCGGCCAACCCATGGCACAAGATCGCCCAGAGCGGCTTCCCCCATGCGCAGTCGCTGCAATTGCCCACACTGGTCAAGAAGATCGACGCCCTCGACCCATTGACCGTGCGCTTCACCCTTGATCACGCCGATTCCACCTTCCTCGCCGCGTTGAGCATGGGTTTTGCCTCGATCTACCCGGCCGAATACGCCGACAAGCTGCTCAAGGCCGGCACGCCCGAAAAACTCAACAGCCAGCCCATCGGCACCGGCCCGTTCGTGTTTGTGCGGTTCCAGAAAGACGCCGTGGTCCGCTATAAAGCCAACCCGGATTACTTTGCCGGCAAACCGGCTGTGGATAACTTGATCTTCGCCATCACCCCGGATGCCAACGTGCGCCTGCAAAAGCTGCACCGCGATGAATGCCAGATCGCCCTGTCGCCAAAGCCGCTGGATGTGGGTGAAGCCGAGAAAGATCCCGCGCTCAAAGTAGAAAAAACCCCGGCCTTCATGACCGCATTCGTCGCGATCAACAGCCAGCACCCGCCGCTGGACAAGCCCGAAGTGCGCCAGGCGATCAACCTGGCTTTCGACAAAGGCAGCTACCTCAAGGCCGTATTTGAAGGCACCGCCGAAGCGGCCAATGGCATTTACCCACCCAATACCTGGAGCTACGCCAAGGACTTGCCGGGTTATCCACAGGACATCGCCAAGGCCAAAACGCTGCTGGAAAGAGCCGGACTCAAGAATGGCTTCAAGACCACGATCTGGACTCGCCCCACCGGCAGCCTGCTGAACCCCAACCCCAACCTCGGCGCTCAGTTGCTGCAAGCAGACCTGGCCAAGGTCGGCATCCAGGCCGAGATTCGCGTGATCGAGTGGGGCGAACTGATCCGCCGCGCCAAAGCCGGCGAACATGACCTGTTGTTTATGGGCTGGGCCGGTGACAACGGCGACCCGGATAACTTCCTCACCCCGCAGTTCTCGTGCGCGGCGGTAAAATCCGGCACCAACTTCGCCCGCTACTGCGACCCGACCCTGGACAAGCTGATCAGCGCCGGCAAGACCACCAGTGAACAAGGTGTGCGCAGCAAGCTCTACCAACAGGCCCAGGCGCAGATTCAGCAGCAGGCCCTGTGGCTGCCATTGGCGCACCCCACTGCGTTCGCTCTGGCACGCAAGAATATCAATGGCTATCAGGTGAGCCCATTTGGGCGCCAGGACTTCTCCAAGGTCAGCGTCAAGCCTTGAGAACCGGCCCCGCCCCAATGGGCGGGGCTATAACCATCCGTATTCCGCCATCGACAGCGGGTCGCCATCGCCCACGATAATGTGGTCGAGCACCCGCACATCCACCGATTCCAAAGCCTTCTGCAATATTTTGGTTAATTTTCGATCAGCCGCACTCGGCTCGACGCTCCCGGAGGGATGGTTATGGCACAGGATCAGCGCCGCCGCGTTGTAAGCGAGTGCGCGCTTGACCACTTGTCGCGGATAAACGATGGCCGTGTCGATGGTGCCCTCAAACAGCGCCTCAAAGCCCAGCACCCGGTGCTTTGAGTCAAGAAACAGGCAGCCGAATATCTCGTGGGGCTCGTGGCGCAGCAACGCCTTGAGGTACTCACGTACGGCCAGCGGGCTTTCCAATACCGAGTCGTCACGCAAGCGTTCGGCCATATGCCGCCGAGACATTTCCAGCACCGCCTGCAACTGGGCAAATTTCGCCGGCCCCAGCCCCAAGTGCTGGCTGAACAGCGTCTGGCTGGCCTCCAACAGCGGGCGCAGGCCACCGAATTGCGCCAATAGATGGCGGGCCAGGTCGACTGCGCTTCTGCCGGAAACCCCGGTACGCAGGAAGATCGCCAACAACTCGGCATCCGACAGACTCGCCGCGCCCCATTCCAAAAGCTTCTCCCGTGGACGTTCCGCCACAGGCCAATCGCGAATACTCATCCCACCTCCCTCTGCACGCGCGCCGCTGTTGCCTGGCGGTCGCTGTGTTATCTTAAGCCCTCTTTTTTGCATGTGATTTCCCCTGGGGAGGGGGCATCGCAGGCGTCACTGAACTGGCATCACTGAACTGGAAAGGCAAACCAATGCAGCGTCTGTATCGGAAACGCATCGTTCTCGGCGTCGGCGGCGGCATTGCCGCCTACAAGAGCGCAGAACTGGTTCGCAGGCTCCTGGACCAGGGCGCCGAAGTGCGCGTGGTCATGACCCGTGGTGGCAGTGAGTTCATCACCCCGCTGACCATGCAGGCCC
Organism: Pseudomonas sp. Leaf15; assembly: GCF_001421425.1. Lineage (NCBI taxonomy): Bacteria > Pseudomonadati > Pseudomonadota > Gammaproteobacteria > Pseudomonadales > Pseudomonadaceae > Pseudomonas > Pseudomonas sp. Leaf15. Next base: position 156,583 of record NZ_LMKI01000033.1, read on the forward strand.
TGTCTGGCCACCCGGTTCACCTGGACCTGCTGGACCCGGCGGCCGAAGCCGCCATGGGCCACATCGAGCTGGCCAAATGGGCCGACCTGGTGTTGATCGCCCCGGCCACGGCCGACCTGATCGCCCGCCTGGCCCAAGGCATTGCCGACGACCTGCTGACCACTCTGGTACTGGCCACCGACGCCACCGTCGCCATCGCACCGGCCATGAACCAGGCCATGTGGCGCGACCCGGCCACCCAGGCCAACACCCAACTCCTGCAAAGCCGTGGCCTTAAAGTATTTGGCCCGGCTTCGGGCAGCCAGGCCTGCGGCGACGTGGGCATGGGCCGCATGCTGGAAGCCACCGACCTCGCGCTGTGCGCCGCCGAGTGCTTTCAGCACCTGGCTCTCACGGGCAAACATGTGCTGATTACCGCCGGCCCGACCCAGGAAAACATCGACCCGGTGCGTTACATCACCAACCATAGCTCAGGAAAAATGGGCTTTGCCTTGGCGGAAGCTGCGGTCGAGGCAGGCGCACGCGTCACTCTGATCACCGGCCCGGTGCACTTGCCAACACCCGATCGCGTCACGCGAATCGACGTAGTCAGCGCCCGGGACATGCTGGCGGCCTGTGAAGCGGCCATTCCCTGCGACCTGTTTATCGCCTCGGCAGCGGTTGCAGACTACCGCCCGGAAGTTGTCGCCCCGCAAAAGCTTAAGAAAGACCCTACAAGCGGCGACGGCCTGCTCCTGCAAATGGTGCGCAACCCGGACATCCTGGCCACCATCGCCACGCGCCCGGACCGCCCATTCAGCGTCGGTTTCGCCGCCGAAACCGAGCACTTGCTGGACTACGCCGCACGCAAGTTGAAAGACAAAAACCTCGACTTGATCGTTGCCAATGATGTCGCCAACCCGAGCATCGGCTTCAACAGCGAGGAAAACGCCTGCAGCGTGATCGACCGTGAGCTGCACGCCACCCTTTTCGCCCAGACCAGCAAGGGCAAGATTGCCCGTCAACTGATCTCATTTATCGCCCAACGGCTGAACCAGGTTTAATTTACATGCACGCTTTGCAAGCCAAGATCCTCGACCCCCGCATCGGCAACGAATTTCCTCTGCCGGCTTATGCCACTCCAGGCTCCGCCGGCCTGGACCTGCGCGCCATGCTCAAGCAAGACACCGTGCTTGAGCCGGGCCAGACAATCCTGATTCCTACCGGCCTGTCGATCTACGTCGGCGACCCAGGCCTGGCGGCATTGATCCTGCCGCGCTCTGGCCTGGGCCACAAACATGGCATCGTGCTGGGCAACCTCGTAGGCCTGATCGATTCGGACTATCAGGGCGAATTGATGGTGTCGTGCTGGAACCGTGGCAACACCGCGTTCAACATCGCCGTCGGCGAGCGCATCGCCCAGTTGGTGCTGGTACCGGTGGTACAGGCACACTTCGAACTGGTGCAGGAGTTCGACGAAACTCAGCGCGGCGCAGGTGGTTTTGGGCATTCCGGCAGCCACTGACTAAGCTGAACCTTGCCGGACGCATTTGTCCGGCAAGACGCCACCGCATGGCTATTCAGGATGAAGAATGTGCGGATTTATTCAGCGAGATTTCCATAATGAAATCAATGTATTACGCGTTCCCCCAAACTGCTTCGGCACGCCGATGGCATTTTTGCACCACGAACTCTCTGCCGAAAACACCGTCATACCCTTCAGTTTGAGCCTGCCGGTCAGCCACTTTAAGGCCAGCTTTGCCCCCTTCAGATGGAGTTCACCCCCGCGATGAGTACCGCAGCCCGAGTAGCCCCGACATTCCCCGACAGCATCTTCCGCGCCTACGACATTCGTGGCGTCGTGCCAAAGACCCTGACCGCCGAAACCGCCTACTGGATCGGCCGCGCCATCGGTGCCCAGAGCCTGGCCCAGGGCGAGCCAAATGTCTCGGTAGGCCGTGATGGCCGCTTGTCCGGCCCGGAGCTGGTGGAACAACTGATCCAGGGCCTCGCCGACAGCGGTTGCCACGTCAGCGACGTCGGCCTGGTGCCGACACCGGCGCTGTACTACGCGGCCAACGTACTGGCCGGCAAGTCCGGGGTGATGCTCACCGGCAGCCATAACCCGTCGGACTACAACGGCTTCAAGATCGTGATCGCCGGTGACACCCTGGCCAACGAACAGATCCAGGCCCTGCACGATCGCCTCAAGACCAACGACCTGACCAGCGGCAAAGGCAGTGTCACCAAAGTCGACATTCTGCAGCGCTACTCTGACCAGATCACCGGCGACGTCAAACTCGCGCGCCGCCTGAAAGTGGTGGTGGACTGCGGCAACGGCGCGGCTGGCGTGATCGCTCCGCAACTGCTCGAAGCCCTCAACTGTGAAGTGATCCCGCTGTTCTGCGACGTCGACGGCAACTTCCCCAACCATCACCCGGACCCAGGCAAGCCTGAAAACCTGGTGGACTTGATCGCCAAGGTCAAGGAAACCGGTGCCGACGTGGGCCTGGCTTTCGACGGTGACGGCGACCGAGTTGGCGTGGTGACCAACACCGGCGAAAACGTGTTCGCCGACCGCCTGCTGATGCTGTTTGCCCGTGACGTGGTGGCGCGCAACGCCAACGCCGAAATCATCTTCGACGTGAAGTGCACCCGCCGCCTCACGCCGTTGATCAAGGAATATGGCGGTCGCCCGCTAATGTGGAAGACCGGTCATTCGTTGATCAAAAAGAAAATGAAGGAAACCGGCGCACTGTTGGCCGGTGAAATGAGCGGCCACGTGTTCTTCAAAGAGCGCTGGTTCGGTTTCGACGACGGCATTTACAGCGCCGCCCGTCTGCTGGAGATCCTCAGCAAGGAAAAATCCACGGCGCAAGAGCTGTTTCAGACCTTCCCGAACGATATTTCTACGCCAGAGATCAATATACATGTGACCGAGGAGAGCAAATTCAGCATCATTGACGCACTGCACGATGCGCAATGGGGCGAAGGCGCCAACCTGACCACCATTGATGGTGTGCGAGTCGATTACGCCAAAGGCTGGGGCCTGGTTCGCGCGTCCAACACCACGCCGGTGCTGGTCCTGCGTTTCGAGGCGGATACCGAGGCTGAGTTGCAGCGCATCAAGGACGTGTTCCACGCCCAGTTGAAACGTGTTGCCCCTGATCTCCAATTACCGTTCTGATTTTTTACCGGAGCCCTGAATGACCCTCGAACGCGAAGCCGCTGCCAATACTGCCAAGGTCCTGTCCGAAGCGTTGCCTTACATTCGACGCTACGTCGGCAAGACGCTGGTGATCAAGTACGGCGGCAATGCCATGGAAAGCGACGAGCTGAAAACCGGTTTTGCCCGCGACATCGTGTTGATGAAAGCCGTGGGGATCAACCCGGTGGTCGTCCATGGTGGCGGCCCGCAAATCGGCGATCTGCTCAAGCGCTTGTCGATCGAGAGCCACTTCATCGATGGCATGCGCGTCACTGACGCGCAAACCATGGACGTGGTGGAAATGGTCCTGGGTGGCCAGGTCAACAAGGACATCGTCAACCTGATCAACCGCCACGGTGGCAGCGCCATCGGCCTGACCGGCAAGGACGCGGAGCTGATCCGCGCGAAAAAACTGACGGTGACCCGCCAGACGCCGGAAATGACCCAGCCGGAAATCATCGACATCGGCCAGGTAGGCGAGGTAATCGGCATCAATACCGACTTGCTGAACCTGTTGGTCAAGGGCGATTTCATTCCGGTGATCGCGCCCATCGGCGTGGGCGCCAACGGTGAGTCCTACAACATCAACGCCGACCTGGTCGCCGGCAAAGTGGCTGAAGCACTGAAAGCCGAGAAGCTGATGCTGCTGACCAACATCGCCGGCCTGATGGACAAGGAAGGCAAGGTGTTGACCGGTTTGACCACTCAACAAGTGGACGAACTGATCGCCGATGGCACCATCTACGGCGGCATGCTGCCGAAGATCCGCTGCGCGCTGGAAGCCGTGCAAGGCGGCGTTGGCAGCTCGCTGATCCTGGATGGCCGCGTGCCGAATGCGATCCTGCTGGAAATCTTCACCGATACCGGTGTGGGCACGCTGATCAGTAACCGCAAGCGTCCTTAAACGCTGGAAACAAAAGGCCCCGCTCAATCCAATTGAGCGGGGCCTTTTTTGTTTGCACAGTTCCAATGTGGGAGCTGGCTTGCCTGCGATGACAGCGGCACATTCAAAAAATGCGCCGCCTGACACACCGCTATCGCGGGCAAGCCCGCTCCCACACAAGCCCGCTCCCACACGGACTAGCGTGTCAGACGCCGAACTGCTCGCGGTACGCGCGCACCGCCGGCAAATGCTGCTTGAGCTGCGCGTCATCTTCCAGGTATTGCAGCACCTGGTTCAGCGACACGATGCTCACCACCGGAAGACCGAAATCACGCTCCACTTCCTGGATTGCCGACAACTCACCGTTGCCGCGCTCCTGGCGGTTCAGCGCGATCAGCACACCGGCGGCCTTGGCGCCGTCCTGGGAAGCGATGATCTGCATCACTTCACGGATGGCGGTGCCGGCGGTGATCACGTCATCAATGATCAGCACGTCGCCCTTGAGCGGGGCACCGACCAGGCTGCCGCCTTCGCCATGGGCCTTGGCCTCTTTGCGGTTGAAGCACCATGGCAAATCCAGCTCATGATGTTCAGCCAGGGCCACGGCGGTCGCAGCCGCCAAAGGGATGCCCTTGTAGGCTGGGCCAAACAGCACGTCGAAGGAAATACCGCTGTCGACGATGGCAGCCGCGTAGAAACGACCCAGCTGAGCCAGGGCCGAACCCGAGTTGAACAAGCCTGCATTGAAGAAGTAAGGGCTGGTGCGCCCGGACTTCAAGGTGAACTCACCGAAGCGTAAAACGCCGCGATCGATGGCAAAACGAATGAAATCGCGTTGATACGCCTGCATGAAAAAAGCCTCAGATACCACGGATTTAGCTAATTAGGTAGACGGCGTGTATCATACACGCACGCGATTTTTGGGGCCATTTATGCGGATCATCAGTGTGAACGTCAATGGTATTCAGGCTGCAGTCGAGCGTGGTTTGCTCAGTTGGCTGCAAGCACAGAATGCCGACGTCATCTGCCTGCAGGACACCCGCGCCTCCGCCTTTGAACTGGACGACCCAGCCTTCCAACTGGATGGCTACTTCCTTTATGCCTGTGATGCCGAAGTCCCTGCCCAAGGTGGCGTGGCTCTGTACTCACGGTTGCAACCCAAGGCGGTCATCAGCGGCCTCGGCTTCGAGACAGCCGACCGCTACGGGCGCTACCTGCAAGCCGATTTCGACAAGGTCAGCATCGCGACCTTGCTGCTCCCTTCGGGGCAGAACGGCGATGAAGACTTGAACCAGAAGTTCAAGCTAATGGACGATTTCGCCCGTTATCTGGATAAACAGCGACGCAAACGTCGCGAGTACATTTACTGTGGCTCGCTGTACGTGGCGCAACAGAAGCTGGATATCAAGAACTGGCGCGACAGCCAGCAATCCCCGGGTTTCCTGGCGCCGGAACGCGCCTGGATGGACGAGATTGTCGGCAACATGGGCTATGTGGATGCCCTGCGCGAAGTCAGCCGTGAAGGCGACCAGTACAGCTGGTGGCCGGATAACGAACAGGCCGAAATGCTCAACCTGGGCTGGCGTTTCGACTACCAGTTGCTGACGCCGGGTCTGCGCCGGTTCGTTCGCAGCGCACGCCTGCCGCGCCAGCCGCGCTTCTCGCAGCATGCGCCGCTGATCGTGGACTACGACTGGACACTGACCATCTAAGGTCTTTTTCCAGGCACAAAAAAACCGACATCGCTGTCGGTTTTTTTGTGCCTGCTCATTATTTGACCACTCGCCAGGTCAAGGGGTAGCGATAGGCAATCCCCTTGTTGGCCTTGATGCTGCCGATGATCGTCAGCACCACCGTGGCAATGGCCAGGGCGACCATCAGGAAAAACCCGATCACCGCGAAGGCCAGCACGATGCACACCATCCAGGCGATGGCCACGGTGATCTGGAAGTTCAGGGCTTCCTTGCCCTGATCATCAATGAACGGGTCCACTTCCTTCTTCATCTGCCACAGGATCAGCGGCCCCACGACACTGCCGAAGGGAAACACAAACCCCAGAAACGCCGCGAGATGACACAACATGGCTCCCTGGCGCACTTCGTAGGAAGGCGTAGGTACGGGCATCTGGCTGTCATTCATGGCGCTTCTCCTTGAGGCGGGCTCAGTCGGCCAGGGCGGCGTTCTGCAGTTCGAAGATTTCGGTCATGCCTTTCTGGGCCAGGGCGAGCATGGCGTTCAGGTCGGCCGGCTGGAATGGCGCGCCTTCAGCGGTGCCCTGTACTTCGATGAAACCTCCGGTGCTGGTCATCACCACGTTCAGGTCGGTCTCGGCAGCCGAGTCTTCCAGGTAGTCCAGGTCCAGCACAGGCTCGCCCTGATACATGCCAACCGACACGGCAGCGATCATCTGCTTGAGCGGGTCGCCGCCTTTGAGGCCGCCGCGCTTCTTGATCACTTTAAGCGCATCAACCAGGGCCACCATGGCGCCGGTGATGGAAGCGGTGCGGGTGCCGCCGTCCGCCTGGATTACGTCGCAGTCGACGTACAGAGTCACGTCGCCCAGCTTGGACATGTCCAGGGCGGCGCGCAGCGAGCGGCCGATAAGGCGCTGGATTTCGAGGGTGCGGCCGCCTTGCTTGCCACGGCTGGCTTCACGCTGGTTACGCTCGCCGGTGGCGCGCGGCAGCATGCCGTATTCGGCAGTCAACCAACCCTGGCCCTGACCCTTGAGGAAACGCGGCACGCCGTTTTCGACGCTGACGGTGCAAATCACCTTGGTATCGCCAAACTCGACCAGTACAGATCCCTCGGCGTGTTTGGTGTAGTTGCGGGTGATGCGGATCGAGCGGAGCTGATCGGCAGCGCGACCACTTGGACGTTTCATAGGGGATACCTGTACGAAGGACGAAAAACTGCCGAGCATTATAGAGCCGCGAACCGTTTCGGGGCACTTCTAAAAAATTCGGTTACGAATGTTCAGACTATTGCCCATTGTTTGGGCGCGCTCGCCCCACTGCGCTACAATCCTGCGCCTTCGCAGCCTGTCGGCTTCAATTTACTCATCAGCCCGCTTTGCGGGACTGCATCGAGAGGTACTTCCATGGTGCACAGCATGACCGCCTTCGCCCGCGTCGAAAAAGCCGGCGTCCAGGGCACCCTGAGCTGGGAACTGCGCTCGGTCAACAGCCGTTACCTGGAGCCGCACCTGCGCCTGCCGGAGTCGTTCCGCGACCTCGAAGGCGCCGTGCGTGAAGCGTTGCGCCAGGGTATCTCGCGGGGCAAGCTGGAATGCACTCTGCGCTTTACCGAAGAAACCACCGGCAAGCCGCTGCAGGTCGACCGTGACCGCGCCGCGCAGCTGGTAGCCGCCGCCGAAACCATCGCCGGCCTGATCAAACAACCTGCTGCGCTGAACCCGCTGGAAGTGCTGGCCTGGCCCGGCGTGCTGGTGGCCGACGCCACCGACCCGCAAGCCCTGAACGCCGAAGCCCTCGCGCTGTTCACCCAGGGATTGAAAGAGCTCAAGGCCGGCCGTGAGCGCGAAGGCGCCGAACTGGCCCGCCTGATCAATGAGCGCCTGACTTCGATCGAAGAAGACGTGGTCACCCTGCGCGAGCTGGTGCCGCAGATGCTCGCCACCCAGCGCCAAAAGGTCCTGGACCGCTTCACTGACATGAAGGCCGACCTCGACCCCGTGCGCCTGGAGCAGGAAATGGTGCTGCTGGCGCAAAAAAGCGACGTGGCCGAAGAACTCGACCGCCTGAGCACCCACATCCTTGAAGTGCGCCGCGTACTCAAGTCAGCGGGTGCCGCCGGTCGGCGCCTGGACTTCCTGATGCAGGAACTCAACCGCGAAGCCAATACACTGGGCTCCAAGGCGTTTGATCCGCGCAGCACCACGGCTGCGGTCAACCTCAAAGTGTTGATCGAGCAGATGCGCGAACAAGTACAAAATATTGAGTAAGGCAACTTTCATGACCCACAGCACCGGCACCCTTTACATCATTTCCGCCCCTTCGGGCGCGGGCAAGAGCAGCCTGGTCAAAGCCTTGACCGACGCCGACGCGCACATCCGCATCTCGGTCTCGCACACCACCCGCGCCATGCGCCCCGGTGAAGTGAACGGCGTGCACTATCACTTCGTCGAGCGTACCGAGTTCGTCAAGATGATCGAACACGGCGACTTCCTGGAACGCGCCGAAGTGTTCGGCAACCTTTATGGCACCTCGCAAAGCCACCTGCAGCAGACGCTGGACGAAGGCCACGACCTGATCCTGGAAATCGACTGGCAGGGCGCCGAACAAGTGCGCCAGTTGATGCCCAAGGCGCGTTCGATCTTCATCCTGCCGCCGTCTTTGGAAGCGCTGCACCAGCGCCTGACCAACCGTGGCCAGGACAGCGATGAGATCATCGAAGGTCGCATGCGTGAAGCCGTCAGCGAAATGAGCCACTACGTCGACTATGACTACCTGATCATCAATGACGATTTTGCCCACGCACTGGATGATTTGAAGGCGATTTTCCGCACCAATCAGCTGCAGCAAAAGCGTCAGCAGCAGCGTTTTGGCAAATTACTCGCCGAACTGCTCGGTTGATTGGCTCTTCCCAAAACCGCTGCAAGGGCTTTACATTGGCACTTGTAGCGGTTTTGCGAGGGCGCGTGGAAAATCAGCGCTTCCCTAAACGCTGGTGATTTTTTAAACTGTTTAGTCCGCTCGCCCAACCGGGCAGCGCGCATCTTGCATTCGCTCCGAGGAATACCATGGCCCGCGTAACCGTTGAAGACTGCCTAGAACACGTGGATAACCGCTTTGAGCTGGTCATGCTCTCTACCAAGCGTGCCCGTCAACTGGCCACCGGCGGCAAAGAGCCCCTGGTCCAGTGGGAAAACGACAAGCCTACCGTTGTAGCCCTGCGTGAAATCGCTGAAGGCCTGATGAGCTACGAGTTCATCGCCAACGCTGAAATCGTTGAAGACGAACCGCTGTTTGCAGCGTTCGAGGACGAGTCCAACGAGGCCGTCTAAGCCTATGCCTGGTCGACGTAGCACGGCGCGGGGTCACAGCCAACGGCAGGAGTTCATACTTTGCCGAGCATAGACGCCCTCGCCGATCGCTTATCGGCCTACCTCGGCCCAGACCAGGTCAACCTGGTCCGCCGAGCGTATTTCTACGCCGAACAAGCCCACGACGGCCAACGCCGCCGAAGCGGTGAGGCGTATGTCACCCATCCTCTTGCGGTGGCAAATATTCTTGCCGACATGCACATGGACCATCAGAGCCTTATGGCCGCGATGCTGCATGACGTGATCGAAGACACCGGCATCGCCAAGGAAGCGCTCAGCGCGCAATTTGGTGAAACCGTGGCCGAACTGGTCGACGGGGTCAGCAAACTGACCCAGATGAACTTCGAGACCAAGGCCGAAGCCCAGGCAGAAAACTTCCAGAAAATGGCCATGGCCATGGCGCGGGATATCCGTGTGATTCTGGTCAAGCTGGCCGACCGGCTGCACAACATGCGCACGCTGGAAGTGCTGTCCGGTGAAAAACGCCGGCGCATCGCCAAGGAAACCCTGGAAATCTACGCGCCCATCGCCAATCGGCTGGGCATGCATGCCATTCGTATCGAATTCGAAGACCTCGGCTTCAAGGCCATGCACCCGATGCGCTCGGCGCGCATCTACCAGGCGGTCAAGCGCGCACGGGGCAACCGCAAGGAAATCGTCAACAAGATCGAAGAGTCGCTGAGCCACTGCCTGGCGATCGACGAGATTGAAGGCGAAGTCAGCGGCCGGCAAAAGCACATCTACGGCATCTACAAGAAGATGCGCGGCAAGCGCCGGGCCTTTAACGAGATCATGGACGTGTACGCGTTCCGGATCATCGTCGACAAGGTCGACACCTGCTACCGCGTGCTGGGCGCTGTACATAATCTGTACAAACCCCTGCCGGGACGCTTCAAGGACTACATCGCCATTCCCAAGGCCAACGGCTATCAGTCGTTGCATACCACGCTGTTCGGTATGCACGGGGTGCCGATCGAGATCCAGATCCGTACGCGGGAAATGGAAGAGATGGCCAACAACGGCATCGCCGCCCACTGGCTGTACAAGTCCAGCGGTGACGAACAGCCAAAAGGCACTCACGCCCGTGCTCGCCAGTGGGTCAAAGGCGTGCTGGAAATGCAGCAACGTGCCGGCAACTCCCTGGAATTTATCGAAAGCGTGAAGATCGACCTGTTCCCGGACGAGGTCTACGTGTTCACCCCCAAAGGCCGAATCATGGAGCTGCCCAAAGGCTCCACGGCGGTCGACTTTGCCTACGCGGTGCACACCGACGTCGGCAACAGCTGCATTGCCTGCCGGATCAACCGTCGCCTCGCGCCGCTGTCCGAACCGCTGCAAAGCGGCTCCACGGTCGAGATTGTCAGTGCACCCGGCGCGCGCCCGAACCCGGCCTGGCTCAACTTCGTGGTTACCGGTAAAGCGCGGACACACATCCGCCACGCCCTGAAGTTGCAACGCCGCTCCGAATCCATCAGCCTCGGCGAACGCCTGCTGAACAAGGTCCTCAACGGTTTCGACAGCGCCCTGGACAAGATCCCGGCCGAGCGCGTGCAAGCGATGCTCCATGAGTACCGCCAGGAAACCATCGAGGACCTGCTGGAAGATATCGGCCTGGGCAACCGCATGGCCTATGTAGTCGCACGCCGCTTGCTCGGCGAAGGCGAACAGTTGCCAAGCCCGGAAGGCCCGCTGGCGATTCGCGGCACCGAAGGCCTGGTACTCAGCTACGCCAAATGCTGTACGCCGATCCCGGGCGACCCGATTGTCGGCCACCTGTCAGCCGGCAAAGGCATGGTGGTGCACCTGGACAACTGCCGCAATATCACCGAAATCCGCCACAACCCGGAGAAATGCATCCAGCTTTCCTGGGCCAAGGATGTCACCGGCGAATTCAACGTCGAGCTGCGTGTAGAGCTGGAACATCAGCGTGGCCTGATCGCCTTGCTGGCCAGCAGCGTCAACGCGGCTGACGGCAATATCGAAAAAATCAGCATGGACGAACGCGATGGCCGCATCAGCGTGGTCCAGCTGGTGGTCAGCGTGCACGACCGCGTGCACCTGGCCCGCGTGATCAAGAAACTGCGCGCCCTGACCGGAGTGATCCGTATCACCCGCATGCGTGCATAGCCCCTCTCTTACAAGGAGCAACTCATGACCAAGACTGTTATCACCAGCGACAAAGCCCCGGCCGCCATCGGCACTTACTCCCAGGCGATCAAGGCGGGCAACACCGTCTACATGTCCGGCCAGATTCCGCTCGACCCAAAGACCATGGAACTGGTTGAAGGCTTCGAAGCACAAACCGTACAAGTCTTCGAAAACCTGAAATCCGTAGCCGAAGCCGCCGGTGGTTCGTTCAAGGACATCGTCAAGCTCAACATCTTCCTCACCGACCTGAGCCACTTCGCCAAGGTCAACGAGATCATGGGCAAGTACTTCGAACAGCCCTACCCAGCCCGCGCCGCCATCGGCGTTGCCGCCCTGCCAAAGGGCGCACAGGTTGAGATGGACGCGATCCTGGTCATCGAATAAAACACCCGGCGCAGCCACAACAGGCTGCGCCGACTTCGTTTCAGAAGGATTTCATGATGCGCAAAGCGCTTGTAGCCTTATCAACGCTCGCCCTGTTGCTCGGCGGCTGCGCCAGCAACCCCGCCGACCTGGATGTGAGTGGCACCTGGATCAACCAGGCCGCCATCAACGCGGCAGCCAAGGGCGGCGCTTTGCGTGAAGCGCTGCAGAGTTTTGGCCCGAACCTCGAATGGGAGGTCAACACCAAGGCTTTGCAGGCGCGCTACTACAACGGCTTTGAAGTCGCCGAAGGCAAGTTGCTCGGCGATAAATCCGGCGCCTGGAGCGTCGAGTTCTACGGCAGCTCCGCCACTGAACTCAAGCGCAAAGGCAAACAACTGCTGCAAGTGGCCAACGATAACGAGCCCGAGCAACTGTTCGCCCGCGCCAAGGATCCCGCTCCGGAAGGTGCGCCACTGGGTGCCAACTTCGAGCGGGCGCTGTATGCAGCCTACATGGGCGGCGACTGGAAGATTACCGACGGCAACGGCAGCGGCTCCACGGTGCAGTTCCAGGCCGACGGCAAGGTCGCCGGCCTGCCAGGCGTCGACCGCTACTCGCTGTGCCTGGCTGGCGACTGCGCCTCCATGAGCGGCGGCTACGACAGTATCTGGCTGCAATTGAACGGCCAGGGCAACCCGTGGATCTTCGCGCGCAAAGGCAAGCAGCTGGAAATCTTCCAGGCGATCAACACCGCCCTGGCCGACGAAGTGCCGCAGTTCACGCCCGGCCCGCGCCAATGGCTGCTTGAGAAGAAATAACCAGCCTCACCCTGAAGCAAATGTGGGAGCTGGCTTGCCTGCGATAGCGAAGTATCAGTCGACATCTATCTCGACTGAGCCACCGTCATCGCAGGCAAGCCAGCTCCCACATTTTTTGACTGCGTTTCAGCCCTTGAGAATCGCCGCATACCCTTCGCGATAAGTCGGGTAGGTCGGTACCCAACCCAACGCCTTGGCCCGGGCGTTGCTGCATTGCTTGCTGCCGGCACGCCTTACACTGGCGTCATCCGCCCACTCCGTCACGCCCAGGTACTCGCGCAACCAGCCCACCACCTCCGCCAATGGCGCTGGGACATCGTCGACACCGATGTAGATTTTTTCCAGCGAGCCGCCCTGCTCAACATGGCGTAGCAAAAAGGCCAGCAAACCCGCCGCGTCATCGGCGTGAATCCGGTTGCCATATAAAGGCGGATCGATTGCCACACGATAGCCTTGGCGCACCTGGGTCAGCAGCCATTCACGGCCAGGACCGTAAATACCGGTCAAACGCACGATGCTCGCCGGGATGCCGCTGTTGAGAGCCACTTGCTCGGCTTCCAACATGACCTGGCCGGAATAGCCTTTCGCCTGGGTCTCGGAGGTTTCGTCGACCCACTCACCATTCTGCTGGCCGTACACGCTGCTGCTGGACACAAACAGCAAATGTTTGGGCGCTTGGCCGTAGTCGTTCAGCCACTCCAACACATGCTGCAACCCTTGCACGTACGCCGCGCGATACCCGGCCTCATCGCGGTCGGTGGCGGCTGCGCAATACACCAGGTAATCCACTGCGCCGATCGGCCAGGTCTCAGGGCAATCCTTTTTGAACAGGTCGCCGGCAATGCCGATCACGCCATCGGGGAGCTTTGAAATATCACGGCGCAGGCCGTGAACCTCCCATTCCGAGGCCAGCAATTGGCTAGCCAGCCGACTACCCACATCACCGCAACCGGCAATCACAACAGAAGGCGCAGACATCATAAAACTCCGTTCTTAAAGGTCTAGATTAGCCTTCGCAGATGACGAGCGGCCAGAAAAAGGACAAATAAAGTAACTGTATTACTTCTGTTAACAAGAATTACTTGCAATAATAACCGCCCATTTGTCCTCGACCCCCAAGGGTCTGGCAGGACGATCACTCCATTTTTTCTCTCAGGTCCGGCCAGCATGACACGTAATACAAACCCCGCTTCGCCAACCAAGCTTCACAGCCCATCCCGCGGCTGGCGTGCGATTGCTGCGCTGCTGTTCAGCGTACTGCTGGCACCGACCGCCGCCTTCGCTGATGCCACCGCCCCAGCCGCACCGGCTGCTGCCGAGCACACTGGCGCTACGCCAGCCGCGCCTGTTGCTGCGCCGGTTGCCACCGACCCGGCCCAGGCTGCAGGCAACGCTGCACCTGCCGACGAAACCGGTGTAGTGCTGGAAGAAGACAACAGCCTGGGCATGGCCCATGACCTGTCGCCTTGGGGCATGTACCAGAACGCTGACGTGGTGGTAAAAGCCGTGATGATCGGCCTGGCCATCGCCTCGATCATCACCTGGACCATCTGGATCGCCAAGGGCTTCGAGCTGCTGGGTGCCAAGCGCCGCCTGCGCACTGAAATCGTCCACCTGAAAAAAGCCACCACCCTCAAGGAAGCCAGCGACAGCGCGACCAAGAAGGGCACGCTGGCCAACCTGCTGGTACACGACGCGCTGGAAGAAATGCGCCTGTCGGTCAATACCCGTGAAAAAGAAGGCATCAAGGAGCGCGTCAGCTTCCGCCTTGAGCGCCTGGTTGCAGCCTGTGGCCGTAACATGAGCAGCGGCACCGGCGTACTCGCCACCATCGGTTCCACCGCACCGTTTGTCGGCCTGTTCGGCACCGTGTGGGGCATCATGAACAGCTTCATCGGCATCGCCAAAACCCAGACCACCAACCTCGCCGTCGTCGCCCCCGGCATTGCCGAAGCTCTGCTGGCAACCGCCCTGGGCCTGGTTGCCGCGATTCCTGCGGTAGTGATCTACAACGTCTTCGCCCGTTCGATTGCCGGCTACAAGGCTCAGGTATCGGACGCGTCGGCAGAAGTCCTGCTGCTGGTCAGCCGCGACCTCGATCACCTGCCTACCGAGCGCAGCTCGCAACCGCACATGGTGAAAGTGGGGTAATCGGCCATGGGCCTGCATTTGAATCAAGGCGACGACGAACTCGTCGAAAACCACGAGATCAACGTCACGCCGTTCATCGACGTAATGCTCGTGCTGCTGATTATCTTCATGGTGGCCGCGCCGCTGGCGACCGTGGATATCAAGGTCGACCTGCCCGCGTCCAGCGCCAAGCCTGCGCAGCGGCCGGAGAAGCCGATTTTCCTCAGCGTCAAGGCAGACCAACGTCTGTTCCTGGGCGAAGAAGAAGTCAAAGCTGAAACCCTGGGCCCGGTGCTCGACGCCAAGACCCAGGGCAAGAAAGACACGACGATCTTCTTCCAGGCCGACAAAGGCGTGGACTACGGCGACCTGATGAGTGTGATGGATGCGCTGCGCGCAGCCGGCTACCTCAAGGTAGGCCTGGTCGGACTTGAGACGGCAGCCAAGAAATGATCACGACGCGCCACAAACTGACGCGTTATGGCACCAGCCTCGCCGTCGTGCTGGGCGTGCATGCCGTCGCGATCATCATCGCGCTCCAGTGGTCCGCGCCGCATCCGGTAACGTTGCCACCGGCGGCCATGGTCATCGACCTGGCGCCGATGCCTGCACCGCCACCGCCGGCGCCGCCCAAGGTTGTCACGCCGCCGCAGCCGCCTGCCCCCGTGGAAGAGTTGCCCCTGCCAAAACTGGCCGAGGCACCTAAACCAACGATCCAGGTGCCCAAGCCGGTCAAGCCAAAACCCAAACCTCAGCCGCCCAAGCCGGTGGAGAAGAAGCCCGAGCCGCCCAAGGAAAAACCTTCCGAAGAGCCGCCGAGCGAATCGCCACAGAACAATGCGCCGGCTGAAAAGTCCGCCCAGCCGGCTCCGGGCCCGTCGCCACAACAGATCGCAGCCAAAGCGTCCTGGGAAGGCACCCTGCTGGCGCACTTGCAGAAGTACAAGAAGTACCCGCCAGGTGCCCAACAGCGTGGCAAGGAAGGCTTGAACCGCCTGCGCTTTGTGGTCGATGCCGAAGGCAACGTGCTGTCCTACGAGTTGGTGGGCCGCTCCGGCAACGCCGACCTGGACCGTGCGACCCTGGACATGATCCGTCGTGCCCAGCCACTGCCCAAGCCACCGGCCGATATGTTGAAAGGCGGCAGCGTCGAAATCGTCGCGCCGTTCGTTTACAACATCGAGAAGCGCCGCCGGTAAGCGGCAAACGGGAGCTGGCTTGTAGGAGCCAGCTCCCACACAAGCCGGTTCCCGCATTTGGTTTCATCGCTTCAGCAAAATCCTCAACATTCCCCGCTCAATCCCCATCAAAGTTCTGATAACGTGCGTCTATCGATTGCAGCCGGTATGCTTGGCCCGCAACCTCATGGACGCCCGCTATGACTCTTACAGAATTACGCTACATCGTGACCCTCGCCCAAGAGCAGCACTTCGGCCACGCGGCCGAACGTTGCCATGTCAGCCAGCCGACGCTGTCGGTGGGTGTGAAAAAGCTTGAAGACGAACTCGGTGTGCTGATTTTCGAGCGCAGCAAGAGCGCCGTGCGCCTCACGCCGGTGGGTGAAGGCATCGTCGCCCAGGCCCAAAAGGTGCTGGAACAAGCCCAAAGCATTCGCGAGCTGGCCCAAGCCGGCAAGAACCAGCTGACCGCGCCGCTCAAAGTCGGCGCCATCTACACCGTCGGCCCGTACCTGTTCCCGCACCTGATTCCGCAACTGCACCGCGTTGCGCCGCAGATGCCGCTGTATATCGAAGAGAACTTTACCCACGTACTGCGCGACAAACTGCGCAACGGTGAGCTGGACGCGATCATCATCGCCCTGCCGTTCAACGAAGCAGATGTGCTGACCCTGCCGCTCTACGACGAGCCGTTCTACGTACTGATGCCGGCCTCCCACCCGTGGACGCAGAAAGACACCATCGACGCCGGCCTGCTTAACGACAAGAGCCTGTTGCTGCTGGGCGAAGGCCACTGCTTCCGCGACCAGGTACTGGAAGCCTGCCCGACCCTGACCAAGGGCAACGACGGCGCCAAGCACACCACCGTGGAATCCAGCTCCCTGGAAACCATCCGGCACATGGTCGCGTCCGGCCTGGGCATTTCGATTCTGCCGCTGTCGGCAGTGGACAGCCATCACTACGCTCCCGGCGTGATCGAAGTGCGCCCTCTCACGCCGCCGGTGCCGTTCCGTACCGTGGCGATTGCCTGGCGCGCGAGCTTCCCACGCCCGAAAGCCATTGAGATCCTGGCCGACTCGATCCGCCTGTGTTCGGTGGCCAAGCCGCCTGCTGCGAGCTAAGCAAACGTATGACTGAGCTGTCGCAGGTGTCGGTGACGGCACTTAAAGGTGTCGGTGAAGCCATGGCCGAGAAGCTGGCCAAGGTCGGCCTGGAAAACCTCCAGGACGTGCTGTTCCACCTGCCCCTGCGTTATCAGGACCGCACACGCGTAGTGCCCATCGGCCACTTGCGCCCCGGGCAGGATGCAGTGGTCGAAGGCACGGTCAGCGGTGCCGACGTGGTCATGGGCAAGCGCCGTAGTTTAGTCGTGCGCCTGCAGGACGGCACCGGTGGCCTGAGCCTGCGCTTCTACCATTTCAGCAACGCGCAAAAGGACGGCCTCAAGCGTGGCACCCGCGTGCGTTGCTATGGCGAAGCGCGCCCCGGCGCATCGGGCCTGGAGATCTATCACCCGGAATACCGCGCCATCACCGGTGACGAACCTCCACCGGTCGACACCACGCTCACACCGATCTACCCGCTCACTGAAGGCCTGACCCAGCAACGCCTGCGCCAGCTGTGCATGCAGACGCTGACGATGCTCGGCCCCAAAAGCCTGCCCGATTGGCTGCCTCTGGAGCTGGCTCGCGACTATCAACTGGCACCGCTGGACGATGCGATCCGCTACCTGCACCACCCGCCAGCCGACGCCGATGTGGATGAGCTCGCACTGGGCCATCACTGGGCTCAGCATCGCCTGGCCTTCGAAGAACTGCTGACGCACCAACTGTCCCAGCAGCGCTTGCGCGAAAGCATGCGCTCTCTGCGCGCGCCGGCGATGCCCAAGGCCACGCGGCTGCCTGCGCAATACCTGGCGAACCTTGGCTTTGCACCCACCGGCGCGCAGCAACGTGTGGGCAATGAAATCGCCTACGACCTCAGCCAGCATGAGCCGATGTTGCGGCTGATCCAGGGCGATGTGGGCGCGGGCAAGACCGTGGTCGCCGCCCTCGCCGCCTTGCAGGCATTGGAAGCCGGTTACCAGGTGGCGTTGATGGCGCCCACTGAAATCCTCGCCGAACAGCACTTCATCACCTTCAAGCGCTGGCTCGAACCCTTGGGCCTGGAAGTGGCGTGGCTGGCCGGCAAGCTTAAGGGCAAGACCCGCGCCGCCGCCCTGGAGCAGATCGCCGGTGGCGCACCGATGGTAGTGGGCACCCACGCGTTGTTCCAGGACGAAGTGCAGTTCAAGAACCTGGCACTGGTGATCATCGACGAACAGCACCGCTTCGGCGTGCAGCAGCGTCTCGCGTTACGCCAGAAAGGCGTGGGCGGGCGCATGAACCCGCACCAGTTGATCATGACCGCCACGCCGATCCCGCGCACCCTGGCGATGAGCGCCTACGCCGACCTCGACACCTCGATCCTCGATGAGCTGCCGCCCGGCCGCACCCCGGTCAACACCGTGCTGGTCACCGACACGCGCCGCGTCGAAGTGATCGAGCGCGTGCGCGGCGCCTGCGCCGAAGGCCGCCAGGCATACTGGGTGTGTACGCTGATCGAAGAGTCCGAAGAACTGACCTGCCAGGCCGCCGAGACCACGTTTGAAGACCTCACCAGCGCGCTGGGCGAGCTGAAGGTCGGGCTGATCCACGGGCGCATGAAGCCTGCGGAAAAAGCCGCGGTGATGGCCGAGTTCAAAGCTGGCAACCTGCAACTGTTGGTGGCCACCACGGTGATTGAAGTCGGCGTGGACGTGCCCAACGCCAGCCTGATGATCATCGAAAACCCCGAACGCCTGGGCCTGGCCCAACTGCACCAATTGCGCGGTCGTGTCGGCCGGGGCAGCGCCGCCAGCCACTGCGTGCTGCTGTACCACCCGCCGCTGTCACAGATCGGCCGTCAGCGCCTGGGCATCATGCGCGAGACCAACGACGGTTTTGTCATCGCCGAAAAAGACCTCGAACTGCGCGGCCCCGGTGAAATGCTCGGCACCCGCCAGACTGGCCTGTTGCAATTCAAGGTCGCCGACCTGATGCGCGATGCCGACCTGCTGCCTGCCGTGCGTGATGCGGCGCAAGCGCTGCTGGAGCGTTGGCCCGAGCATGTCAGCCCCTTGCTGGATCGCTGGCTCAGGCATGGGCAGCAATACGGCCAAGTGTGACGCCTGACTCACTTATCCAACCAACAGGTGTATCAAGCTGGTTATACTTCGGTGACTGTACGAAATTGGATCAGGCCATGTCAGAAGTCGCCCTCGCCACAGCCCCACTGACCGCCCCGCCGGTCATTCGGGCTCTGCTCGCAAAGCTCGCCATCCCCTACACGGAAGTGACCGAACACGCCGGCCTGAATCCCGCACAAAAGGTCCAGGCGGTGCTGCTGGAAGATGCCGTGGGCGCACTTATGGTGCTGTTCCCGCAGAGCCAGTTGCTCGACCTCAACCGCCTGGCAGAACTCACCGGCCGTCGCCTCACGGCCGTGTCGCCGGACCGCATCGAACGCATGCTGGCCAAGCACGACTTGAGCCTGTTGCCGGGCTTGCCGGCGCTGACCAGTTCGCCATG
Organism: Pseudomonas sp. Leaf15; assembly: GCF_001421425.1. Lineage (NCBI taxonomy): Bacteria > Pseudomonadati > Pseudomonadota > Gammaproteobacteria > Pseudomonadales > Pseudomonadaceae > Pseudomonas > Pseudomonas sp. Leaf15. The sequence goes on from NZ_LMKI01000033.1 coordinate 175,966, forward strand.
CCTGTATGAAGGCAGCCTGCTCAGCGAGCCAAGCCTGTTGGTGCACTCCGGTGAAGCCGGACTGCTGCTGGAAATCGCCAGCAGCGATTTCAAGAGCATGCTCACCAAGGCCAGCGCCGGGCACTTCGGCGAACCGCTGAGCAACATCCGCCCCAACCTCGACCGTCCCAATGATGACCGCGAGGAAATCACCCAGGCGATGCAAGCGTTCACTGCACGCCGAATCCAGCAGCGTCTGGAAGCGACTATCGAGATTCCGCCGCTGGCCGACACCGCACAGAAAATCATCAAGCTGCGCGTCGACCCCAACGCCACCATCGATGACATCACCAGCGTCGTCGAAACCGACCCGGCCCTTGCGGCCCAAGTGGTGAGCTGGGCGGCATCGCCGTACTACGCCTCACCAGGCAAGATTCGTTCAGTGGAAGACGCCATCGTGCGCGTGCTGGGCTTTGACCTGGTGATCAACCTGGCGCTGGGCCTGGCCCTGGGCAAAACCCTGAGCCTGCCCAAGGACCATCCGCACCAGTCCACGCCGTACTGGCACCAGTCGATCTACACCGCCGCCGTGATCGAAGGCCTGACCCGCGCCATGCCCCGCGCCCAGCGCCCGGAAGCCGGCCTGACGTACCTGGCAGGCCTGCTGCACAACTTCGGTTACCTGCTGCTGGCCCATGTGTTCCCGCCACACTTCTCGCTGATCTGCCGTCACCTGGAGGTCAACCCGCACCTGTGTCACAGCTATGTCGAGCAGCATCTGCTGGGCATCAGCCGCGAGCAGATCTGCGCCTGGCTGATGCGCTACTGGGACATGCCGGACGAACTGTCCACCGCCCTGCGCTTCCAGCACGACCCGACCTATGACGGGCAATACGCCGAATACCCGAACCTGGTGTGCCTGGCCGTGCGCCTGCTGCGCAGTCGGGGGATTGGCTCCGGGCCGGATGAAGCCATCCCGGATGCCTTACTGGAACGCGTGGGCCTGAGCCGGGAAAAGGCTGAAGAAGTGGTCGGTAAAGTGCTGGATGCCGAAGTGCTGCTACGCGAACTCGCGTCCCAGTTCAGCCAGGGATAAGTCTGTCGCCTGCCACAAAGCTTTCGCAGGCAAGCCAGCTCGGTCTGCCTGAAAGACCTACTTCTTTTTCCTCGGCTTCAACTACCTGGTCAGCCCATGGAACCAGATCACCAGTGTCGGGTTGCCCTTGATAGGCATCGACCGATCCTGAATCCCAGCATAAGTACCGGTTACTAATTCTTCACATCCGAGGTTGCGAAACAATTCGCGACGAACACATGGCATGGAAAATCTGTAACGCGCCAACATCCAAGAAGCAACCAGCAACATATAACATGGAACCCTCACGGCTGACCTGTCCACACAGCGCATACAGGTAATCATCTTACTCAATAAAGCGCTGAGGCCCACCTAATGATCTCTACTCTCTCTCAATCTAATTACACCGCAGCAACACCAACAAACAGTTACGTGACGCGAAATACTGATGGTGAGATCAAAGTTAAGGTAGAGGACTACGGCAACACAAGGATTAAAACCTATCCGCGGCAAGGGCCGCAAACCCCAGGCCAGAACTATCGACCTGCAGACAAAATAGAAATTCACACAGAAAGCGAAAACGACGTCATCAACTTATCCATGAAAGACGGTCGGGTGCTCGCCACTATAAATGGTGTATCTGTTTTCCTGGACTCAGATGGCAGCAGTGGAAGTGCAAAGATCCACATTTCCACTAACGAGGGCAATGATAAAATCACCATCGCGCCCCAAGTCAAGGCAACACTGACTATTAATACAGGGGATGGTAAAGACACCGTCATCACAGGCGGTGGCAGTGCTCAAGTTTACTTGGGGGATGGCGACGACACAGCAGTGCTGGGCGCGGGGGGCGGAGAGTTATATGGCCAAGACGGCGATGACAAGCTATATGGTGGCCCAGCAGGCTCCGCGCATCTTTCCGGTGGTTCAGGAAGAAACATCATGATGAGCAACCTTCAACGTTCTGACGATCAAGCGACATGGATATTGGCCCAGGGCGAGAACGATAAAATAAGGGCGCGCGCGTTTACAATCATGAGAATTGAATCACAATCTGCATATGTCGTAGTACACCCTGAGGTACAAGCACAGATCCATATTGCAGAAAGTGCAGGCAACACTGAAACCGTAGCGTTATGGGCAGGCAGGGAAGAGGAAAATATAAGTGTCACTTATACCGGTCGAAATGAAGTTGAAAAAGATAATCAACGCACTCAGCAGGCACCACGAACTGAGAGCGAAGAAAATGCCCTGTGGCCCTGAGTCCTTTAATTGTTAAACCCCGCCAGGCACTTGATCACAACACTCATTCACCGGGAATTTATATACCCGACTTACACTGGAACCCTGTTATGACAGTCATTGCCTCACCCACACCCATCTCTTTTTCTGCACGGCATGATCAACCTTCACCCAAGCAGGAAAGCACCGTAAAAATCGTTCACGATCGTGATTCAAACGGCCCTGTCGTCACTATCAGCGTCACTCATCAACGGGCCGACATCAGAATAAAAAAAGACGCTAATGACAACCTTGTCGCGTATATAAACGGCAAACCGCACCCGTTGCATCTTCCAAACTCTGGTCTAAGTACCCTCAACATCACGACAGGCCAATACAGCGACTTTATAAAAATCGATGACAACGTCAGGGTCACCGCTCGCGTCAAATCAGGAGACGGTAACGACTTCATACAAGCTGGCGGTGGCTTTACAGAGGTAGATGCCGGAGATGGCGATGACCAAGTGCAACTCAGCACGGGCGGAGGAACTGCACGCGGCGGAGCCGGCGACGATAAGCTGTTTGGGGGCGCCGGCAATAACAGGCTTTATGGTGACAGCGAAGAAAACTTTTTTTCCACCGATATACCTGCCTATGCGCCCAGGCTCACTCAAATTTACTCGTCGGGAACCCATGACACGATACGTGCTAACGCTGGCCACGTAGATGTTACGGTTTACTCGGGAAAGACTGATATTCACGTCGCTGAAGAGGCGTCTGCAAATATCAAACTTGAAGCTTTCACAACGGGTAGCAAGATCACCAAAGCGTGGGGTGAGTTCCGCCGGGATGTGCTCATCCATGGGGCCAAGCGGGGCCGGGACGAGATCATTAATACCCGGCCTGACTAACCTGTTTGGGGCTATTAAAGCCCCAAATACATTACAACCATTAACGCACCGTCTTTTTACGCGGCTTCAAATACTTGGTCAGCCCCTGGAACCAGATCACCAGTGCCGGGTTGCCCTTGATCTGGATCGACTTGTCCTGAATCCCCGTCATGAACGCCAATTGCTTGTTTTTCGCCTGCATCGTGGCGAAGCCGTAGGCGGCATCTTTAAAGGCAATGGCAAACGCGGGCGACGGGTGAACACCTGAGCGGCTGGTGATGCGCTGGTCTTTGACGATGAAGTGACGGGCAACTTTGCCGTCGAGGGTCTGCAACTGGAACGCCAGGTCTTTGTCACCCAGCTGTTGCTGAAAGGCAGGATTGGTGCGGCTGGCTTTGCCCATCATCAGGCCCAGCACCCACAGCAGAAGACGAAATTTCATGCACACAGCCTCAATGTATTTATTAAGTGGCCGCAGCAGTGTAACGATTTACCGGCAGAACGCCACCGATCTCGCGCTTTAGCAGGAGATCGGCAGGCGTTTAACGCTTATAGCAACATGTTGCTTATACGTTAGGGCACGGCACTGGCGCCCAATCGGCCAGGTTCGGATCGCGGCAGGTGCCTTCGATCTGCGCCTTACCGGCGCTGGCAACCTGCTTGCTTTCAGCCTGCTTGGTTTGCACGGTCTGAATGCTCTTCTCGGTGGTCACCGCTTCTTTCGGCACGGTTGGCAGCACCGGTTTTTTGGCGACTTTGGCCGGCGCCTTGCCGCCCTTCTTGGCCGGCACCACCTGCGGCGTCACGTCTGCCTGGGCCACGGTCACTACGTCAGCACGCTGCACACCCACTTGTTTCAGGTCTTGCTCGTAGGCCTGGGTGTAGTTGTTCAAGTCTTCGCTGGCCTTGCCGTTCACGGCAACGATCAGGTCATTGGACTCTTTCAAGCCAGCCACGATTTCCGCCAGGCGCTTGCGGCCTTCGGTGTCGTTGACGGCCTTGGCCTTGCGGTCGGCCACCAGCTTGGTGAACGCGCTCTGGTAGCACTGCTGGGATGCCTTGGCATACGCGGTGCTGCGGTCGATGTCAGAGGCGCTCTTGTTGAAGTCGGTGGAGTACGACGCGATGCGCTGGTTGTCATCGGTGATCTGCTTCTGACGCTCGGTGTAATAACCCGCTGCGCCACCCGCCAGGGCACCGCCCGCTGCACCGATGGCGGCATTACGGCCGCGCTTTTCGGAGTCGCCGGTCAACGCCCCCAGCAATGCACCGCCGGCTGCGCCCAGGGCGGCACCCGTCACGACCGACTTGGTCATGTTCGAATCGGTTGCACGCAGGTGCTGCACCGGCTCGTAGCAGTTGGGGTAGTACTCGACCTTGGTGCTCGACGCGACCTTGGAGGCCGGCGACGTGGCGCAACCGGTCAACACGGTGCTGAAACCGGCTGCGATCAGCAGCAGGTGACGCTTGGAAACCGCCTTACGGGAAAAAAGCATAGGTGTGTTCTCTGTTAAGTTTGACTTGCCCAGCACGGCCCACCGCCGACTGAGTCCCTTCCAAGCTCGCCGCACAACCAACGGTCAAGACCGCTGACCGCTCGCTGCGAGCAGTTCCTTCAAGATCGTTGCCGGGTCGGCCCGCTGTTGCTTGCGGTAGTTGCCGACATGGCGAACGAACAGTGTCGCGCGCGTCACCAGGCTCTTGCCGAGCACTGGCTTGCGATCCAACTCTTCCTTGATCCTTTGAAACTGGGCCTGGATCACCGCATCGGTGTAACGCGTGCCGGTGGCCAGGTTGTCGATGTAAATCGCCACCGCGCCGTCGAGGGCGCTGCGACCATTGGTGATGGCCATGTCGAACAGTTGCGCGCTGGCCTCATCCTTATTGTCTTTGGCCTGTTGGCGACTCTTCTGCAAGTTGGCCAGGCGGATGTTGTAATTGCTGATGGTCTCGGCCACCAACGCGGCCGACTGGATCAGGTTGCCCGCCGCTTCTTCGCGCTGCTGGGCGATCAACGAGACGTTGCGTTTGAGCTCTTCGTTGACCAGGCCGAGTTCGGCTTGCAGTTTTGGGTCGACACTGGCGGCGATGATGCTGTCCAGGCGCTTGGTCGGGTCCTGAGCGTCATCGATGGCGTCAGTCAGCGAAGCCAGGCGGCCTTCTTTCTGCCACTGGGCGAACAGCTCCTTGTAGCGCGAGCGCGGCGCCGACAACGCGCCGATCGCTACGCGAAAACCGGTGGTTTCGTTGCTTTGCTCGGTGCCGTCAGCAGCGAATAACGGGTACTCGCGGCGCATGCCGGTAAACAGCGTGCCCTCGCCTTCCAGGTAATTGCCGCCCTTGACCACAAAGCCCCCGTACGTGCCCTGACGGCGCCCGGCGTGCACCAGCTGGAAGGATTCCTGGACCATTTCCGCTGCGTTGCCGATCACATCGAACAGGCCGATAGGGTTGGGCAATTTGGTGCCGATGGGCATCAAGCGCGCTGCCTGGCCAGTGCCGCCAGCGACCTGGTTGAACACTGCGTAGTCACCCAGCGGGCCATCGCTTTCGCTGCCTTCGACGCGGCGCGGGAACAGCCGCCCTTCCAGTTCCTGACGGCTCACCGCCTGGCCACCGCGTGCGGCGTATTCCCATTCCACTTCGGTGGGCAGGCGCACAAAACCCAGGCCGCCGTCGTCGGCCGAAGAGCCGCGGCCACTCACCGGCAGCAGCTCACGGTGGTACTTCATCAGCCAGGCGCTGTACACCGCCGAAAAACGCTCCGCTTCAAAGCGCGACAACTTCACCTTGGGCAGGCGCGCAGCCATGCCAGTCGGTGCATCACACGCAGGTGCCGGCTCGCCGCTGGCCAGCGACTGCGCCTGGGACATCACCTGCGCATACTGGCGGGCAGTCACTTCGTACTTACCGATGAAATACAGCATCGGCTTGAGCGGCGTCTTGGCGTCGGTTTTGGGCATCAACGGCGCGATGACTGTGTTCCAGTCCTTGGGCAAATCCTTGAGCGTGAACTGGCCGTTGATAAAGTCGCGACGGTAGCCGGAAATAAACGACTGCTGATAACCCGCTTCGCCTTCGGCAAAGGGATAGCCGAGGCTGATTTCGCGGTCATCCAGCGTGCCTTGGGCCAACACGTAGGCGTAGCGGAACACCATGTTGCCTTCGCAGGGCAGCGGCAGGCTCACGTCATCCGGTAAAGGTTTAGGGTTATCGAGTTTGTCACTCGCTTCATCGGCCCAGGCCAACGAGGCCAGGCTCAGCGCCACACAGGCGCCCAGTAACTTATACATCTCTGATTCCTTCAGAAGCCTGGATACGCGCCACTCGCCAACCGCCACAGGCCGCCGCCACGGCGCTGACGCCGAGGATTGCGACCAGGGCCAGGGCGTAGTGACGCGCCAACAGGTGACTGGCGTACTCGCCCGCCCCCTGCACAAATAGTTTATTCAAAGCAACCTCGGCCAGGCCATACAGCCCGGCGCTCAGCACGGCGGCATACCCTGCGCTGTACAGCGCCTGCAACACCACAAACAACAACAGTGCGCCGGTGGAAAACCCCAACAGGCGCAGCACCGACAATTCCCGCCGCTTGCGCGCGACCGCCGCCAGCGCCCCGGCGAAGATCGCTGCAAACGCGCCAACCAAGGCCAGCCCGGCAATAATCCAGAATACCAACGACAGGTTGCGACTCAACGACTGCACCTGGGCGATGGTCTGTGCCTGGGTCGACACCAACAGATTCTGCCCGGCGAAATACACCCGCAGCGGCTCCACATCAGTCAGGGTGCGCGCGTAAAGGCGAAACGCCGGGTACACACGCTGCTCGCTCACCCCGACTTCATCCCCGTCCCAGCCCAACGCCGGTACGGCACGGCCATCGCGGTAATCTTCCGCCGCTTCCAGCAAACCCAAATCAGCAAACAAGCCATCACGGGCGAAGGCTTCCAACGGCAACACCGCCAGCACTTGCAAGCGTGTGCGCTGGGCCTCGACACGCCCCGCCACTTGCCGCGCAAAGCGGGTTTCCAGCCAATCCCCAGGCCGCGCCGCAAGCTTTTCGGCAGCGGTGTGGCTCAGCACGATCTGGTCCAGGCCCTTGGGCATCGGCAAACCACTGAGCAACGGATCACCCGCCGCCGTCGGCAGCATTTCCAACGCCAGCGTGCCCACCTGCGCGGTCGCCGCAATTTGCCGGGTACGCGGCACGGCAAAGGCCACATCGCTGCGCCGACCCAACTGCTGAATAAATTCGCGGCTGAATCGCCCACCGCCCAATGGGATAATTTCACGGGTGGCCGGATCGGTCTCCAAGCGTTCGGTCAAACTGCCAACCAGTCCAAATTTCAGGCCGAATAACACCAGCAGCGGTGCGATCACCGCCACCAGCGCCAGCACCGAACAGGCCGACAGCCAGGCGTCGTTGCGGTAATCCTGCCAGGCCAGCGAGGCCACCACGCCGATGCGCATCAGCACACCTCCCCGAGCGTGGCCGTGACGCCGCCGTCAGGGTCGCGGCGGCAACCGATGCGCCGTACCTGCAAGCCGCTGGCGCGGGCCAGGGGTTCGTCATGGGTGGCGATCACGCAGGCGGCACGGTGTTCGCGGGCCTGGGCCAGCAGCGCCTGCATCACGCGCTCGGCATTCAGCGGGTCCAGCGACGCGGTCGGCTCATCCGCCAGCACCAGTTGCGGCGCATGGGCCAGGGCACGGGCGCAACTCACGCGCTGGCGTTGGCCTACCGACAGGTCCGCCGGTTTCTTCGCCAACTGGTCACTGATCTCCAACTGCCCCGCCAGGCGCGTCACGCTGCCGTCATCTTTCAAACCCAGCAATTGCCGCGACAAGGCGATATTGCTGCGCACATCGAGAAAACCCAGCAGGCCGCCGGTTTGCAGCACATAACCCAAGTGCCGGCTGCGCAGCGCAGCCAGGGTAGATTGCTGATCGGCACGCCATAGCCCGCCGATATCGGTGTTGTCGAATTCAAACTGGCCCGCCTGGTCCGGCGCCAACACCAGCGCGAGCAAATCCAGCAACGTGCTTTTGCCGCAGCCACTGGGCCCGACAATCGCCAATTGCTCACCGGCACGCAGCTGCAAAGCCGGAATCACCAGGCTGTAACGCTGGCTCCCCGTGCCCCGGCTTTTGTGCACCGCGCTCAAGTTCAGCATTACGGCAGCGTCGACAACGGCACGCGGTACAACGCATCGCCCGGCTCGGCATCGCCGAAACGGACCCAGTTGGCCACGTCATTGTGGAAGGTTTCGTAGAGGCGGATTTTCGAATCCAGCTCGTCGATAAAGTCTTCCTGCTCGGCCACACTCAGCGACAACCACAAGTCCTGGGTCATGTTCAGCGACTTGCTGCGGTACGGCAGGCCTTCCAGGTACTCACCGAGCAGGCCGCCATCGGCCAGGTTACCGCCCTTGCGCAGGGCCTGCGGGTCACGGCTCATATAGGCCGAAGCGCTGGCAATTTCCTGGAAGAAATCCTTGGGCGAGGTTTGGGTTTTACGCGCGGCATCCACGATCAATTTCAGCGATTGCTGCAGGTCGTTGAGCTGCAATTTGGTGAGCATCACGCACACCTGGAACGCCGGCAGCGCCGGGTTGGTCAGGTCACGATCGGCGGTCCAGGCGCTGACCAGTTGCGGCGCCTGGCTCGCGGTTTTACGACCGAGGAAGTCCATGTGCATGGCGTAGCCGACTGCTGCGGATTTGTCCGCCAGGCTCGGCGCGCTGCTCAGCAGCGGCACCGGTTGCGGTGTGTCGCTGCGGACCTGGTGCACCAGGTTGGCGAACACTGTGCCAATCTCATCTACCCGCTCGCCCAGCTTGTGTACATCACCACCGGGCACCGGCGTGTAGAGGTCGCCGATCTGCGGGTTGGCGTCGGCGGTCAGCACGCGGTACTGGGTTTCGGCACCGGCGTGGGTTTTCTTGCCAGCATCGGTGCGCAGGTGCAGGGCGTAAATCTTGATCTGCTTGCCGAGTGCCGCCTGACGCACTTCGGCTTCGTTCATCTGGGTGGCGGCGAAGGGGTCGTTCTTGCGCAGCGCGCCAGCATCGGTAACCAGCAAAATGATGCGCCCGCCATAGCCGGACCAGTCCATGCCATCGACCGCCTGCATCACCCCGGCAAAAGCGTCCTCGTTGAACGAGTGGCTGGATACCGTGGACGCTTTGACCTGGCGCGCCATGTCGAGGAAGCGCTGCGGGTCGCGGCCCTGGTCCAGGGTGATAAGCGTCTTGGCGACGTATTCCAAACCGGGGGTTTTCTTGATGCTGTTGCGAAACCCCACCAGCCCGAAGCTCACGCTATCAAGCTCGCCGCGCTCGGCGATGCGGGTTTGCAACTCATGCACCACATCGCGAACCTGGTCGATGTAAGGCTGCATCGAAACCGTCGTGTCGACCACCAACACCACCGCCGTGCGGAAAGCGTCTGCAGCGATCGCTTTGCTAGCCGGCTTGGCCGCCGCGCTGCCCGGGTCGATGGACGCCACATTGAGCAACTGCACCGGCTGGCCGTTTTCGTCGAAGCTCTCTTTGGAGTCAAAAATCGGCAGCAGGTAAAACTGGTTTTGCGGCACGGCGCTGGCCGTCGGCTCAAGCGCCAGCACCTGTTGATTGTCTTCGCGGTTCTTCTGCACCTTGGCCAACACGTTTTTGGCGGCGGCGGGATCAGCCAACAGCTTTTCCACCTCAGCCGATTGGCGCAGGAACATCACCGGCGCCCGGCCCGAGCGCTCGGTGAACTTGAGCACCAGGCTTTGCTTCCAGTCGCTGACTTGAGCAGCGGGCAACCACCCATCGCTGCGCCCATCGGTTGCGGCGCCGACACGCACCCACGGGCTGCCGTCGATGTCTTTGCGCTGGTAAACATAGAGCACCGAAAACGCCGGCAGGGCTTCGTCTGCTGCACCACCGGCATCATGGGACAGCTTGGCGCCCGGCTTGCTGAGCACGCGCTGGAACAAGGTCTTTTTGCCCGCCATCAGCAACGGCCGCTGGCCGCCATCCGTCTCGGCCACCACCGGCTTTACCTGCGGCGGTTGTGGGGTTTTGGGCACCACGGCGACAGGCGGTTTGGCAGGTTCATCGCTGCCGCTCAGCCACCAGTAACTGGCGCCACCAATGGCCAGTGCCACCGCCACGGCCACGGCGGCCAGGGCCAACACCGGGCCACGGCGCTGTTCGGACACGGCGCGGTGTTGCGTCGGCGTCACCACCGGCTGACGCACCGGTTGCGGCTGGGGTTTTTCGGTCGGAATCTCGATGGACACGGGCGTCATTCCGGCCAAGTCAAAACTCAGCGGAATCGGTAACGGCCGTACCAGCGTGGCTTCCGAAGAGTCTGCGGGCAGTTGGTCCAGCGCGCGCAGCAACGCCGCCGCATCCGGGAACCGCTCGGCCGGGTCTTTGGCTAACAGCTTGCGCAGCACGTCCTGATAACGGCCATGGTGCACCGGCAGTTCCGGCAGCGGCTCGGTCAGATGCGCCAGCGCAGTGGATAGCGCGTCAGTGCCGTTGTACGGCAGCTTGCCGACGAGAATTTCGTAGAGCACCACGCCCAACGCATACAGGTCGGCGCGGCCATCGATCTCCTGGCCTCGCGCCTGCTCCGGGCTCATGTAGCTCGGCGTGCCCACGGCAAAGCCGGCTTGAGTGAACTGGGTGCGATCGTCCAGGGACTTGGCGATGCCGAAGTCCGACAGTACGGCGGTGCCGTCAGCGCGAAACAGAATGTTCGCCGGTTTGACGTCGCGGTGCACCAAACCCTGCGCATGCGCATAGCCCAACGCCGAAGCGATCTGGCGAATCAGCGTCACGCCCTGCTCCGGCGTCAGGCCGGCGGCGATGCGCTCTTTGAGTGTGCCGTTGGGCAGGTATTCCATGGCCATGTAGTACAGCTCACCGACATTGCCGATGTCATGGATGGTCACCGTGTGCGGATGCGACAGGCGCGCCAGGGTCTTGCCCTCGCGCAGGAAGCGCTCGCAGAAGCTCGGGTCGGCCGCCAGCGCCGCGGCCATCACCTTCAAGGCCACCTTGCGCTCCAGCGAGCGCTGGGTCGCCAGGTACACGCTGGCCATGGCGCCTTCGCCGATCTCGCCTTCGATGTCGTAGCCCGGGATCACAATGTTCATGGCGAGACCTTCACGACAATGGCAGTGATATTGTCCGGCGCGCCGCGATTGAGCCCCAGGTGCACCAGGCTGCGCACGATTTCATCCGGCGCATCATGGCCCAGCACTTCGCGGATCTCATGGTCTTCGACGGTCTTGTTGAGGCCATCGCTGCACAGCAGGTAGCTGTCGCCGGGGGAAATCAACAGGTCAGCCACCGCCACTTCCAGCTGAGCCTCCACGCCCACCGCGCGGGTGACGATATTGGCACGGGGATGCACGCGCGCGTCGGCTTCGCTGAGCAGGCCGCTGTCTTGCAGGTCCTGCACGTAGCTGTGGTCACGGGAAATGCTCTCCAACTGCCCCTCGCGCAGGCGGTACAGGCGACTGTCGCCGGCCCATAAACACACGCCACGCAAGCCACGTGCGGCAAGCACCACCACAGTGCTGCCCATCATGCTCACGCCACGGTTAGCGGTTTCTTCGCGCACCGTGGCGTTGATGCGGATCAGGTCATTGCGCAAGGCGGCCGAGTATTCATCCAGTGAGCGCCCCACCGACACATTGCGCAGGCTGTCGACGATCAGGCTGCTGACGTAATCGCCGGCCGCATGCCCGCCCATGCCATCGGCCACGACCCACAGGCGGTTCTCCGGCAGGTCCAGGCACGCGTCTTCGTTGACCTGACGCACCATGCCCACATGGCTTTTGCTCGCGGATTTAAACGTCGCCCCCATCTACACCACACCTTCTTGTCCGAGCAAAAACTGCGCAAAATCGCCGGCAGCCGGCAAACCCTGGCACCGCAATAAACCGGGTGAAATACGTTGTGAGCCACGGCCCCACCACAGGCTGGCACCTTCACAGGCCTGCTCGGCCAGTGCAGTCATGCGGCTGTGGGGCTCGGTGGCGGCGACCCGTTGCAGGCCCGCGAAGCGACTGTCGACCGCGCGCTGCTCACTGGCCGGGATGCCCAGGCTGTCGACGCCATCGTTGAAACGTTCAAACGTGGCGCCAATCTCCAGGGAGCTGAGCAACAGCTCTTCGGCCTGCTCAAACCACGTGTCCGGGCCGCCCACCAATGACGCCGGGTTAGTGTCGTGATCAAGCAACGCCACCACGGCCAACGGGAAATAGCGCCCGACCCGATCAATGCTCGGCATCACCACGCCTGTCGCAGCGTCCGGCCCGCACACGCCCGGTGCCAGCACAAAACGCCACAACGGGCTGACCAGATAGACGTTGAGCCAATCGCCGCCCAGGCTGTTCTGGCTGGCGAGCAAACCGGCGGCCAGCCAGCTGTCCCACGGGCCGATAAAACTCTGGGGCAAGGCGCGGCTGACAAAGTCACCGCGGCTGGCCAACTTGCCGTAGAAGCCCAGCGTGGTCATAGCCGCTCCGGCAAGCTGAAGCCACTGAGTACGCGGCTCTTGAACGGGTTGAAGGCGCTGTTGGCGCGCAACTCGTAGGCGATGCTCGCGCCGTCAACCCGCAAACGCAGGTTGAAGCGGTCCGGCGAGTTGCCGGCACTCAGGTCCGATTGCTCCAGCAGGCGGAACCACGCCCATGGGCCGTCCAGGGTCACGCCGGAACGGCCACTGGCTGACGGCGGCATGATCGAAATACGCACCACGCCAATGCTGCCGGGGTTGGGCCATTGCATCGCCACCGGGCGACTTGGGCCGTGGTCGTAGCTCAGTTGCTGGCCGTCGAGGTCGAGCAGGAACTGGGTTATGGTCGGGTCCATCGACACCGGCTTGAGCTCGAAACGCACGATCGGCTGGGTGCCCCCCGATCTGAAGAACGCGTCACGAATAGCCGCCGCACGCTGGAAGGTTTGCAGCACGCCCGGTGCAATCCCGAGCTTTTGCGCCGCGCCCGGCTGCCAGCGCCAGGTCTGCGCGGACGTATCCACGTAAGGCTGCAGGTATTTGCGGAAGTAGTTATCCATCACCCCGCCCACGCCGAAGAACTGGCCGAAGTCATCGAGCGTGGCGTCCCGCGCGCTGCCCGGCGACATCGGATAACGCCCTGCCAGAGACTGACGATACACGTTGACCACTTCACTCACCCACGCCGCATTCAGCTGGTTACGCACCCCGCCCATCATGCTGTTGGTGGTGGAGTTGACCACCGACTTGACCATGCCCTGCACCAGCGGGGGCTGGCGTTCGGCATTCAAGCTGACCCGCGTGGCCGCAGCCGCCGCCTGGTTCTTGGCCTCGCCGAGCAGGGCGTCGCCACTGGCGCCGACCATGGCGCTGACTTGCACATACAGCGCGTTCATGTCCGCCAACAGGCCGTCGATGGCCGCCGGTTCGCCTTCGTTTTTGCTGACGATGCTATTGAGTTCGGCAAAGTGTGCGGTCACCGGATCGTCCGCCGCTTGTGGTGCATTAGCGCTTGGTTGCTCCTGGCCGAGCAGGCTGCCGAGGCGTTCCTTGAGCTTGTCGACACCGCCTTCCACCGGCACGCCTTTGGCGGCCAATTGGCGTTCTTCAGCTTGCAGATCGGTCTCTTTGGCCACGGCTACCAGCAGCTTTTTCAGCGGCGAAGTGGGGCCGGAAATCACCCGCAGCACATCGGCCGCCTGGGCCACGCTGGTGATCGGCACAAAGTCGATGTCCGCAAGCAACGCATCCCACTGGCGCTGGTAGTCCTGGAAGTACAGGCGGCGCACATCGGCGGCCAGGCTCACCACGTTCTGTTGATCGGCCTGTTCACGGCCCAGCACCCATTGCTCTTCGGCCAGGGTGCCGGTCTGGTTCAGGCTGCTGAGCAGGAAGGCCTGACGATAGCCTTTGGCAGTGAAGAACCCACTCAACGGCTCGCCCAACGGCTTGCCGCTTTTACGGCTGAACACCAGCGCGGCATCGCGGCCGGCGGCTTCGTTGAGGCGAAAGTCGGGGATGCCCTCGGGCAGCTTCTGGCGCTTGACCCGGTCGTACACGCGTTGCGCCACCGGCAGCTGTTGCAGTTGGCGACGCAGGTCATCGATCAGGCGTGGGTCCAGCCGCGCATTCGGCGGGTGGCGGTCGAACAGCGCCTGCAAGTGCCCGGTCAACGCCTGGCGCTGATCGGCCGGCAGGTCACGCGGCAGGTTGCGGTCCCAATCCAGGGCGACCCAGGCCTTGATGAAGTCCGGGTCGTAGTGCTCGTTGTCGGCGAACATCAGGTAGGCCTTGAGGCCTTCATAAAGGAAGTCGGAATTGCCGCCGCCATGCAGCTGCTCTTCGATGCGCGTGACCAGGCGTGGCGCGAATACCGCGATCAACAGCTTGCGGTAGACGCTGGCAGATTCGGCTTCAAGCATATCGCCCTGATACAGGCCCAGGCCTTCGGACCAGCTCGGCGAGTCGCCCGCGAGGTTCTTCACCGCGTTGAGCAGCGGCAACACTGCCAGCACTTCACGCTGCGCCGGGCTGAGGTTCTGTACCGTCTGGCCCAGCGGCGCGACCTTCTGGTCAACCTGGGCGATATACGCCTGATTGGCGCGATAACTTACCCACCACAGGCCACTGACCACCACCACCAAGGCGACGGTAGCTGCCAGCACACCGCGTGCAATCCACTTGCGGCGGCGCTCGACTTTCGGGTTCACACCCACCAACCCGCGCTCGGCAAACGCCACGGCGGTGAACAGTTTTTCGATGAAATAACTGCGCCCGGTGCCGCTCTGTCGCGCCAGGTGCTGGCGGTCCAGATTCATGCTCTGGGCCATGGAGCCGATCAGGCGATCAATCGGGCTGCCTTCCTGGGTGCCACTGGTGAAGTACACACCGCGCAGCAACACCCGCTCTTCGAAGGCATTGGGTTTGAACACGCCTTCGAGGAAGCTTTGCAGGCAATCTTTCAACGCGCCGAACTGCTGCGGGAAACCGTAGATCAGGTCACGCCGCGCCGGGTCACGCTCCTGTTGCAGGCGTTCCACCAGCCGTTCGTTCAGGCGCTGCTCAAGACCGGCAAACTCGCTTTGCAGATAGGCCAGTGGGCTGTCGCTGTTTTTGCCGTCGTCCAGGGCGAAGGTCATGCCCCACACCTGGGCGCGGTCTTCCTTGCTCAGGTTGTCGAAGAACTCCATGAAACCCGGCACCAGGTCGAGCTTGGTCAGCATCAGGTAGATCGGGAATCGCACACCCAGTTGGGTGTACAGCTCCTGGATCCGCAGGCGAATTGCGGCCGCATGGGCGGCGCGTTCGGCATCCGTACCGAGCAGCAGATCCGAGAGGCTGATGGCGATAAATGCGCCATCAATCGGGCGACGCGAACGCTGCTTTTTCAGCAGATCGAGAAAGCCCAACCACGCAGCTTTATCCACCGTGGAGTTGCTGTCCTGGGTGGTGTAGCGGCCGGCGGTATCAAGCAAAACGGCCTGGTCGGTAAACCACCAATCACAGTTACGCGTACCGCCAACACCGCGCACGGCACCGGCACCCAACTGTGCAGCCAGTGGAAAGTGCAGGCCCGAATTGACCAGCGCGGTGGTCTTGCCCGAACCCGGCGGGCCGATGATCACGTACCACGGCAGCTCATAGAGATTGCGGCGCTCATCACCGCCGAGCTTGGCCTTTTTCAGCAATGCCAGGGCTTCGTCCATGCGCTGGCGCAAGGTCGACAACTCTTCGGCGGTGGCGACGCTGTTGGGGTCGGCCGGGGTTTCGGCGGCGAGGCTGCGCATCACTTCGGCGGCCTGGCGGCGCGCCTGGATAATGCGCACTACGCGGTAGGCGATCCACAGCGCAAACACCAGGATGATCAGCGCCCAGCGCCGCCCTTCCGGCATCAGCACATCGAGCAACGGCCCCACAAACCAGATGATCAGGCTCAGGGCAATCAGGCCCAGTACGGGGATCACCCAGCGAATCATAAAACTGAAAAACGCCTTCACTCGACGCCCTCCGCCAATACGGTGATTTCAACCCGACGATTGCGGGCACGGCCTTCGGCAGTGCTGTTGGTAGCCACCGGCTCGGTGTCGCTGCGGCCTTCGGCGCTGAAGCGATCCGCCTGGCCGGTCTTGGCCGCCAGGATGTCCAGCACCGACTTGGCCCGCGCTTCGGACAATGCCCAGTTGGACGGGAAGCGCAGTGTGGCAATCGGGCGGTTGTCGCTGTGGCCGGTCACGCGGACCTGGCCCTTGACCTTGCGGATGGCGTCGGCGATGCGCAGCATCAGCGGCTCGAAGTCATCGCGGATGCTGGAGCTGGCAGACGCGAACAGTTCATCACCGCGGATCGTCACTACGGAACGGTCGACCTTGTCTTCCACCGCCACGCGGCCCGCCTTGATGTCTTCCACCAGGAAGCCGGCCAGACGCGGCCGCTCGATGACTTTGGGCTGCGCCACCGGGCGGTCGATGGCCTGCACCGGAATCTCGCCCAGGGCATGGATATTCTTGAACACCGGTTCCGCATCCGACGCCAGCTTCATGCGCAAGCCAAACAGCAATGCCAGCAGCAACGCCAGGCCGATGGCCACGGCGATCCACGGCGGCATGAATTGCGCCAGGCGATCACGCGCCACGGTCACGCCGCGCCAATGCGGCGACAGCTCGCGCTCATGCTCGCCACGCGCACTGCGAATCGCTGCGGCGGTGCGTTCACGCAAGGCTTCCAACTGGCTGCGACCGTCATTCATCACGCGGTAGCGGCCTTCAAAACCCAGGCACATGCACAGGTACAGCAGCTCCAGCAGGTACAGGCGCTCACGCGGGCTTTGCAGGCAATGGTCGAGCAACTGGAAGACTTTTTCGCCGCCCCAGGCTTCGTTGTGCACGGTGATCAACAAGCTCTGCTTGCCCCAGTCGCTGGCACTGCCCCACGGCGTGCTGAGCACGGCTTCATCGAGCGCCGTACACAGCGCGTAACGCGCCAGCAGCACTTCGTTGCGCGCCACACCGGCGGCTTCGGCGCGTTCTTCGAACTGGCGCAGGTAGGCCAGCAACTGCGCACGCAGGCTGGCCGGCGCTGGGTGGGCGATGGTGTTGCGCAGGCGCGTCAACAGCGCCAGCAGCGGCCCGGCGGCGCTTTCCAACGGGTTCAGGCCCTGGCTTTTGCCGGTGAGGATCGGCGCGGCCGGCATCGACAAAGGCACAGGTTCGGCACGTGCAGGTTCCGGTGCACGACCACCTGGGCGCGGCATGAACTGGGTGCGGTCATCATCATTGGGATGCATCGCCAATTATCCTCGGATCGCCCAGAAGGCCAGGTTCAAGCCCGGGAACTGCCCGGCGATATGGAAGGCAAACCCGCCGGAGTTGTTCAGTTGCTGCCAGTGCTCGCTGCCACGGTCCAGCTCGTAATAGGTGCTGCCTGCGTGGTAGGGGATCTGGCGTGGCGCAACCGGCAACGGCAGCAGGCCGATACCTGGCAATTGCAGGTTGACCATGTCGCGGATGTGCTCCACCGAGCCGACTTTGCTTTGCTGGCCGAAGCGTGCGCGCAGGGTTTCGCCGGGCACGTCGGCGCGGACCACAAGGATGAAACTGGCGCTGTCGAGCAGGGTTTTGTCGGCGAGCATGGCCACGTGGATGCCGTAGGCTTTTTCCACAATAGGGATCGGCGTGGCTTTGCTGTCGATCAGCATCGACAAGGCTTCACGCAATGCTGCCATCACCGGGGCAAAGCTCAGGACCAGGTCATCATGTTGGTATTGCGGGTATTCCTGCGGGCGCCGACCCGTGGTGGAAAACGTGGCGAACTCTCCCGCCAGGCTGACCAGCTCGCTGAAAAACCGCTCAGGGTGCAGCGGGATTAACTGGCTCAGATGCTGGATCAGCGGCTGCGCGCGGTTGACCAATTGCAGCAGCATGAAGTCGGCAATTTCCGAAGCGCCACCCGCCCCCGAGGCGACCACACGCCCCGCCAGGGCTTCGCCGCGCTGGTGCAGCAGGCCGAGCAGTTCGCTGCGAAAGGCAGTCAGTGGTTTGCTCGCGGCCACGTCCAAAACCGGTGGGATATACGTGTCGTCGAGCACCAATGCACGATCGGCGCGCTTTTCCTTGATGCGCACCAGGCCAATGGCGGCGTAGTCACTGATGCCATCCTGCGCGGTCAACAGGCGCAGCGCTCGGGAGCCCACGGCCACTGGTGCGCGGTTTTCAAACGGCGCGTTATCGTCGCGCACTTCGCGCACCTGGCTGACGTAGCGCGCCGCTTCCAGCGCTTCGCCTTCATCCACCGTGTCTCGCGCACCGGCGCGCTTGAGCGGCAAGGCCAGGTACACCAGGCCGTCGCGCAGGTTGTCGTCGATATTCAGCGGGCTCGGCGCCAAGTCGTCCTGGGGAATATTGAACGGCGTGCCGTCGGGCAACAGCCCACGCGCCGACACGATCGCCAGCTTGCCCTGGGCCAGCAGGCCCTGGTCAATAAGCAACTCGGAGAAGCCCCAGGCACCGGCGGACAACGGGCGGCTGCGCGCGTCGATGAGGTTTTCCAGGTAACGGTCATGCTGCTGGAAGTGCTGCGTTCCGATGAACATGCCTTCCGACCAGACCACGCGATTGTTCCAGGACATGGGGGGCTCCGAGGGTTTCTTATTGGGCAGGGCTGGATGGGGGAACCACGACGTCGGCACGCACGGCACGCACATCGAGGCTGATCTGATATTCGGTGTATTGGCGCGCCGGAACAGTGAGCACCGTGCGCCATTGCGCGCGGTCCAGCTCGCGATAGCCCACCAACAAGCCGATCTGGCGTGTGGAGGGGTCAAGGTCGCGCTGGATGCTCAGTTGCTGGCCGGGCTGGATCATCACTTCATCCTGGTCCAGCAGGTCCAGGCCAAGGGTGGATTGCGCGCGATCGGCCAAGGCGAAGTAGTCGGAGCGACTGAAGGTAGCGGCGTTTTTCAGTTCGAAAATGCGCACCCGTACCGGAGCGGCCTGGCCGTTGGCGCCGGGGTTTAGCCCGGCAATGGCGTGAAAGTGCAGCTCGACGGCGGCAGTGCCCGCCTCGGCTTCAGCGGCAGCCTCGGGTTTGACCGCGTCCTTGGCACACGCCGTCAGCATCAGCGCGGTGGCGGCTGCGAGTAAAAACCTGGGAATCATCCTGCGTCCTCAATGACGTACTTAGCTATCCGTTTTATCCATTATTGCGGCGCGTTTTAGCGTCGCTGTCGTGCGCTGTGTTCTTCATATGCACGGCTGAATTCGCGACCGAACAGGTCCTGGAAATCTTCCTGGGCCTCACGGGAAATATTGCTGTAGAGCTCGGTGAACTGCTGCCAGTACTGCGCCTGGCGCGAGCCGTTGAACAGGCTCGACAGCCCGGCGGGCTTGCCCATGCGCTCTTCCAGCTGTGCCGGTTCAAAACGCGTGAGCAGGTGTTTGATCGCCGCTTCCACACCGGCCATCACCGCCAGTTGGTGGGCGCGCAGGTCGTCGAAACTGTCGCGCACGGCAACGTCCGGCGCCATAAACGCTTGGTTGCCATGACGAAGCAGCAGCAACAAGGCTTCGTCAGCATTCGGCGCAAATTTCAACGGGTTGTTTTCAGCCGGCTGGATCATCGTCTGCTGCATGCGGAACTCGCCCTTGAGGCTGGCGCGGGCACGCAACACGTCGATCAGGCCTTCGACCATCAGGCGGTAGCTGCGGCCGATGCTTTCCATTTGTGCTTCGGCTTGAGCCTTGTCGAGGCGCAGTTGGTCCAGCCCGGCGCCGCGCAGGAAAGCCTGGAGCAGGTCGGGCTGCGAGGAAATGTCCGGGGCGGCCGCGGCCAGCTGCATGATTGGCGCGGGGGATGGTTCAACGGGTGCAACCGGCTGGGGAGTCGTGACGACTGGCGCTGGCGTGTCGCCGAACAAGTCCCAATCTTCGGGAATCACCGAGCCTGACACTGCGGGCTTTTCGACCACAGGCACCGCGACCGGCGTTGGCGGACGAAAATCGTGCTGCTCGCTGGGTACGTGGTCCGCCACAGTTGGCGGCGGCACGGTGGTCGGGGTGAGGAAGTCGAACAGGTCCGGCAGCGTGTCCATCGACGAGGCGCCCTGGAACTGCGGCGCGATCACAGGCGCAGGTACAGGTGCAGGCTTGTTCGCCACCGCGCCCATCAGCGCTTCAAAACTGTTCGCCGAATCGCCGCTGAACGGCTGGCTATCCAGCGCCTGCACGTTGAAGTCGATACGCGCCTGGATCTCGTAATCGCCGATGCGGATCAACTCGCCGTCTTGCAACGGCTCGCTGTTCCCTCTACGCATCCGGATACCGGCGTTAACCAGCTCGACTCCGTTTGTGCTGTTATCGGTCAGATAGTAACGGCCATCTTTGTATTGAATAACGCAATGTTGCGAGGAGACTAACCGCTCTGGATCAGGCAATACCCAGTCATTGTCGGAATTGCGGCCAATAGCCATCACACCCTGATCCATGGACTTTTCAGAGCATTGCCCAGGGGTAATCTTGTGATAACTAGTGATAGTCAAACACAGCGACATCTTGCCTCCTTGCTGATACATCGCGCGCGGTCTATTCCAAGGGAGGGCGTTTCCCGTAAACGCCCTGCCAAGTCGTGCAACCGACCGTAAAATCTGCTTTTGTCAGCATGATCGCTGATCTTAACCGGCTTCTGTGACAAAAATCCTGTCTTGGGCCGCCGTCAGACCCATCAGTCGCGCAGTGTGTTAAACACCGCACATCTGTCACAGAGGGCGAGTAGCTTACCTTGACAACGCGTAACTACTACACCAAAAATGCACAACTTCTTGAACATAAGTGATGGCACGATAGTGGCACACTGACTATATGACCAAGAAAACATGCAAAGTTCATAGCGTAACTAATGCATGCATTGCCCGCCGTCTAACGGGCTGATAAGGAGATCGAATCAAGTGGATGTGCCGTTGCTGCTCGCCGCCGTTTCCGCGACTTCGCCCTGTGGTGAAGACCTGGAATATGACGCGCAATTCCTTCAACTGGAACGTGACGCCAAGGGCCAACCCGAGCGCAGCATGGGCGACTCGATCCTGCCCGCCGAACCACCGCAATGGCGCAGCATCCAGCAGCAGAGCCTCGACTTGTTGCAACGCAGCAAAGACCTGCGCATCACCCATTTCCTGTTGCAAAGCTCCCTCGCCCTCCAGGGTGTGGCCGGGCTTGCCGAAGTCCTTACGTTGATCAACGCGCTGCTGCGCGAATACTGGGCCGACCTGTACCCGCGCCTGGATGCCGACGACGATAACGACCCCACCGTGCGCATCAACGCCCTGTCCGGCTTGACCAGCGACGCGACCATTCGCCTGCTGCGCGAGAGCATCCTCACGCGCTCGCGCACGTTCGGGCCGGTGAGCCTGCGCGCGGCGCTCAACGCCAGCGGCCTGTCGAACTTCCCGGATGAGCAACTCGGCGCGCAGCAACTCAATGCCGCGTTCCTCGACAGCGACGCCGAACAACTGCAAGCCACGCGCGACGCCTTGAGTGCCGCGCGTGCCGCCTGCGAAGCCATTGAACAACAGGTCAGCGACCAGGTCGGTTCGGCCCAGGGCGTAGACCTGAGCCTGTTGAAGCAGCCGCTTAAGCAGGCGCTGCAGATCCTCAATCAAGCCGTACCCGACCCTGCAGGCAGCAGCGAACCCGAGGCCGTCAGTGAAGACAATGCCCCCTCGGTCGATTTCGCCGCCGCCCCCGCAGCACCGCGCCCTACGGGCGACATCGCCACCCGCGATGACGTGCTGCGCAGCCTCGACAAGATCCTTGCGTACTACACCCGGCACGAGCCTTCGAGCCCGCTGCCGGTGTTGTTGAACCGGGCGAAGCATCTGGTGCACGCCGACTTTGCGGCCATCGTGCGCAATCTGATCCCCGACGGCATGTCCCAATTTGAAAACCTGCGCGGCCCGGAAAGCGAGTAAGCCGCCGGACTGTGCAGTAACAACACCGTCGCTCAAGCGACCAGGAGCAGCAACGTGGCGAAGCAAAGTTCTCAGAAATTCATCGCGCGCAACCGTGCGCCTCGAGTGCAGATCGAGTACGACGTCGAGCTTTACGGCGCCGAGAAAAAGGTCCAGCTGCCCTTCGTGATGGGCGTAATGGCCGACCTCGCCGGCAAGCCTGCCGAGCCGCTGGCGCCTGTGGCTGATCGCAAGTTCCTTGAGGTAGACGTCGACAACTTCGACTCGCGCCTCAAGGCCATGCAGCCACGCGTAGCCTTCCACGTACCGAATGAGTTGACCGGCGAAGGCAACCTGAGCCTGGACATCACCTTCGAAAGCATGGACGACTTCAGCCCGGCCGCCGTAGCCCGCAAGGTCGATTCCCTCAAGCAACTGCTCGAAGCCCGCACCCAGTTGGCCAACCTGCTGACCTACATGGACGGCAAGACTGGCGCTGAAGAAATCATCATGAAGGCGATCAAGGACCCGGCACTGCTTCAGGCACTTGCCAGCGCGCCTAAGCCAGCAGGGGACCAGTAATCATGACCGACAATACCGCCCGCGAAGGCAGCCAGATCCTGGGTGCTACCGAAGAAGCCAGCGAGTTCGCCAACCTGCTGCTGCAAGAGTTTAAACCCAAGACCGAGCGTGCCCGCGAAGCCGTGGAAACCGCCGTGCGCACCCTGGCCGAACAGGCTCTGGCGCAGACGGACCTGGTTTCCAATGACGCGATCAAGTCGATTGAATCGATTATCGCGGCCATCGACGCCAAGCTCACCGCCCAAGTCAACCAGATCATCCACCACCCGGATTTCCAGCAGCTGGAAAGCGCCTGGCGTGGCCTGCACTACCTGGTCAACAACACCGAGAGCGACGAGCAGCTGAAGATTCGCGTGCTCAATATCGCCAAACCTGAACTGCACAAGACCCTGAAGAAATTCAAGGGCACGGCGTGGGACCAGAGCCCGCTCTTCAAGAAGATGTACGAAGAAGAATACGGCCAGTTCGGCGGCGAACCGTACGGTTGCCTGGTGGGCGACTACTACTTCGACCAGTCGCCTCCGGATGTCGAGTTGCTGGGCGAGTTGTCGAAAGTCTGCGCCGCCATGCACGCGCCATTCATCGCGGCCGCTTCGCCGACCGTGATGGGCATGGGCTCGTGGCAGGAACTGTCGAACCCGCGCGACCTGACCAAGATCTTCACCACGCCGGAATATGCCGGCTGGCGCTCGCTGCGTGAATCGGAAGACTCGCGCTACATCGGCCTGACCATGCCGCGCTTCCTGGCGCGCCTGCCGTATGGTGCCAAGACCGACCCGGTGGAAGCCTTCGCCTTCGAAGAAAACACCGACGGCGCCGACAGCTCCAAGTACACCTGGGCCAACGCCGCTTACGCGATGGCGGTGAACATCAACCGTTCGTTCAAACACTACGGCTGGTGCTCGCGCATCCGTGGCGTGGAGTCCGGCGGTGAAGTGGAAAACCTCCCGGCCCACACGTTCCCTACCGATGACGGTGGCGTGGACATGAAGTGCCCGACCGAAATCGCCATCAGCGACCGCCGTGAAGCGGAGCTGGCCAAAAACGGTTTCATGCCGCTGCTGCACAAGAAAAACACCGACTTCGCCGCGTTCATCGGCGCCCAGTCGTTGCAGAAACCGGCCGAATACGACGACCCGGACGCCACCGCCAACGCCAACCTGGCTGCGCGCCTGCCGTACCTGTTCGCCACCTGCCGCTTCGCCCACTACTTGAAGTGCATCGTGCGCGACAAGATCGGTTCCTTCAAAGAGAAGGACGAGATGCAGCGCTGGTTGCAGGACTGGATCCTCAACTACGTCGACGGCGACCCTGCACACTCCACCGAAACCACCAAGGCCCAGCACCCGTTGGCCGCCGCAGAGGTGATCGTGGAAGACGTCGAAGGCAACCCGGGTTACTACAACTCCAAGTTCTACCTGCGCCCGCACTACCAGCTCGAAGGGCTGACCGTGTCGTTGCGCCTGGTATCGAAACTGCCTTCGGCAAAAAGCGCGTAACTAACGGTTGGACCGGCTCTTCTGTGGGAGCCGGGCTTGTGTGGGAGCGGGCTTGCTCGCGAATACGGTGGGTCAGTCGAAACATCTTAGGCTGATACACCGCTTTCGCGAGCAAGCCCGCTCCCACACAAGCGGGTTCCTACACAAACCAAATTCAGTGGCCCGTGCCACACAGGGAGAAAACATGGCTGTTGATATTTTCATCAAGATCGGCGACATCAAGGGCGAGTCCATGGACAAGGCCCACAAGGACGAAATCGACGTGCTGAACTGGAGCTGGGGCATGGCCCAGTCCGGCAACATGCATGTGGGCGGCGGCGGCGGCGCGGGCAAGGTGAATATCCAGGACCTGTCGCTGACCAAGTACGTCGACAAGGCTTCGCCTAACCTGATGATGCACTGCGCCAGCGGCAAGCACATCGACAAGGTCAAGCTGACCGTGCGCAAGGCCGGCGGCGAAAGCCAGGTCGAGTACATGGTGATCAACCTGGAAGAAGTGCTGGTCACGTCCCTGAGCACCGGCGGCTCGGGCACCGATGATCGCCTGACCGAAAACGTCACCCTGAACTTCGCCCAGGTGATGGTCGACTACCAGCCGCAGAAAGCCGACGGCACCAAAGACGGCGGCGCGATCAAGTTTGGCTGGAACATCCGTTCCAACACCAAGCGCTGATAGCCCTGGCGGCCGCAGCACCTCGCTGCGGCCCCTGGCACCTTGTCCCTCTCTTAGCCCGTCCGTGGAGCTGCTTTGGTGGTAACTGAAATCGCTTCCCGCGACCGTCTGCAACCGTCCCTGCTGGACCGGTTGACCGACGACGACCCAACCAACCCCAAGGAAAGCGCCGATAAACGCGTGCTGTCCCTGACCCAATTGAAAGCCTCGGTGCTGCGCGACCTGGCGTGGCTGCTTAATACCACGTCGCTCCTCGACGCCGATGCCACGTTGCACACCCCGGCTGGCACATCGGTGGTCAATTACGGCCTGCCGGCGCTGGCGGGCAATAGTGTTTCCAGTGTGGATATCAAAGCCCTGGAAGCCCTGATCTACCAAGCCATCGCGACGTTTGAACCGCGTATTTTGCGCCACACGCTGCGCGTCAAAGCCCGCGTGGGCCATGGCGAGATGAACCACAACGCATTGAGTTTCGAGATCGAAGGCGACCTGTGGGCGCAGCCGGTGCCGTTGCGCCTGCTGCTGCAAACCGACCTCGACCTGGAATCCGGGCATGTGCGTGTCGTCAATGCCGACCAGCGGAGGCGCCCATGAACCCGCGCCTGCTGGAGCTGTACAACCAGGAACTGCACCACGTGCGCGAAAGCGCCGCCGAGTTCGCCAAGGAATACCCGAAGATCGCCAGTCGGCTGACGTTGTCCGGCATGGACTGCGCCGACCCGTACGTCGAACGCTTGCTCGAAGGCTTTGCCTACCTCACGGCACGGGTGCAGCTCAAGCTCGACGCCGAGTACCCGACCTTCACCCATAACCTGCTGGAAATCGCCTACCCGCACTACCTCGCGCCCACGCCGTCGATGACCGTGGTGCAATTGCAGACCGACCCTGACGAAGGCTCGCTGGCCAGCGGTTTCCCGCTGCCACGCGACACCGTGTTGCGCGCCGCACTGGGCCGCGAAACCCAGACCTGCTGCGAGTACCGCACCGCGCACCCGGTGACGCTGTGGCCATTGCAGGTCAGTGGCGCCGAGTACTTCGGCAACCCCGCTGCCGTGCTGGGTCGCCTGGCGGCCAGCGAACCCAAGGCCAAAGCCGGCCTGCGCCTGACTTTGCGCACCGGCGCCGAATTACCCTTCAACAGCCTCGACCTCGATAGCCTGCCGCTGTACCTCAGTGGCGCTGATGAGCAGCCGTTCCGCCTTTACGAACAACTGCTGGGCAATGCCTGCGCGGTGTTCGCCCGCAAACCGGGCGGTGATTGGGTCGAGCGCCTGCCGCAAGACGCACTGCGCTCCCGGGGTTTTGACGACGCCGATGCGGCCATGCCGGTGGTGGCGCGGGCGTTTCAGGGCTACCGGCTATTGCAGGAATACTTCGCCCTGCCCCACCGTTTCCTGTTCGTCGAATTTGCGCAGCTGAGCCGTGCGGTCAAACGCTGCGACGGCCAGGAGCTGGAGCTGATCGTGCTGTTCGACCGTCACGAGCCGAGCCTGGAAGGC
Organism: Pseudomonas sp. Leaf15; assembly: GCF_001421425.1. NCBI lineage: Bacteria > Pseudomonadati > Pseudomonadota > Gammaproteobacteria > Pseudomonadales > Pseudomonadaceae > Pseudomonas > Pseudomonas sp. Leaf15. The sequence goes on from NZ_LMKI01000033.1 coordinate 202,342, forward strand.
AGCGTCGGCGCGGCGCAGTTCATGCCGTTCTGCACGCCGGCGATCAACTTGTTTCCCAAACGCGTGGACCGTATCCACCTGTCGGACCGCGTCAACGAACACCATGTGATCGCCGACCGCACGCGGCCGATGGATTTCGAGATTCATTCGTTGAGCGGCATCACCGGCCATGGCACTGGGCCGGAGCAGCCGTTCCTGCCGTTCTATGCGGTGCGCGATCCGTCCCGCTACGGCCGCGATCAGGCTTACTACACGCTGCGCCGCGAGCCTCGCGTGTTGTCCAGTGACCAACGCCGTAACGGCCCGCGCTCCACCTATGTGGGCAGCGAAACCTTTGTCAGCCTGGTCGACAGCCAGCAAGCGCCCTACCGCCATGACCTGCGCCAGCTCGGCGTGACCGCGCTGTGTACCAACCGCGATCTGCCGCTGTTCATGAGCGTGGGTAACGGCAAGACCGACTTCACCCTGGCCGACAGCGCGCCCGTGTTGTCTGTGCGCTGCGTTGCCGGGCCAAGTCGTCCGCGTGCCAGCCATGCCCATGACGCCAAAGCGTGGCGCCTGATCAGCCAGCTGTCGCTCAACTACCTGTCGCTGAGTGAACAAGGCCAGGGCGCCGGCGCCTTGCGTGAACTGCTGCGCCTGTACGGCGACAGCAATGACGCGGCCCTGCAGTTGCAGATCGAAGGCCTGCGCGAAGTCAGCAGCAAAGCCGTGACCCGGCGCCTGCCGATGCCCGGCCCCATCGTGTTTGGGCGCGGCCTGGAAATCACCCTGGAGTTCGATGAAAACGCGTTTCGCGGCACCGGCGTGTTCCTGCTCGGTGCGGTGCTGGAACGCTTTCTGGCACGTTATGTGTCGATCAACAGCTTTACCGAGACGGTGATCCGTACCACCGAACGCGGCGAGATCATGCGATGGAAAGCCAAGCCCGGGCGACGTCCGACCCTGTGAACACACTGGATGCGATGCATCAGGAGCCCTGGGAATACGATTTCTTCCAGGCGTTGCGGCGTATCGAGTGCGAATCGCCCGAGCTGCCGCGCCTGGGCCATTCCCTGCGCCTGGCCGATGACCCGCTGCGGCTCGGGCAACAGGCCGATTGCACCTTCGCTCCGGCCACATTGGCCTCGGTCGACCCCGGCGGCGATGGCAAACCGGCGCGGCTGGAGCAGTTCTTTTTCGGCCTCGGCGGCCCCAACGGCCCCTTGCCGCTGCATATCACCGAGTACGTGCGCGAACGCCAGCGCAACAACGCCGACAGCACCAGCAAACAGTTTTTGGATGTGTTCCACCATCGCCTGCTCAGCCTGTTTTACCGAGCCTGGGCCGAGGCGCGCCCGACCGTCAGCCACGACCGCCCGGATGATGACTACTGGTCCGCGCGCCTTGCGGCGCTGAGTGGTCGAGGCATGCCGAGCCTGCTGAATCAGGGGCTGATTCCGGATACCGCGAAGTTGCACTACAGCGGCCACCTGTCGGCGCAAACCCGCTACCCGGACGGTTTGAAAGCCATTCTCAGCGAGTACTTCGGCCTGCCGGTAGCCATCGAAGAATACGTCGGCCAATGGCTGGAACTGCCGGAGCGCAGCCGCGTGAGTGTCAGCGCCAACCAGTTGGGCGTGGACTTTTGCCTGGGCAGCCATGTGTGGGATCGCCAGCATAAATTCCGCATCCGCCTCGGCCCGCTCAAGCTGGACGATTACATGGGCATGCTGCCCGGCAGCCAGCCGTTCAACGAGCTGGTGGCGTGGGTGGCCGAGTACCTGGGCCATGAACTGGACTGGGACTTGAACCTGGTTTTGCAACAACCCGAAGTCCCAAAGCTGCAACTCAATGGCCAATTCCGCCTGGGCTTCAACACCTGGCTCGGCCAACCCGAGCATGACGCCAACGACCTAATCCTGGCCCGGCATTACGCCGATCACGCCACCACCTCAAGGAATCCAGAGCATGGGTGAAATCAGTCGCGCCGCACTGTTCGGCAAACTCAACAGCGTGGCCTACAAGGCCATCGAAGCCGCCACCGTGTTCTGCAAATTGCGGGGCAACCCGTATGTGGAACTGGCCCACTGGTTTCACCAGTTGCTGCAACTGCAGGACTCGGACCTGCACCGCATCATCCGTCAGTTCAACGTGGAGCCGGCACGCCTGGCCCGTGACCTGACCGAAGCGCTGGACCGCCTGCCGCGTGGTTCGACGTCGATCACCGACTTGTCGTCGCATGTGGAAGAAGCCGTAGAGCGCGGCTGGGTCTACGGCAGCCTGATGTTTGGCGAAAGCCAGGTGCGTACCGGCTACCTGGTGCTGGGCATTCTGAAGACGCCGAGCCTGCGCCATGCGCTGCTGGGCTTGTCATCTGAGTTCGACAAGATCAAGGCCGAGGCCCTGAGCGAACGGTTTGACGAATACGTCGGCGATTCACCGGAGAATGCGCTGAGTGCCAGCGATGGCTTCAGTGCCGGTGCCGTGCCAGGCGAAGCCAGCGGTGCCATGGCGCCGAGTGCGATGGGTAAGCAGGAAGCGCTCAAGCGCTTTACCGTCGACCTGACCGAACAGGCGCGCAGCGGCAAACTCGACCCGATCGTGGGGCGTGATGAAGAGATCCGCCAACTGGTGGACATCCTGATGCGTCGGCGTCAGAACAACCCGATCCTCACCGGTGAAGCGGGTGTGGGCAAGACCGCCGTGGTTGAAGGGTTCGCCCTGCGCATCGTCGCCGGTGACGTGCCGCCTGCCCTCAAGGATGTGGAACTGCGCAGCCTCGACGTGGGCCTGCTGCAAGCCGGTGCCAGCATGAAGGGCGAGTTCGAACAGCGCCTGCGCCAGGTTATCGAAGACGTGCAGGCCTCGCCCAAACCGATCATTCTGTTTATCGACGAAGCTCACACCCTGGTCGGTGCCGGTGGCGCCGCCGGGACTGGCGATGCCGCCAACCTGCTCAAGCCTGCGCTGGCCCGTGGCACCTTGCGTACCGTAGCCGCCACGACCTGGGCCGAGTACAAAAAACACATCGAGAAAGACCCGGCCCTGACCCGCCGCTTCCAAGTGGTGCAGGTGGCCGAGCCGTCGGAAGACAAAGCGCTGCTGATGATGCGCGGCGTGGCTTCGACCATGGAGAAGCACCATCAGGTGCAGATCCTTGATGAAGCGCTGGAAGCCTCGGTGAAACTGTCGCACCGCTACATCCCCGCACGACAGTTGCCAGACAAGTCCGTCAGTTTGCTCGATACCGCCTGTGCCCGCGTCGCCATCAGCCTGCATGCCGTGCCGGCCGAAGTGGACGACAGCCGCCGTCGCATCGAAGCGCTGGAAACCGAGCTGCAAATCATCGCCCGCGAGCATGCCATCGGCATCGCCATTGGTGCGCGTCAAACCCATAGCGAAGCCTTGCTGAGCGCCGAACGCGAACGCCTGGCGACCCTGGAAAGCCGCTGGGCCGAAGAAAAAACCCTGGTTGATGAGCTATTGGCCACTCGCGCGACCTTGCGTGAAAAGGCTGGCGTGGTAGACAGCGGCAACGATGAACTGCGCGCGCAATTGGTCGACCTGCAACAACGCCTCACTGCCCTGCAAGGCGAAACCCCACTGATCCTGCCGACCGTGGACTACCAGGCCGTGGCCTCGGTGGTCGCCGACTGGACCGGCATCCCGGTGGGCCGCATGGCGCGCAACGAACTGGAGACGGTGCTCAACCTCGACCAGCACCTGAAGAAACGCATCATCGGCCAGGACCATGCCTTGCAGATGATCGCCAAGCGCATCCAGACCTCCCGCGCCGGGCTCGATAACCCGAGCAAGCCGATTGGCGTGTTCATGCTCGCCGGCACCTCGGGTGTAGGCAAGACCGAAACCGCCCTGGCCCTGGCCGAAGCCATGTACGGCGGTGAGCAGAACGTCATCACCATCAACATGAGCGAGTTCCAGGAAGCCCACACCGTGTCCACACTCAAGGGCGCGCCGCCGGGTTATATCGGCTACGGCGAAGGCGGCGTGCTGACCGAAGCGGTGCGGCGCAAACCCTACAGCGTGGTGCTGCTGGACGAGGTGGAAAAAGCCCACCCGGACGTGCACGAAATCTTCTTCCAGGTGTTCGACAAGGGCGTGATGGAGGACGGCGAAGGCCGGGTGATCGACTTCAAAAACACGCTGATCCTGCTGACCACCAACGCCGGCACTGAACTGATTTCCCAGGTGTGCAAAGACCCGGCGAACATCCCCGAGCCGGAAGAAATCGCCAAGGCCCTGCGCCAACCGCTGCTGGAGATTTTCCCGCCGGCTCTGCTGGGCCGTTTGGTGACGATTCCGTATTACCCGTTGAGCGATGAGATGCTCAAGGCGATCACCCGCTTGCAGCTCAATCGCATCAAAAAGCGCGTGGAGAACACCCACAAAGTCGCCTTCGATTACGACGACGCGGTGGTCGATTTGATCGTCTCGCGCTGCACCGAAACCGAAAGCGGCGGGCGCATGATCGACACCATCCTGACCAACAGCCTGCTGCCGGACATGAGCCGTGAATTCCTCACGCGCATGCTCGAAGGCAAGGCGCTGGCGGGTGTGCGTATCAGCAGCCGGGATAATGAATTGCACTACGACTTCAGCGGCGCCGAATAACTATTGTTGGAATGCGGTCAGTGTGGGAGCTGGCTTGCCTGCGATAGCGATCTGACATTCAGCATTGATGTTGATTGATACACCGCCATCGCAGGCAAGCCAGCTCCCACATTTAGATGCAGTTTTTTCAGTTATTAAGTCATTTACGAGACGCCCGATGCTATTCAACCAAGCCTCACGCCTGGCCAAGATCACCAGCCCGCTTGGGCCGGATGTGCTGTTGCTCAATGAAATGGGCGGCGGCGAAGAGCTGGGCAGGTTGTTCAACTATGAGCTGCGACTGACCTCGCTGGACGCCAACATCGACCTTAACCAGTTGCTGGGCAAGCCGATGAGTGTCGGCGTGCAGTTGGCGGACGGTGGCGAGCGGCACTTCCACGGCATCGTTGCGCGTTGCAGCCAGAATATCGACCAGGGCCAGTTCGCCAGTTATCAGGTGACCCTGCGCCCGTGGTTCTGGCTGCTCAGCCGCACCTCGGACTGCCGGATTTTCCAGAACCTGAGCATCCCGCAGATCATCAAGCAGGTGTTCCGCGACCTGGGTTTTTCCGACTTCGAAGACGCGCTGAGCCGCCCGTATCGCGAGTGGGAATATTGCGTGCAGTATCGCGAGACCAGCTTCGATTTCGTCAGCCGCCTGATGGAACAGGAAGGTATTTACTACTTCTTCCGCCATGAGCAGGACCGCCATGTGCTGGTGCTGGCCGATGCTTATGGCGCGCACACCACGGTGCCGGGCTACGCATCGATCCCGTATTACCCCAAGGACGAGCAGCAGCGCGAACGCGACCATATGCACAACTGGCACCTGGCGCAGGAAGTGCAGCCGGGGTCGCTTGAGCTTAACGACTACGACTTCCAGCGCCCCAGCGCCAGCATCGACGTGCGCTCGGCGATGCCGCGCCCGCACACCGCCGGCGACTACCCGCTGTACGACTACCCCGGCACCTACGTGCAAAGCGCCGACGGCGAACACTATGCGCGCACCCGCATTGAAGCCCTGCAAACCCTGCATGAGCAGATCGAGTTCAGCGGTAATACGCGGGGCCTGGGCTCGGGCCATTTGTTCAGCCTCACCGGCTTCAGCCGCCAGGACCAGAACCGCGAATACCTGATCGTCGGCTGCCGCTATGCCATCGTCCAGGAAAGCCTGGAAACCGGCGGCGGCTCAGGGTCGGCGCAGTTCGAAAGCAGCCTCACCTGTATTGACGCCCAGCAAAGCTTCCGACCGTTGGCCAGTACCCATCGGCCCATCGTCAAAGGCCCGCAGACTGCGTTGGTGGTAGGCCCCAAAGGCGAAGAAATCTGGACCGACCAGTACGGCCGCGTGAAGGTGCACTTCTACTGGGACCGTCACGACCAGTCCAACGAAAACAGCTCGTGCTGGATTCGTGTGTCGCAGTCCTGGGCCGGTAAAAACTGGGGTTCGATGCAAATCCCACGGATCGGCCAGGAAGTGATTGTGAGCTTTCTGGAAGGCGACCCGGACCGGCCGATCATCACCGGCCGCGTCTACAACGCCGAGCAGACCGTGCCTTACGACCTGCCGGAAAACGCCACCCAGAGCGGCATGAAAAGCCGTTCCAGCAAAGGCGGCACGCCAGCCAACTTCAATGAAATCCGCATGGAGGACAAGAAGGGCCTGGAGCAGCTGTATATCCACGCCGAGCGCAATCAGGACATCGTGGTGGAGGTGGATGAAAGCCACTCGGTGGGGCATGACCGAAATAAGAGCATTGGGCATAACGAGACGGTGACGATTGGTAATAACCGCCTGCGAGTTGTGCGAAACAACGACACCGTTCTAGTGGGTGGGGCCAAGTCTGACAGCGCTGCTACGAATTACACCATTGAGGCAGGTGAGAGTATTCGCCTGGTGTGCGGTGACAGTGTGATCGAGCTTAAGGCAGGCGGAGACATCAACCTCACCTGTGGCTCGTTCAATCTGTTTTCCACCGGCAGTAGCAAGATCCAGACAAAGGGCAAGCTGGATATCAACTTGGGCAGTGACAAGGGCACCTTGCCTGGCGCACAGGGCAAGCAAGGCACGATCAAATCCGCCGTCGAATCAAAATTTCCCGGCAAGCCCGGCGCTGGTCAATAACGAGATTTCTTCACCATGAATTACCTGATCAACGAAGCCCAGTTCACCCTGCCCGATGCTGAGGTACAGGACACTTCGATCAACATTCTCAAGTTCGCCAAGTTGGGCACCACGCTGGTGGTCAGCCGCAGCCCGCTGGCCGACGGCGAGAGCCTGCAAAGCAATTTCGAAGGCCAATTGAAGAAGCTCGAACAGCAAGTCAAAGACCTTCGTTATTCGCCGGCGCAAGCCGTCAAGGTCGGGCCGGCGCAGGATATCGATGCCTTTGAGGTACAAAACCGCTTTAACAAAGGCAGCGACAATATTTACCAATATCAGCTGGCGATGCAGATACCCGGCACACGCCAACTGATCGCCCTGAGTTACGTCAAGACCCAGCCTCTGGGCCCTGCCGAAGCGGCGCACTGGGCAACGCTGAAAAACACACTCAACTTTCTCGCCACACCCTGAGTTGAGCCTGAGCCATGAGTGAAGACCTCTGGGCCGCACGGCAAGGTGACGCGCTGCTGCACACCTCGGTGATGGCCGATATTCTCGGCGGTGTTCTGGAAGTAGCCGCCTATGCGGCGATCACTACCGTGGGCTGCCTGGCCGTTGCGGGAGCGGTTTTCCTCGCGACCGGTGCGACCATCGCCACAGGCGGTGTCGCTTTGGTTTTGGTCGTGGGGGCAGTCGTCGGGATCACCGCGGGGCTCACGGGGGCTGATCTGAAGATATCCAGTTGGTGCGAGTCCGCCGCCAACTGGGTGTTTCCGCCGGTGATCGATGCCTTTATCACCAGCGGCTCGGACAACGTTTTCATCAACGGGAAAAAAGCCGCCCGGGCCGCTGGCAAGATGCTGGCTGTGCCGGTCGCGCCCAGCGAACCGCAGCAGCCCAGTTTCCTGGACATGGCCGGCGAGTTTTTCTCGCAGATGTGGCGCCCGACCGTGGCCTCCCCCGCAGCTGGCACGGTGCCTTGCCTGCTGGATACCGTCGGGTGTACCAAACACCCACCCATGCCCCTGCAATTTATTGCCGAAGGCTCCAGTTCGGTGTTCATCAATGGGCAGCCTGCGGCGCGCAGCGGTGATCGCAGTACCTGTGATGCCAAGATCGGCACGGCCAAGGGACTGATCTCGCCAGATGTGCGCATCGGTGGCGAGACCATCGTGGTGCAGGAGATTCGCAGCGGGAAAACACCAGGCGTAGGCCTGGCGATTGCCGTGGTGATGGCGTTGCGGGGCAATGTGAAGTGCTTTTGGACCAAGCTGCCGTGCATGATCGGAAGTGCGCTGGTGGGGGGAGCAATCTCGTATGGGACTGCCAAGGTAACATCCGCCCTCAAGAGCGCCATGAACGGTTCGCCCAATCCGGTGCACAGTGCGACAGGGGCCAAGGTACTGGGTGAAGAGGACGAACTGGACTTTGTACTGCCCGGCCTGCTGCCGATTGATTGGCAACGTTTTTACAGCAGCCTCGACACACGTCGCGACGGCCTGTTTGGTGCTGGCTGGAGCGTCGACTATGAAGTGTCGATCGAGATCGATGCCGACGAAAACCTGTTCTATATCGACGAGCAAGGGCGCCGCCTGGAGATCGGCTACATCCCGTTGTCCGGCGGAGCGTTCGACCCGGGCGAAGGTCTGGCGGTCAGGCGCAACCACGACGGCGCGGTGCTGATCGAGAGTATCGACGGCCTGTACCGCCTGTTCGAGCCCGACCCGCTGAACAGCTCGCGGATGCGCTTGCAGCTGCTGGGTGATCGCAATGAAGGGCGGATCTTCCTCGATTACGATGCCCAAGGGCGGCTGTGTCGCCTGCGCGACACCCATGATTTGATGCACGTCGACCTGAGTTATTCGACAGAGCACCCACGGCGCGTGAGCCACATCGAACGGCGATACCTGCGCCAGGACCATTTCGATGGGCGCAGCGATGTGCTCGTCAGTTATCGCTATGACAGCAACGGCGATCTTGCCGAGGTCTTGGACGCCCAAGGCACGACCCAACGGCGCTTTGCCTACGACAGTGGCAGGCGCATGGCCGAGCACCAATTGCCGAGTGGCCTGCGCTGCTTCTACCAATGGGCTGAACTCGCAGGACCAGACGGCCCGGAGTGGCGCGTCAGTCGGCATTGGACAGATGCGGGCGATGAATACCGCTTCGATTACGACCTCGATGCCGGCATTACTCGCGTGACCGATGGCCTGATGCGCATCAGCACCCGGCATTGGAACCCGCAGTACCAGATCACTCGCTACGTCGATAACCTGGGCCATACGTGGCAGTTTGAGTGGAGCGAAGATCGCCAGTTACTCGGCGCGATTGACCCGCAAAACGGCCAGTGGCGCTTCAATTATGACGCGTCCGGCAACCTGAGCTCGGTGATCGACCCACTGGGCAGAGCTCGCGGTACGCAGTGGCTGGAGCACTGGGCATTGCCTGAAGTGGAAACCGATCCGGCAGGCAACAGTTGGCACTACCGCTACGACCAGCGCGGCAACTGCCTCGAGGAAATCGACCCTCTGGGCAACCGTACGCGTTACGTCTACGACGGTTTCGGTCAGCCGGTGCAGATCATCGACGCTACGGAAAAGACCCGGAAACTGCATTGGAATGAGTGGAGCCAACTCGTCGAGGAGGTCGATTGCTCGGGTTATCCCACCCGCTATCAGTACGACGCGTTTGGCAATCTGGTGGTGCAGACCAATGCCGAAGGTGAGTCGGTTCGCTACCGATACGGACCTCAAGGGCTACTGCTGGAATGCCAGCTCCCGGATGGTCGCGTGGAACAGTTCCAGCGCAACGCCGGCGGTTATCTGACAGCCCATGTCGACCCGGCCGGCAGCACCACACGCTATGCCTACGATGTTCGTGGCCTGGTCAAACAACGCTGGGATGCGCATAACCGCACGGTCATGTTCGACCACGACGCCTACGGGCGGCTGCGCAAGCTGACCAATGAGAACGGCGAAAGCTACCGCTTTGAGTGGGATGCCGCCGACCGCATGGTGCAGCAGCAAGATCTCGACCAGAGTCGGCGCTGCTACACCTATGATCCGCTGGATGATGTGATAGCCGTGGACCATTTTCCGGGGACGGAAGGCGAACCGGTAGCGCCGCTGTCACACCAGTTCCGGCGCGACCCGGTTGGCCGCCTGGTCAGCAAATCCACAGCTGACGGCACCACTGCTTATGAGCATGATCTGAACGATCAACTGGTGGGCGTCACCTTCACCGCGCTTGACGGCGCAGAGCAGGCATTAGGTTTTCGCTATGACGCGCTGGGGCAACTGCTGGAGGAGCAAAGCGCTGCAGGCTCCTTGCAACATCACTATGACGAGTTGGGCAACCTGATTCAGACCCAGTTGCCCGACGGGCGATGGCTGAACCGCCTGTACTACGGCAGCGGCCACCTGCATCAGTTGAATCTCNAAGTTGGACCGGTTGTCCCGTTCAGTTCACATATGACGAGTTGGGCAACCTGATTCAGACCCAGTTGCCCGACGGGCGATGGCTGAACCGCCTGTACTACGGCAGCGGCCACCTGCATCAGTTGAATCTCGATGGGAAGGTCATCAGCGACTTTGAGCGTGACCGCTTGCACCGCGAGGTGCAGCGCACTCAGGGTCAACTCAGGACGAGTACTGCTTACGACCGCACCGGAAGGGTTCGCTCAGGACAGCGTCGCAGTATTGACCAGCCTTGGCAGTTGCCGCCGTTGGTTGAAACTGACTACAGCTACGATCCCAGTGATAACTTGATCGGGCGTCGTCGTGTTGACCGTGTTCATGATCGTCAAGAGCATTTGGGTTACGACAGCACCGAACGTATTCTCGTCAGCCACCAAGTAGGCCAGACAGAGACCTTTGCTTATGACGCGGCAGCCAACCTGCTTGACGGCCCACGACAGGGTGGCTTGGTAAGACATAACAGGCTGCTCACCTACCAAGACAAACGCTACAAATACGATGCTTTTGGTCGAATGATTGAAAAGCGTAGTGCTGCTCGAGGCTTGCAACGGTTTGCCTACGACGCAGAAAGCCGACTGGTTGAAGTGCACAACGAAAACGGTAGCGTGGTCAGGATGACCTATGACCCACTAGGGCGGCGCATCGAAAAAACCGAGCATGGCAGCGATGGCTACCAGTTGGGCGTTACGCGCTTCATCTGGGATGAGCTGCGTCTATTGCAGGAATCCAAACATAGTCAATCCAGCTTTTATATTTATGAAGATGAAGGCTACAAGCCCGTAGCTCGAGTCGACGGTATGGGGCATTTGCAAAAAGTCCGCTACTACCACAACGACCTCAATAGTCTGCCGGAGCAGCTAACCGAAGAAAACGGCGACGTCATCTGGCGGGCGAGTTATCGAGTGTGGGGCAATACGGTAGAGGAAATGCGCGAGCCCGCCTACATCGAAGAGCAGAACTTACGTTTTCAGGGGCAATATCTCGATCGAGAAACGGGGCTACATTTCAATACCTTCAGGTTTTACGATCCGGATATAGGGCGGTTCACCACACCGGATCCGCTTGGATTGGCAGGGGGAATCAATCTCTATCAATATGGCCCGAACCCGATTGCCTGGATCGACCCTTGGGGTTGGAAATGCTGGAGTACAGCAAGAAAAGGGGTTTGGAAAGCAGCCGCAGCCAAGGCTTCGCCAGGTCAATACTCTGCTAGAAACCTGGCGCGAATGGCCTCAGGCAAAGCACCTCGGATGAGGGTAGAGGTTCGTTATCGTAATACTCCGAGAAGCCGGCTACTGAAACGTGTTGGCACGACAAAGGAAATTACTGTGTCGATGGAGCTAAACCATCAATATATTCCCCAACGCGCAGGATCAAAAGTGGCTCATGAGGACTGGAACTTGACCAAGGCGACGCCTTGGGGGCATGAGTCAATGGACAAGTATCGCCATACCGGCTGGGATCTGGTGAGAATCGTAAAAACCACAGGACAATGGTAGAAAAGCCTTGAAGGAGCGGATATGAGTGAGCTGACTGACTTTCACATTTTCTGGGGCGCGGCGATGACTGTCGCTGAAAAGAAATCCGCCTCGATGGAAGATGAAAGTGCGGAGGATTTTGCCCGGAAGCTTTACGAAGAATATATAGCGCAAGGCGCACCTAAAAATAAAAAGAAGTGGCTAACGGAGCGACTTGATAGCGAATACCTTTGCTTAAAGGATAAGCCTGTATGGGTGGGAGAACCTGCGTGGCTATACCATCAGGGTCAACCTATGGTTTTTTTGCATCAGTTTTCAGTTTCACCCTCAGCGCAGCACATCAAAGAAAAGTTATCTCTTGGAGAAACTGTTTATGTGTTTGGCTCAAGGCATATTGTTAAAAGGCCTACAGGGGATATCTGGACCGACATTTATCGAATGGCAGTGCAAACTTACGAAGGGGACACCACGGTAGAAATTTTTAATTAACCTTAAGATTTAATCTCATATAAATATAACTATAAAGGCGACGGACTATTTAGATTAACCGCGATCAGCCAATTTAAATAATCCATCTCCTTTACCAGCCGAGACTAAAAGGTGGGTTCATCCCTCCCGCGACCAAAATGGAAGGCTTTTGAAGATGCTGATCGCTCCCGACATTGAATTGATAGAAGCCTCGCAACTCTATTATGGGGATGCGTCTATCAGATGGATTTTCGACACCAACTCTTCGGTGGTCCGCCTCGACATATCACGCAAGCCACATACGAACTCAGAGCACTGGATTTCAGAGAATTCAGACCTCTTTTCATTCTCTGAAAACGGCGACCTTGCTTGTCTGGAACTCTCCGTGCCAGGCAAAAATCATCTGACTACTTTTAGAATCGATAAAACAATAACCGGCCGGATCAAACTTCATAAGCCGGTGTTCAACGTTCTGCCGACGATGCTCAGACTATTTGATCCTCTTAACCGAAAACTCTTTTGCTTCATGCGGGCCCCCACTGAAAAAAACGCTCTTACCCGGGTCCATCTTGGAAAGGATTTTACGATAATTCTGGCGGGCGATCAGTACTTCGGTTTTGAACTGTTCAACCCTCTGGACTATCTGGTAGGTCAGCATGATGCTCCGTTGAATCCTGACAATCGGGCGGACATCGATGAATATCGCTTGTTTGGCGCACTGCTTGAAATCATGTCGGACAACACTGTTGAAGCAGTCGATAACGACATGGCTTCAGTGGCAAATGAGCTCAAGACAAAAATATTGCCATATATCCAATTAATCAAAAGTGCCTCCAGAAAAAACACAGTCCAGTCTTCACTGGAAGACTTCATCGACTACTACGCTTGAAGCCGATAATCCTCAACCCGAACCCCCGAACCTGAGCCATGAGTGAAGACCTCTGGGCTACCCGCGAAGACGACGCACTGCTGCACACCTCAGTAATGGCCGATATTCTCGGCGGTGTCGGCCTACGCGGCGATCACTACCATAGGCAGCCTGGCCTTTTCAGGGACGGTTTTCCTCGCGACCGGTAATGCAGCAGGTAAGTTGGTTCGCTACCGATACGGACCTCAGGGCTACTGCTGGAATGCCAGCTCCCGGATGGTCGCGTGGAACAGTTCCAGCGCAACGCCGGCGGTTATCTGACAGCCCACGTCGACCCGGCCGGCAGCGCCACACGCTATGCCTACGATGTTCGCGGCCTGGTCAAACAACGCTGGGATGCGCATAACCGCACGGTCATGTTCGACCACGACGCCTACGGCCGGCTGCGCAAGCTGACCAACGAAAACGGCGAGAGCTACCGCTTTGAATGGGACGCCGCCGACCGCATGGTGCAGCAGCAAGACCTTGATCAAAGTCGGCGCTGCTATACCTATGATCCGCTGGATGATGTCGTAGCCGTGGACTACCAGCCCGGGACGGAAGGCGAACCGGTAGCGCCGCTGTCACACCAGTTCCGGCGCGACCCGGTTGGCCGCCTGGTCAGCAAATCCACAGCAGACGGCACCACTGCTTATGAGCATGATCCGAACGATCAACTGGTCGGCGTCACCTTCACCGCGCTTGACGGTGCAGAGCAGGCATTAGGTTTTCGCTATGACGCGCTGGGGCAACTGCTGGAGGAGCAAAGCGCTGCAGGCTCCTTGCAACATCAATATGACGAGTTGGGCAACCTGATTCAGACCCAGTTGCCCGACGGGCGATGGCTGAACCGCCTGTACTACGGCAGCGGCCACCTGCATCAGTTGAATCTNTATGACGAGTTGGGCAACCTGATTCAGACCCAGTTGCCCGACGGGCGATGGCTGAACCGCCTGTACTACGGCAGCGGCCACCTGCATCAGTTGAATCTCGATGGAAAGGTCATCAGCGACTTTGAGCGTGATCGCTTGCACCGCGAGGTGCAACGCACTCAGGGTCAACTCAGGACGAGTACTGCTTACGACCGTAGCGGAAGGGTTCGCTCACGACAGCGTCGTAGCATTGACCAGCCTTGGCAGTTGCCGCCATTGGTTGAGACCGACTACAGCTACGATCCCAGCGATAACCTGATCGGACGTCGTCGTAGCGAACGTCAAGAACACCTGGGCTATGACAGTACGGGACGTATTCTTGTAAGCCACCAAGTGGGGTACAGCGAAACCTATGCCTACGATGCTGCTGCCAATTTGCTCGACGGCCCAGTCCAAGATGGCCTGGTACGGCATAACCGGCTGATTACGTATCAGGATAAACGTTACAAGTCCGACGCCCTTGGACGGATGATCGAAAAGCGCAGCGCGGCGCGAGGTTTGCAGCGCTTCGCCTACGATGCTGAAAACCGGCTGGTGGAAGTGCGCAATGAAAACGGCAATGTGGTCAGGATGGCCTATGACCCACTGGGCCGGCGTATTGAAAAAACCGAGCACGACAGCGACGGCTATCCGTTGGGCGAAACCCTCTTCACCTGGGATGGCCTGCGTCTGTTGCAGGAGCAAAAATACAGCCAGACCAGCCTTTACATCTATGAAGATGAAGGCTACGAACCGCTCGCTCGTGTCGACGGTATTGGCCCGCTGCAAAAAACCCGCTATTACCATAACGACCTCAATGGCTTGCCGGAGCAGCTAACCGAATCCAGTGGTCATAATGTTTGGCGTGCGACTTATAGGGTGTGGGGTAGCACGCAAGAGGAAGTGCGCGAAGCGTATTTTCTTGAAGAGCAGAATCTGCGGTTTCAGGGGCAATATCTAGACCGGGAGACGGGGCTGCATTTCAATACGTTCCGGTTTTATGATCCCGAAATGGGGCGATTTACCACGCCGGATCCGATAGGGCTATCAGGCGGTTTAAATCTTTATCAATATGCTCCAAATCCCGTCAAATGGATCGACCCTAAAGGGCTGGCGTGCGCTGCCTACAAAGGAAAACTGAATCAAAAAGCATCGAAGATGCGCGTATTAGCTAAAGGTTCAAAAGAGTGGAAGCAAGCGGTCGCGGATAATAGACTGGCCATGACAAATGGGGAAAAATTTCAGGTTAAGGTTAAATCAAGCTCAGACGCAAAGGCTTTTTTGAAAGAGTCACAGGGCAATATGAACCGTTACAAAGCTCACACTCAAAGTGCTCGCGCCGATGGAGTAGCAAAATATCCGAAAGGCTACGAACAGCATATGGCACCAGAGGGCGGCTTTGGGGACACACCTCACATCAAGTGGTACAACAATGGAGGGGACGGTCATATTTTTTATGACATTCCAAACTAACATGAAAAACAGTTATCACTTTAATAACCTAAATAAATTTGATTTGAATCCTGATGAAGACAAGGAATACATACACTCATCGATGTTAAAGTCGACAATGTCGGGAGATATAATCCAAGCTTTCGATACACTTGCAGATCTGAGAGCTCATCTAAACTCAGATCTCTATTACATTGCGCACAACTTGGTAACCCGCAAAGGGAAAAGAATTATTTTCAAGGGGGAACTATATAAAACAACCTTAATTGATCTTCTTGAGTTTCTTGATGAGGCTGTAAAATCAGGGGACTTAAGAGAGCTTTTAATTTCTCCCGTCCAAGCGCATCCGAGCAGGAAAGTATTTTACTGCACAGAAGACGCGATTTATATGTACGCGGCAGAACAATAAAAAATATTTCACAAACTTAAACATGAACATGATAGTTTATTTCAATTAGTACCTGGATTGGGAAACAGGCCTGTATTTCAATACGTTCAGGTTTTATGATCCCGATGTAGGCCGCTTTACGACAACCGACCCCATTGACTTGATGGGTGGAATCAACCTTTATCAGTACGCCCCAAATCCGGTCACATGGATCGATCCGTTGGGCTGGGCGTGTGGTCACCATGGGCATCACTCCGATCCGAAATTCATGGGCGGCAAACATAACCAAAAGCTGACAAAACTCACCGATACTGATCACAAACAGCTTCACCGCGATATGAACGACTTCCTGGTCGGAAAAACAAAAGTCGTCAATGGAAGTCCTGTACATATGCGGTCACAACGGGGTAACAGCGGTGCAAAAATTCAAGCAACCTTCACCAGAACTGAAAGGCGTCCAGACGCTTGCTGACTTCTACAAAGGAAAAGGGGCACAATACAAAGATGCTGTTGTCGACTTCCTCACACAACATTCGGGAATAAAGTAATGACTAAATTCTTGACTATCGCCTACGACTTAAGCGCCATCAATAATCATGCTTACTTTTTTGAGGAGGCTCCTGAAAACATATTTTGCAAGACCTGTGGCTGCTGCATTGATCCTACCTACCACCCGCAGAACTTAAAACACCAAACAAAACCGATATTGGTGTAACTTATGATCGGAGGTTCATCGCATCACTGCGTTTCAAAGAATACATTGACAATTTAGATCTAAACGTTGATTTTTCACTGCTCAATGAAAAAAAACAACTATTTCTCATCCGACCCAAGCACGTTATCAGCTACAGCGCTCAACAGCAGGAAAACCTCTGCAGTACCTGTCATCAGTATTTTGACTGTGTGGCTCCTCTCCCGACATTCTATCAGGAAACTGGAAAACCTCTTGAGCACGGGATGTTTTTCACAAGTATTAGCTTCGGTAGCGAAAAGGGAAAAAGTTCTTCCATTATTCTCGGCATCGAAACGGCACTTGAGATTAAAAGCGCGATAAAGCCATTAAAATTTAGAGGCGCCGACATAAGCAAAATTATTTCTCCTAAAAATTAATTGGCATAAAGGGACCGGTATAAATGGACGGATTTATTTATATTAACAGCCATAAGATAAATTAAATAAATCAGCCGAATACCAAAAATCAGCGCTGGGTACACCCCGATGGTTCAGAAGTCCAAATCCATGCCTACGGGAATGGCAACCCGACACCATTCAAAGGCTCGAATAACGCTCACAGCCACAAATCGGTAGGAAGACATGGAAACTCCAACACCACGGAATTAGCTAACGACGGAAAAACAGCCGTCAGTACCCACTCTGCGGAAGCGCACATCGGAATGAAAAATCCGCCAGACTACCCTACGGTATCGGGCCGACCTCACGGCAGTTAAAAGGTAATGATGATGTCAGCAGAATTCATTCTGTCCTTTGAGGACAATAATTGGTACGCGGCTCATCTCGACGAGATAACGCAGAACATCACCCGCCTTGAGACTTTTTCCGAGCTTTTTGAAGGCCGAGAGTTTCGGTTGGCAGGCACTGAACCCAGAAGCCCAAGTGATTGGAGCTACGACGTGCGTATTTTTTTAGAACAAGAGCGTATTTTCCTGGAAATCAGCGCCCATCCGAAAAGCATCGAGCATGATCTGTCTGTACTTTTTGAATGGATCAGGTCCTGTACTCGTATTTCAATAAATGATGAAGATGGCGAACCATCAAATTGGTAGGCCTGTTCACGTCGAACAAGAATAATAAAAAATGGAAAACATGGGGATGAAAAAATGGCGACGCGGAAGATGCATTGAAAGCTGTGATTACACAGCCCAACAAAAAATGGGCACCCAACCCAGTCGGCGTGCCCATTTTCTTACCCACCCGCCTCCCTTCAGACGGTCCTGCTATTACGGGTTGACGCTGTCTTTGAGCGACTTGCCCGGCTTGAATGCAACGGTGTTGCTCGCCTTGATTTTCACTGGCTCACCGGTTTGCGGGTTTTTGCCGGTGCGGGCGCCGCGGTGGCGTTGCAGGAAGGTGCCGAAGCCCACCAGGGTGACGCTGTCCTTGCGGTGCAGGGCGCCGGTGATTTCTTCGAGGACGGCGTTGAGAACGCGGTTGGCCTGTTCTTTGGTCAGGTCTGCTTTTTCTGCAATAGCGGCTGCGAGTTCTGGTTTACGCATAAGTGAAGCCTCTTTGACGGTTTTTTGTTGTTATGTCCGTGCTGCTCTCTGGTGGAGCAGCGCCCAAGGCGCCGCAGGCTCTACTCTGCGGCAGACGGGAGTGAGGATGGCATGCCCTCGCACGCTCCGCCAGTCTCGCGGCGACCTTTCTGGGGGTAAGAAGGTGCTGATTCCGACAGAACGACCGGCATTTACGCCAGCAATGGCGGAAGTTCTTTGTTAAGGGCAAGTTTTTCCATGACGGCGCTGCCGGTCAGCGCATAACCCAGCAGGCGGCCGCTGGCGTCGCGGCACAAGGCCTTGATGTCGGCACCCTGCCCTTCGACGCTCCACACACCTTCGGTGCCGCGTGGCGGCGGCGATACCACCAGAGGGCAGATCGGGGTTTTTACGGTGATCGGCATCGGCCCATAGCTGACGGCCGTGGCGTTGCCGGCAAGGGTTTGGGCCAGGGCACGGGCGCAGCTCATCAATGGCATCACGTACAGCAGGTTGAGGCCATCGACCTCGGCGCAGTCGCCCAGGGCGTAGATATTGGCGTGGGACGTCTTGAGGTAACGGTCCACCATGATTCCACGGTTGATCTGCAGGCCGGCAGCGGCGGCCAGATCCACCCGCGGGCGCAGGCCGATGGCCGAGACCACCAGGTCGCAATGAATCACTTCACCATCGGACAGGTGCGCTTCCAGGCCATCTGCCGTGCGCTGCAGGCGGTTGAGCACCGGGCCCAAGTGGAAGCGCGCGCCCAGGCCTTCCAGCCCGGCTTGCACAGCGGCGGCGGCTGCCGGGTGCAGCAGGGTCGGCATGACTTGCTCGCACGGTGCGACCAGATCAATTTCATAGCCGCCAAGAATAAGGTCGTTGGCGAATTCGCAGCCGATCAGGCCGGCGCCGAGCAGCAGCACACGGCGTTTTCCGGCTGCGGCGGCACGAAAGCGTGCGTAATCTTCAAGATCGTTGATGGGGAAAATCAGCTCAGCCGCATCGCCTTCGACCGGCACGCGCACGGTTTCTGCGCCCCAGGCCAGGATCAGGTCGCGGTAAGCCACCGCTTCCTCGCCGATCCACAGGCGTTTGTGGCCCGGATCGATGCCGCTGATGCGCGTATGGGTGCGCACTTCGGCCTTGAGCTGCTCGGCCATGGCGCCCGGTTCAGCCATGCTCAGGCCATCGGCTTCCTTGTTCTTGCCAAAGCCGGTGGAGAGCATGGGCTTGGAGTAGGAGCGCCCATCATCCGCGGTGATCAGCAGCAACGGGGTCTCGCTGTCGAGCTTGCGAAACTCCCGAGCCACGTTGTATCCGGCCAATCCTGTGCCGATGATCACGACAGGTGCGTTCATTCCTTTCTCCTTGTAGTACGTTTCTTAAACCGATGATTAGCCGATTTCGATCATTTCGAAATCCATTTTGCCTACGCCGCAGTCCGGGCACAGCCAGTCTTCCGGGACGTCCTGCCACAGGGTGCCCGGTGCGATACCGTCGTCCGGCCAGCCGTCTTTTTCGTCATAGATCAGGCCACAGACTACACATTGCCACTTCTTCATTACTTGCTTCCTCAGGGTCCAGGCGTCTTGGCCAACGGTCGATAGACCAACGTTGCCGTATGGCTCAGGGCGTTTTGTACTGATCGGGGCCGGCAGATGCAAGCATGTTCGGCGCAAACGGCCGGTTCAGCCCGGCAAAAGCTCAGGACGCCATGGTAAGCTCGCCGCCTCTTTTGCTGCCAAAACTGACTCACCGTGCCGCACTCAATCGCCCGTCCCGATGCTTGCCAATGGCTGACCCAGAGCCTTCTGAACCCAATGCCTGGGCCTTTGACCCTCAACTGGTTGTTCGACGAAGGCTCGCTGACGCGCAGGCTCACGTGGCTGTCCAACGACGGCTTCAGCGTAACGCCACTGTTCGAAGGCTGGCAGCCACTGCGCGAGGATGAATGCGTGGCGCTGGGTATGGCCCCGGCCACGGTCGGCTGGGTACGCGAAGTGTATTTGCGCGGGCATGGCCAACCGTGGGTGTTTGCCCGCAGCGTGGCGGCCCGCAGTGCCTTGCAGGGCGATGGCTTGCACATGGACGAACTGGGCAGCCGTTCGCTGGGCGAATTGCTGTTCTGCGACCACGCGTTCACCCGCCAGGCGATCGAGGTATGCCATTACCCACGGCAATGGCTGCCAACCGCCGACCAGGCCGATGGCCTGTGGGCGCGCCGCTCACGCTTTGATCGCGGGCCGCTGAGCGTGCTGGTCGCGGAAATTTTCCTGCCCAGCTTCTGGCATGCACTGCATGACCACCCGGAGAACTGCTGATGTATCAACGTCTGCTCAAGTCCTTGAACCGCCTGAACCCCAGGGCCTGGGATTTCATTCAGCTGACTCGCATGGACAAACCCATCGGCATTTACCTGCTGTTGTGGCCGACGCTATGGGCGCTGTGGATTGCGGGCAAGGGCTCGCCATCGTTGCTCAATATCGTGATTTTCGTGCTCGGTGTGGTGCTGACCCGCGCCGGCGGCTGTGTGATCAATGACTGGGCCGACCGCAAGGTCGACGGCCATGTGAAACGCACCGAGCAACGCCCGCTGGTGAGCGGCAAGATCAGCTCCAAAGAGGCCTTGGTGTTTTTTGCGGTGTTGATGGGCATCAGTTTTCTGCTGGTGCTGCTGACCAACGCGACCACCATCCTGCTGTCCCTGGGCGGCCTGGCGCTGGCGGCGAGCTACCCGTTCATGAAGCGCTACACCTACTACCCGCAGGTGGTGTTGGGCGCGGCGTTTTCCTGGGGCATGCCGATGGCATTCACTGCCGAGACCGGGCATTTGCCTGCCACGGCGTGGCTGCTGTACATCGCCAACTTGCTGTGGACGGTGGGTTACGACACGTATTACGCGATGACCGACCGCGATGACGACTTGAAGATCGGGGTGAAATCCACCGCCATTCTGTTCGGCGATGCGGACCGCGTGATCATTCTGACCCTGCAAGGCTTGTCACTGGTGTGCCTGCTATTGGCGGGGCAGCGGTTTGAGCTGGGTGGCTGGTTCCACTTGGGGTTGCTTGCGGCGGCGGGCTGTTTTGCCTGGGAGTTCTGGTACACCCGGGACAAGGATCGGATGAAGTGCTTCAAGGCGTTTTTGCACAACCACTGGGCGGGGTTGGCGATATTTGTGGGGATTGTGGCGGATTACGGGTTTCGGTAAGTCAGTGCTGACGCCATCGCGGGCAAGCCCGCTCCCACATTTGGAACGCATTCCCCTGTGGGAGCGGGCTTGCCCGCGATGGTTTCAATGGCGCCGCAGAGTCAAGGCTTGGCAACCTTCCAGGCACCGTCCATTTTGCCTTCACCGGTCATGTCGCCGGCCTTCTTGTCCATGACGAAGGTGTAAAGCGGCTTGCCGCTGTAGGCCCACTGGCTCTTCTGATCGTCACGCGTGATGACGGTCCATTTGCCCATCGGCTTGTCAGTGGACTCAGCCATCAACGGCGGCCAGTTGGTGGCGCACTTGTCGTTGCACATGGACTTGCCATCGGCGTCTTTGGCAAAGGTGTAGAGCGTCATGCCCTTATGATCCACCAACACGCCGCCCTTGGTCATCGCCGGCTCAGCCGCAAATGCCAGTGTCGGCAGGGTCAACGCCGCCGTTACCAACAGGGCTTTCCAGGAAAAAGTACTTTGAGTCATCGGAACCTTCCTTTTGTGGTTGTCAGGATTCGGACCCAAAGGGTAGTCCAGAGTGCCGTGAATTGCCCGATCGACTAAATTACTGTCACACGACTGCAATAATTCCGTTATCTAATGCGGCGCAAGACAGTTAAATGACAAGAGGATTTTGAGCATGGTTGGCAGGAGCATTCTGATCGTTGACGACGAAGCGCCCATTCGCGAGATGATCGCCGTTGCGTTGGAAATGGCCGGCTATGACTGCCTGGAGGCGGAGAACTCCCAGCAGGCCCATGCCATTATCGTCGACCGCAAGCCGGACCTGATCCTGCTGGACTGGATGCTGCCCGGCACCTCGGGCATCGAACTGGCCCGCCGCCTCAAGCGGGATGAGCTGACCGGGGATATCCCGATCATCATGCTCACCGCCAAGGGTGAAGAGGACAACAAGATTCAGGGCCTGGAAGTCGGCGCTGATGACTACATCACCAAGCCGTTTTCCCCACGTGAGCTGGTAGCGCGCCTGAAGGCCGTACTGCGCCGTGCCGGCCCGACTGATGGCGAAGCACCGATCGAAGTCGACGGGCTGATCCTGGACCCGATCAGCCACCGCGTGACCATCGACGGCAAGCCGGCCGAGATGGGCCCGACCGAATACCGCCTGCTGCAATTTTTCATGACCCACCAGGAGCGCGCCTACACCCGTGGCCAATTGCTCGACCAGGTGTGGGGCGGCAACGTGTATGTGGAGGAGCGCACGGTTGACGTGCATATCCGCCGCCTGCGCAAAGCCTTGGGCGATGCCTACGAGAATCTGGTACAAACCGTGCGCGGCACCGGCTATCGCTTTTCCACCAAAGGCTGAGCCGGCCCTTCCCTTCCTTAACCGCTGACAAGGACGCATGTTTAAGTGAACCAGAACTGGCATGGCACCCTGATCCGCCACATGCTTCTGTTGATCACCGGTTGCCTGGTGGTGGGCTTGATCAGCGGCTATTACGGCTGGAGCCTGGCCGTTGGTATCGGCCTGTATCTGGGCTGGACCCTCAAACAATTGCTGCGCCTGCATGAATGGCTGCGCCAGCACAAACCCGACGAAGCGCCGCCCGACGGCTATGGCCTGTGGGGCGAGGTGTTCGACAGCATCTACCACCTGCAACGCCGCGACCAACGGGTTCGCGGGCGCCTGCAGGCGGTGATCGACCGGGTACAGGAATCCACCGCCGCGCTCAAAGACGCGGTGATCATGCTCGACAGCGATGGCAACCTGGAATGGTGGAACCGCGCCGCCGAGACCCTGCTGGGCCTCAAGACGCCCCAGGACAGCGGCCAGCCGGTGACCAACCTGGTGCGCCACCCGCGCTTCAAGGAGTACTTCGAGCAGGACAACTACGAAGAAGCCCTGGAAATCCCCTCGCCCACCAATGACCGCGTGCGCATCCAGCTGTACCTGACGCGTTACGGCAACAACGAACACCTGATGCTGGTACGCGACGTGACCCGCATTCATCAGCTGGAACAGATGCGCAAAGACTTCGTCGCCAACGTCTCCCACGAACTGCGCACGCCGTTGACGGTGATCTGCGGCTACCTGGAGACGCTGCTGGACAACGTCGACGAGATCAACCCGCGCTGGAGCCGTGCCCTGCAGCAGATGCAGCAGCAGGGTTCACGCATGCAAACCCTGCTCAACGACCTGCTGTTGCTGGCCAAGCTGGAAGCCACCGATTACCCCTCGGACAACCACCCGGTGGCGGTGCAAAGCCTGTTGCAGACCATCAAGAATGACGCCCAGGCGCTGTCCGGCGAGCGCGGGCAACAGATCACCCTGGAGGCCGACCCGCAGGTATTGCTCAAAGGCAGCGAAGGTGAGTTGCGCAGCGCGTTCTCCAACCTGGTGTTCAACGCCGTGAAGTACACCCAGGACAAGGGCAATATCCGCATCCGCTGGTGGAGCGATGAGCACGGCGCACACTTGAGCGTGCAGGACTCCGGCATCGGTATCGACGCCAAGCATCTGCCGCGCCTGACCGAACGCTTCTACCGCGTCGACTCCAGCCGCAACTCCAACACCGGCGGCACCGGGCTGGGCCTGGCGATCGTCAAACACGTGCTGTTGCGCCACCGCGCACGGTTGGAGATCAGCAGCGTGCTGGGGCATGGCAGTACCTTTACCTGCCATTTTCCGCCGGCGCAGGTGACCCGTTCGCAGGTGATCGGGAATGATGAATAAGCTGAAAACAACGCAGATCCAAGTGTGGGAGCTGGCTTGCCTGCGATAACGGTGAGTCAGCTGAAAATACGTCAACTGACAGTCCGCTATCGCAGGCAAGCCAGCTCCCACATGGGATTTGTGTGGTTTGGTAGAAGGCATTAGAGGCTCCGCCCGGCAGCGGGCACTAGGCAAGCGCCCCGTCAGCCGCTACATTGGCCGACTTGCGCCTGCCTTTCAGGCCTGTCTGTCACCCCTTATTGAACACACGGAACCTGCAAAACCCCATCATGGACCCTTCCCCTGGTATCACCCTCGCTACACTCTTCGCCGATTTCGGCATGATTCTTTTTGCACTGATCCTGGTACTGCTCAACGGTTTCTTCGTTGCGGCGGAATTTGCCATGGTCAAACTGCGCGCCACCCGGGTCGAGGCCATCGCCCACAAGAACGGCTGGCGCGGGCAGATCCTGCGCACCGTTCATAGCCAGCTCGACGCCTATCTGTCGGCCTGTCAATTGGGTATCACCCTCGCCTCCCTGGGCCTGGGCTGGGTCGGTGAACCGGCCTTCGCGCATATCCTCGAGCCATTGCTGGGCGCCATCGGCGTGCAATCGCCTGAAGTGATCAAGGGCGTGTCGTTCTTTGCCGCCTTCTTCGTGATTTCCTACCTGCACATCGTGGTCGGTGAGTTGGCCCCCAAATCGTGGGCAATTCGCAAACCCGAGCTGCTGTCGCTGTGGACGGCGGTGCCGCTGTACCTGTTCTACTGGGCCATGTACCCGGCGATCTACCTGCTTAACGCCAGCGCCAACGCCATCTTGCGTATCGCCGGCCAAGGCGAGCCAGGCCCGCACCACGAACACCATTACAGCCGCGAAGAACTCAAGCTGATCCTGCACTCCAGCCGTGGCCAGGACCCAAGCGACCAAGGCATGCGCGTACTGGCTTCGGCCGTGGAAATGGGCGAGCTGGAAGTGGTGGACTGGGCCAACTCCCGCGAAGACCTGGTCACCCTGGACTTCAACGCCCCGCTCAAGGAAATCCTCGCGCTGTTCCGCCGCCACAAATTCAGCCGCTACCCGGTGTATGACGCCGATCGCAATGAGTTTGTCGGCCTGCTGCACATCAAGGACCTGCTGCTGGAGCTGGCAGCCCTGGACCACATTCCCGAGTCGTTCAACCTGGCCGAGCTGACCCGCCCGCTTGAGCGCGTCTCGCGGCACATGCCGCTGTCGCAGTTGCTGGAACAGTTCCGCAAAGGCGGTGCGCACTTCGCCCTGGTGGAAGAAGCCGACGGCAAAGTCATCGGCTACCTGACCATGGAGGACGTGCTGGAAGTGCTGGTCGGTGATATTCAGGACGAACACCGCAAGGCCGAGCGCGGCATCCTCGCCTACCAACCAGGCAAACTGCTGGTGCGTGGCGACACGCCGCTGTTCAAGGTGGAGCGCCTGCTGGGCGTGGACCTGGACCACATCGAAGCCGAAACCCTGGCGGGCTTGATCTACGACACGCTCAAACGCGTGCCGGAAGAGGAAGAAGTGCTGGAAGTTGAAGGCTTGCGCATCATCATCAAGAAGATGAAAGGGCCGAAGATCGTGCTGGCCAAGGTGTTGTTGCTGGATTGACGCCTCAATTGCCCAACGTAAAGTTGGGCAATTTGCCAAGCGGCTGGTTGAACTCATAGGGAATCGAAACCAGCCCGACCTCGGAAGCCTTCTGCACCACAAAATGCAGGTGCGGCCCGCTGCTATTGCCGGTATTGCCCGACAATGCCAGCGCGCTTCCCACTGCCACACGCTGCCCTGACACTGACCGAACCTTGCTTGAGGTGCAGATACACGCCCTCGGTGCCGTCATCGTGACGTATGCGCACGAAATTTCCTGACGCATCACCTCCACGCCCCGCCTGCTGGTTTTCAGTCTTCACCACCACACCGCTGCGTGCCGCAATGATCGGCGTGCCCTCGGGCATGGCGATGTCCATGGCGTAGCGGCTCTTGGCGTCAGTGTGGCTGAAGCTGCCATTAGGGCCTTGAGTCAATCGAAACGGCCCACCACGCCAAGGCAAAGGATAGCGATAGCCCTGTTGTGGGTAACTCGATCGTGGCATATCCAGCACTGGCCGTTTGGCCCGCTCAACCTTACGCTCCAGCATCACAAACGCCTGGGCGCCGGGCGTTTGCCGGTCGCTGAAAGACACCACGCCTTTGGCATCGGTGGATTTGTAGAGGGTCATGGCCAGGGTCGAAGTGCAAACCGTGGCCGGTCCGCAGCACAGGACTAGGCGAATGAACATGCCGTACCTGCCGGGATGACTGAACGGCAGGCTAGCAAGGGTTGATGACAGCTCTAAGCGGGCAGCGCGGTAAAGCAGATATCCACATTCATCCGGGCGGCGGCCGACAGGTTGACCAGCGCATCGAGGGAAAACTTGTCGATCTTGCCGTTGAGCACGTCGTTCAAGCGCGGCTGACTGATACCGAGCCTTTGTGCCGCGTCTTTCTGAGAAAGCTCCCAGCTGCGGATGGTGTTGCACAACGCCAACAACAACTTTGAGCGCATGCGCATATTGGCGGCTTGTTGGGGCGTGTCTTCCAGAGCATCCCAGACGCTGCTGAAACGTTCGGTGTGAATTTTTGAGTCTGTCATGGGCTTAACCTATCTCCTGCAATCTGGCACGAGCCAGTTCGATATCCCGCCCTTCGGTTTTCTGTGTGGTTTTGCGCAGCGCGTGCAGCACATAGACTGCTTCCGGCCGATTAATCACATAGAACACTCGAAACGCTCCTGATTCCTCAGTGATCCGAATTTCGCTGACGCCCCTCCCGATAGTCTTCATCGGTTTGCAATCAAAAGGCTGTTCACCCTGCTGCAAGAGATCCAACTGAAAGCCGGCAGCCCTCCGGGCGTCGAGAGGGAATTCTTTGAGATCCTTGAGCGAGCTTCCTAAAAACACCACATCCTTATGCCTTGGCATTTGCTTCTCCTTTCCTGGAAAGAAGAAGCCTAATCGACGACTCAGCCAAAGGCGGTGCAGGTGTGTTTCAAGGCATAGCAAAGGCTCGATAACACTGACGCGTTATCGAGAGACTATATCGAAATGGATATAAATCAAGCGGCCTAGCGGGAATCAGACGGTCGGTCGATTCCCTTGATTCAGGCGATCAAGCTCCCGGCACGAAGTGCTTCTGCGCCGTACCGCGCGCGATCAGGCGGGAGATGTAATCGAGCTTCTGCGCATCCTGGTCGATAAACCGGAAGGTCAGTTGCAGCCAGTCGCTGTCAGGCCGTGGCTCATAGGCGACGATGGCGTGCAGG
This sequence comes from Pseudomonas sp. Leaf15, assembly GCF_001421425.1. Taxonomy (NCBI): domain Bacteria; kingdom Pseudomonadati; phylum Pseudomonadota; class Gammaproteobacteria; order Pseudomonadales; family Pseudomonadaceae; genus Pseudomonas; species Pseudomonas sp. Leaf15. The sequence goes on from NZ_LMKI01000033.1 coordinate 229,543, forward strand.
TAGCCGTTGAGGCGCGCGACTTCGGCGTTCTCGCCTTGCTCAAGGTCGAGCACGGCGCTTTCCAGCACCTGGGGCAGCACTTCACCGCGACGGACCACCAGCAGCGCTTCCTTGATGCTCAGCGCCTTGATCACGCATTGCTGGTTGCCGCTGGACAGCCGCAGTTGGCCCTGGCCGCGACCGCCGGCAGGCGAGGCTGCAGGCGCTTGCACCGGCTGGCTGTTGAGCAGGCCTTTGCTCGGCGCAGCTACCGGCGCCGGTTTGGCCGCCTCGGGCTTGCCGCCGGTCAAGGCATTGAGGGAGTCATTGCCGAAGGCCGAGTTCATCTTGGTCGGCGCGCTGGCGATGAGGGCATCGAGGCGGCCGATTTTGTGCAAAGCCTGCTTGACCTTGTTCAGCAACTGCTCGTTGGTGAATGGCTTGCTGACATAACCGGAAACCCCGGCCTGAATCGCCTGCACCACGTTTTCCTTGTCGCCACGGCTGGTCACCATCACGAACGGCATGGCCTTCAGGTGCGCCTGCTCACGGCACCAGGTCAACAGCTCAAGGCCGGACATCTCGGGCATTTCCCAGTCGCACAGCACTAGGTCGAAGGTCTCGCGCATCAGGATGGATTGCGCCTTTTTACCGTTCACCGCGTCTTCAATCTTGATGCCGGGGAAGTAGTTGCGCAGGCACTTCTTCACCAAATCACGGATAAACGAGGCGTCGTCCACCACCAATACACTGACTTTACTCATCGACCCTTCATCCTATTAAAACTTCGGCACGCAAAACGCCTGACTGATGGCATTTTGCCAAAACTCGCTGGTCACAGAAGGACTTTATTGCTCCTGCTGTGCAAAAAAATTCAGATGCCGCAAACGAAAACGCCCGACCAAAGGCCGGGCGTTAATGTCTCGGGCAACCTTACTTATCGTCAGATTCGCCCGGAACATTAGGGATTTGATCAGCAGTGCCCTCAACTTCGGCTTTCATGCGCTTGAGGCCCATGTGCCGCACGTCGGTGCCGCGCACCAGATAAATCACCAATTCCGAGATGTTGCGCGCGTGGTCGCCAATGCGTTCCAGGGAGCGCAGCACCCAGATGATGTTCAAGACCCGCGAGATAGAGCGCGGGTCTTCCATCATGTAGGTGGCCAGCTCGCGCAGTGCGGTCTTGTATTCGCGGTCGATGGTCTTGTCGTATTGCGCCACCGACAACGCCAATTCGGCGTCGAAGCGGGCGAACGCGTCCAGCGCATCGCGCACCATGTTGCGCACCTGGTCGCCGATGTGACGCACTTCCACGTAACCGCGTGGCGCTTCACCTTCTTCGCACAGCTGGATAGCGCGGCGGGCGATTTTGGTGGCTTCGTCGCCGATGCGCTCCAGGTCGATCACCGACTTGGAGATGCTGATGATCAAACGCAGGTCGGAGGCCGCCGGCTGGCGGCGGGCCAGAATGCGCAGGCATTCTTCGTCGATGTTGCGTTCCATCTGATTGATCTGGTCATCGATCTCGCGCACTTGCTGGGCCAGGCCCGAGTCGGCCTCGATCAGCGCAGTGACCGCATCGTTGACTTGCTTCTCCACCAGCCCGCCCATCGCCAGGAGGTGGCTGCGCACTTCCTCAAGCTCGGCGTTGAACTGCGCGGAGATGTGGTGGGTAAGGCCTTCTTTGCTAATCATGTTGGCGTCCTTGGAACGTCCGGTAAGGTGCGGAGAACCGCAGCATTCAGTGCAATCAGAACCACCGCGTACTAGCCGTAACGACCGGTAATGTAGTCTTCGGTCTGCTTCTTCGCCGGGTTGGTGAACAAGGTGTCAGTGTCGCCGAACTCCACCAGCTTGCCCATGTACATGAACGCGGTGTAGTCGGAAACCCGCGCCGCCTGTTGCATGTTGTGGGTCACGATGACGATGGTGAACTTGGATTTCAGCTCGTAGATCAGCTCTTCGACTTTCAGCGTCGAGATCGGGTCGAGTGCCGAGCAGGGTTCGTCGAGCAGCAACACTTCCGGCTCCACGGCGATGGTGCGGGCGATCACCAGACGCTGCTGCTGGCCGCCGGACAGGCCGAGTGCCGATTCATGCAGGCGGTCTTTGACTTCGTCCCACAACGCCGCGCCTTTCAAGGCCCACTCGACGGCTTCGTCGAGGATGCGTTTTTTGTTGATGCCCTGGATGCGCAGGCCATACACCACGTTTTCGTAGATGGTCTTGGGGAACGGGTTCGGCTTCTGGAACACCATGCCCACGCGGCGGCGCAGCTCGGCCACGTCCTCGCCCTTGCGGTAGATGTTAGTGCCGTACAGGTTGATCGCGCCTTCTACGCGGCAACCGTCAACCAGGTCGTTCATGCGGTTGAAGGTGCGCAGCAGTGTGGACTTGCCGCAGCCGGACGGGCCGATAAAGGCGGTCACGCGCTGCTTGGGGATGTTCATGCTGACATCGAACAGCGCCTGCTTTTCACCGTAGTACAGGCTCAGGCCGGGCACTTCGATGGCCACGGTTTCCTGGGCCAGGCTCAGGCTCTGCTTGTCGCGACCCAGGGCCGACATGTTGATGCCGTGGGTGTGGGTTTCATGTTGCATGGGATGCTCCCTGTGCTACCAATTCGTTTGGTTGAACCGCCGGGGCGGTTTACTCAAAAATCTGTGTCTGTCTCTGGACCCTTGAGGAGCTGGCTTGTGTGGGAGCTGGGCTTGCCCGCGATGCAGGCACCGCGGTGTGTCAGCCACACCGCGATGATGCTATCGCAGGCAAGCCAGCTCCCACACAAGCCGGCCCCCACAGGGGATCGCTTTAGCTGTCCAGCGCCTTGTATTTTTCGCGCAGGTGGTTACGGATCCACACGGCCGACAAGTTCAGCGTGGCGATCACCAGCACCAGCAGCAGCGCGGTGGCGTACACCAGCGGGCGTGCCGCTTCGACGTTGGGGCTCTGGAAACCGACGTCATAAATATGGAAGCCCAGGTGCATGATCTTTTGGTCCAGGTGCAAGTACGGGTAGTTGCCGTCCAGCGGCAGCGACGGCGCCAGCTTGACCACACCCACCAGCATCAGCGGCGCCACTTCACCGGCGGCGCGGGCCACGGCGAGGATCATGCCGGTCATCATCGCCGGGCTGGCCATCGGCAGCACGATCTTCCACAGCGTTTCCGCCTTGGTTGCGCCGAGTGCCAGGGAACCTTCACGCACGGTGCGGGGAATCCGCGCCAGGCCTTCTTCGGTGGCCACGATCACCACCGGCACGGCCAGCAGCGCCAGGGTCAGCGAGGCCCACAACAGGCCCGGCGTACCGAACGTCGGTGCCGGCAGGGCTTCTGCGAAGAACAGGCGGTCAACCGAGCCACCCAGTACATACACAAAGAAGCCCAGGCCGAACACGCCGTAAACGATGGCCGGTACACCGGCCAGGTTGTTCACCGCGATACGGATAATGCGGGTCAGGGTGTTCTGCTTGGCGTATTCACGCAGATACACCGCCGCCAGCACGCCGAACGGGGTCACGATCATCGCCATGATCAGGGTCATCATCACGGTGCCGAAGATGGCCGGGAAGATCCCGCCTTCGGTGTTGGCTTCCCGTGGGTCATCGCTCAAGAATTCCCAGACCTTGCTGAAGTAGAAACCCACCTTGGTCAGGGTGCCCATGGCGTTCGGCTGGTAGGCGTGCACCACTTTGCCGATGCCGATTTCGATTTCTTTGCCGTTGCCGTCGCGGGCCGTCAGGCTGTCGCGGTTGAACTGGGTGTGCAGGTCGGCCAGACGTGCTTCGATGTCCTGGTAACGGGCATTCAATTCGGCGCGGCCGGAGTCCATGTCAGCCTGGGCGGCAGCGTCGAGCTTGCCTTCCAGCTCCAGCTTGCGGCCGTGCAGGCGGATGCGTTCCAGGCCTGCGTTGATCGCGCCGATGTCGGTTTTCTCAAGGCTCTTGAGTTGCGCCGCCAGCTTATTCACACGGTCGACGCGGGCTTGCAGCTCCGGCCATGCGGCTTCGCCTTCGGCGATCACCTTGCCGTCCTGCTTGACGTTGACCAAGGTGCCGTAGAAGTTGCCCCACTCACGACGCTCAATGGCCATCAGGTTCTTCGGTGTGGTCTGGTCTTTCAACCACTCGCCGACGATCCAGGTGAAGTCGTTGCCATTCAAGTCGCGGTTACCGACCTTGATCAGCTCGCGGGTCATGAATTCCGGGCCTTGGTCCGGCACCGGCAGGCCCGCGCTTTTGAGGCGCTCGCGCGGCACTTCTTCCTTCTGCACCACTTCGCCGATGACGATATGGTTTTCCTGGCCAGGCACGCTGTAGTTGGCCTGGATCAGGTCGGCGGGCCAGAAGTGGCCCAGACCACGCACGGCAATCACGGCCAGCAAACCAATGGTCATGATGACCGCGATGGACACCGCGCCACCGCTGATCCAGACGCCAGGGGCGCCGCTCTTGAACCATCCATTCAGGGAGTTCTGTTTCACAGACTTCTACCTTTCTTAAAGCGACGAGTATTTCTTGCGCAGACGCTGACGGATCAGCTCGGCGAGGGTGTTCATGATGAAAGTGAACAGCAGCAGCACCAGCGCCGAGAGGAACAGCACGCGGTAGTGACTGCCACCGACTTCCGACTCAGGCATCTCCACCGCAACGTTGGCCGCCAAGGTGCGCAGGCCTTCGAACAGGTTCATCTCCATCACCGGCGTGTTACCGGTGGCCATCAGCACGATCATGGTTTCACCCACTGCGCGACCCATGCCGATCATCAGTGCGGAGAAGATGCCTGGGCTGGCGGTCAGGATCACCACGCGGGTCATGGTCTGCCACGGCGTGGCACCCAGGGCCAACGAGCCCAGGGTGAGGCCGCGCGGCACGCTGAACACGGCGTCTTCGGCGATGGAGTAGATGTTCGGGATTACCGCAAAACCCATGGCCAGACCGACTACCAGTGCGTTGCGCTGGTCGTAAGTGATGCCCAGGTCGTGGGAGATCCACATGCGCATGTCGCCGCCGAAGAACCAGGTTTCCAGGTAGGGGCTCATGTACAGCGAGAGCCAGCCCACAAACAGGATCACCGGAATCAGGATCGCGCTTTCCCAGCCATCCGGAACACGCAGGCGGATCGACTCAGGCAAACGGCTGAAGACAAAACCGGCGACCAGGATGCCAATCGGCAGCAACATCAGCAGGCTGAAAATCCCCGGCAAGTGCCCTTCTACATACGGCGCCAGGAACAGGCCGGCGAAGAAGCCGAGGATCACCGTCGGCATCGCTTCCATCAGTTCGATCACCGGCTTGACCTTGCGGCGCAGGCTCGGGGCCATGAAGTAAGCGGTGTAGATGGCCGCAGCCACTGCCAGTGGCGCGGCCAGCAGCATGGCGTAGAACGCCGCCTTCAGGGTACCGAAGGTCAGCGGGGCCAAACTCATTTTGGGTTCAAAGTCGGTGTTGGCGGCGGTCGATTGCCAGACGTACTTGGGCTCGTCGTAGTTTTCGTACCAGACCTTGCTCCACAGCGCGCTCCAGGACACTTCCGGGTGCGGGTTGTCGAGCAGCAGCGGTTGCAGCTTGCCGCCGGCTTCGACGATCACGCGGTTGGCGCGAGGCGACATGCCGAACAGGCCTTGGCCATCCACCACCGGGTCGACCAGCAGGGTGCGGTGCGCGGTGCTGTGGAACACGCCGAACTTGCCGGACGCGTCCAGGGCGGTGAAGCCTTTGCGACGCTCCTCGGCGGTGATTTCCACGATAGGCGCGGTGCCCATCTGGAAGGTGCGAATCTGCTTCAGGCGTTGCTCGCCGTCCGGGTCACGGGCCATGAACCACTGGGCCAGGCCGCCCTTGGAGTTACCGACGATCAGCGAGATACCGCCCACCAACTGAGTGCTGGCAGTGATTTCGGCGTTGCCGTCTTCCAGCAGTTTGTAGCGACCGTTGAGGCTGTTGTCGCGCAAGTTGAAGACGTCGGCGAGGGCGCGGCCGTTGACCACATACAGCCACTGCTGGCGTGGGTCGACGAAAATCGCCTTCACGGGTTCGGTCATTTGCGGCAGCTCGATACGCTTCTGCTCGCTGGTGACTTCACCGGTCATCATGTTTTCTTCGCGGCTCAGGCTCAGTACGTTCAAGAACGAACCCGCGGAGCCTGCAACCACCAGCGATGAATCGGTGGCGTTGAGCGCGACGTGCTCCAGCGGGCGGCCCTGCTCGTCAAGGACGATGGGCGTTTCGCCGTAAGGGTATTCAATGGCCGGCGTAATGGTCTTTTTGCCGTCCGGGTACGACACTTTATAAGTGTGGCGGAACACCAGGGACTGGCCATTGGACAAACCGAGGATCACCAACGGGCTGCCGGGCTGGTCTTTACCGATCGAGGCCACAGTGGCGCCCGCAGGCAATGGCAGGTCGACACGCTTGAGCTCGGCACCGGTGCTCACATCAAAGAACAGCGCCTGGCCCTTGTCGGAAACCCGCATGGCGACTTGGTTCTGTTCTTCGAGGGAGATCATCAACGGCTTGCCGGCATCCTGCATCCAGGCGGGTGTCAGCGCGTCTTCCTTGGTCAGCGAGGCCCCCTGGAACAAAGGCGCAACTACATAAGCCAGGAAGAAGAAGATCAGGGTGATGGCGCCGAGCACGGCGAGGCCGCCGATTAGCACGTACCAGCGGGTCAGGCGATCCTTGAGCGCGCGAATGCGGCGCTTGCGTTGCAGCTCAGGCGTATTGAAATCAATACGCTTGGGGGGAGAAGTCGTCGTCATGGTGGAATTGGCCAGATCATTCATGCGCACACCCTAGCGATCCTGTATGACAGAAAGATGACAATGCAGTGACGCAAGAAATCCGCCGCGTAGCAGGGCTGGCAGCGGATTAAAAAATTAGGGGTGTAGACGGGCTGTGTGGGAGCGGGCTTGCCCGCGATGGCATCAATACGGTTGCAACTCTAAACCGCGTCGCCAGCATCGCGGGCAAGCCCGCTCCCACAGAAAAGCATGTGTCTACACCAGGTATTGCAGGCTTAGTTGCCTTCTTTCAAACCCAGGTCAGCCAGGGCCTTGGCAGCCACTTTGGCTGGCAGTGGGATGTAGCCGTCTTTGACGACCACTTCCTGGCCCTGTTTGGACAGAACCAGCTTCACGAACTCAGCTTCCAGCGGGGCCAGAGGCTTGTTCGGGGCTTTGTTGACGTACACGTAGAGGAAGCGCGACAGCGGGTACTTGCCGTTCAGGGCGTTTTCTTCGCTGTCTTCGATGAAGTCAGTGCTGCCTTTCTTGGCCAGGGCCACAGTCTTCACGCTGGCGGTCTTGTAGCCGATGCCCGAGTAACCAATGCCGTTCAGCGAGGAGCTGATCGACTGCACGACCGAAGCCGAGCCAGGTTGTTCGTTGACGTTTGGCTTGTAGTCGCCTTTGCACAGGGCTTCTTCTTTGAAGTAGCCGTAGGTGCCGGATACCGAGTTACGACCAAACAGCTGAACCGGCTTGTTGGCCAGGTCGCCGGTCACACCCAGGTCGCCCCAGGTTTTAACGTCGGCTTTAGCACCGCACAGACGCGTCGAGGAGAAGATCGCGTCGACTTGTTCCATGGTCAGGTGCTGGATCGGGTTGTCTTTGTGCACGAACACGGCAAGGGCATCCACGGCAACCGGGATAGCGGTTGGCTTGTAGCCGTACTTCTGCTCGAAGGCCGCCAGTTCGGTGTCCTTCATCTTGCGGCTCATCGGGCCCAGGTTGGAGGTGCCTTCAGTCAGCGCAGGAGGTGCAGTGGCGGAGCCGGCAGCCTGAATCTGGATGTTGACGTTCGGGTATTCCTTTTTGTAACCCTCGGCCCACAGGGTCATCAGGTTAGCCAGGGTATCGGAACCGACGCTGGACAAGTTGCCCGACACACCAGTGGTCTTAACGTAAGCCGGGATTGCCGGATCAACACCAGCGGCCACCGCGTTGGCGGTCGCAACGCCAGCAGCGACAAAAGTCATTGCCGCCATCAAACGTTTCAGTTTCATGCCTTGCTCCTAGCAGATAGGGATAGTTGGATCGGGGCCAAGTATCGGTAGGCCGTGTGAACACTCTATGTCTGGAATATGACAATTAGATGAAAGGCCAGTATTTATGAAAAACCTGACAGAAAGGGGAAAGTGCAATAAATCCGGGGCTTGCGAGGAGGTTTGACGGCTGAAGCGATGTTTTGGAAACACTCTGTAATCGTTGCTGGCATTGATCGTTCCCACGCTCTGCGTGGGAACGCATCCAGTGACGCTCTGCGTCACGACCTTCAAAAGCGGACGCAGAGCGTCCAGGCCGGGGCGTTCCCACGCAGAGCGTGGGAACGATCAATCAGCGCCCGCGCTTCCACAGGTAACCGCCCACCGCTATCCCCATCACGCACAGGACAGCCACGTAATAAGCAGGGCCCATCGGGCTTTCCTTCATCAGCAGGGATACCGCCAATGGCGTCAGGCCACCGAACACGGCATAGGCCACATTGTAGGAGAACGATAAGCCGCTGAAACGCACCACCGGCGGGAACGCTTTCACCATCACGTAAGGCACTACACCGATGGTGCCTACAAACAGGCCGGTCAACGCGTACAGCGGGAACAACCAGTCCGGGTGAGCCATCAGGCTGTGATACAGCGTCCAGGAGGTGGCCAGCAGCAACGCGCAACCGGCGACCAAAACGCGACCGGCACCAAAACGGTCAGCCAGCGCGCCGGAGGCGATGCAGCCCAGGCTCAGCGTAACAATCGCCAGGCTGTTGGCTTGCAGCGCCACGGTCGGGCTGAAGTGGTAGACGGTTTGCAGCACGGTCGGGGTCATCAGGATGACCACAACCACACCCGCCGACAGCAACCACGTCAGCAGCATCGACAGCACAATGGCACCACGGTGGTCACGCAATACCGCGCGCAACGGCAGCTCGGCAGCCAGGGTTTTGCGCTGCTGCATCTCGGCGAAGATCGGTGTTTCGTGCAACCAGCGGCGCAAGTACACCGACAGCAGGCCGAACACACCGCCCAGCAGGAACGGGATACGCCACGCGTAATCCGAGACCTGCTCCGGGGTATAGAGGGTGTTGATGGCGGTAGCCACCAGCGAGCCCAGCAAAATACCGGCGGTGAGGCCGCTGGTGAGGGTGCCGCAGGCATAGCCGATGTGGCGCGGCGGCACGTGTTCGGAAACAAACACCCAGGCGCCCGGTACTTCGCCGCCAATGGCGGCGCCCTGGATGACGCGCATCAGCAGCAACAATAGCGGCGCCCACAGGCCGATCTGTGCGTAGGTCGGCAGCAGGCCCATGATCAGGGTCGGGACGGCCATCATGAAGATGCTCAGGGTGAACATTTTCTTGCGGCCCAGCAGGTCACCGAAGTGCGCCATGATGATGCCGCCCAGCGGGCGTGCCAGGTAGCCGGCGGCGAAGATGCCGAAGGTCTGCATCATGCGCAGCCATTCAGGCATGTCGACGGGGAAAAACAGCTTCCCGACCACGGTGGCGAAAAATACAAAGATAATGAAATCGTAGAATTCCAGCGCCCCGCCCAAGGCAGACAGCGACAGGGTTTTGTAGTCGTTGCGGGTCAGCGGGCGCGAAGGTTGCGCACTGCTTGCAGGCACGGAGGACATGGCAAGGCTTCTCTTATAGTAATCAGAACAGCAAGCCCGGGACTTGCGGCAGGTTTGGCAAGATAGCAAATCGTTTGAAAAAGCACAGCGTCTACCGAATCACAGTCCAGATGGGCGAAATATTCCCCATTCGTGCGCTTTCCCTGCAATCAGAAACACAGTTGCGCGAAAAAGCCGCATAACAGCCGCGATTTGCCGACCAAATGAGCGCCGGGAGGTCGTCGCGGCGCCAGCGTCTCGATATACTCGGCCCTTGCAAGCGCCAAACCCGCTGTCTTGAGGGGCTGCTGTGCCAAAACGTCGTTGGGTGCCACCCAGCCGCTTTGGCAGAGTTTCCCTTTAGTGCGCCTTACGAGAAACGTATCGAGCGGTGTAGGTTGGTGCTGAAACGTTTTTCCAGAAGACGGCTATCCACTTGAAACACCCATGAAGCGTTACGGGTCAGAGGCACCCTCGGCATGATTGAACTCGAACAAGAAGATCCTATCCCGCAAGGCGATCTCGCCTTGCAAATCACCGCGCTGCCGCGTGAAACCAACGGTTTTGGCGATATCTTCGGCGGCTGGCTGGTCGCGCAGATGGACCTGGCCGGCACGGCCATGGCCAGCAAGGTTGCCGGCGGCCGCGTGGCCACCGTAGCGATTGATCGCATGGCATTTCTGGTGCCGGTGGCCGTCGGCGCGCAGTTGTCTTTCTACACGCAGGCCCTGGAAATCGGCCGCAGCTCGATCCAGATGATGGTCGAAGTGTGGAGCGACGACCCGCTGTCGAGCGAATGGCGCAAAGTCACCGAGGCGGTGTTTGTGTTCGTCGCCATCGATGGCAGCGGCCGCACGCGTTCGGTACCGTCGCGCGCGCGTTAAACCTCACCGGGTTTTGACGGTCAATTGCCCCATTGCCTGCCATAAAGAGTGCTTTGTATGCCTGTGCCCCACGTTGAAACTGTGAAAATCGACGAGCTGGACTGCTGGCGCATTCGCCACAATGGCGCTGAATTGATGGTGGCCCAACAGGGCGCGCACCTCTTCAGTTACCAGCGCCAGGGCGAACAGCCGCTGATCTGGCCGAACCCTGCGGCGGTGTTCAAGCAAGGCAAAGGCATCCGTACCGGCGTGCCGGTGTGCTGGCCATGGTTTGGTGTGTTTGACCGCAACCCGCAGAGCGTCAAGGCGATGCGCCAGAGCGAGCAACCGGCAGGTGCCCATGGTTTTGTGCGCACGGCGATCTGGCAACTGGATGAGGTGATTCCAGTTGCGGATGCATTGCAGTTGGATTTTTCGCTGCCAGTGCCTGCGGGCGGTTACCCCGGCTGGCCGCATCAGGTCGACCTGACACTGAGCCTGCTGTTGGACGATCAACTGCACATTCGCCTGACCAGCCACAACCGTGGCACCGACACCGTGACACTCAGCCAGGCGTTGCACACGTACTTCGCCGTGAGTGACGTGCGCAAGGTGCAGGTCGAAGGGCTGGATGGGCGGGCGTATATCGACACCGCCGATGGCTGGGCCGAGAAGAAGCAGTCCGGCCTGCTGCACTTCAGTGCCGAGACTGACCGTATCTACCTGGATACTCCGGCGCAGTTGGATATCGTCGATACAGATTGGCAGCGTCGCATCCAACTGACCGCCGAGGGTTCGAACTCCACCGTGATCTGGAACCCGTGGACCGAACGCGCCAAGGCGTTTGACGACATGGCCGATGATGGCTGGCAGGGCATGCTGTGCATCGAAACGGCGAATGTGCTGGATGATGTGGTGAGCTTGGCGCCGGGTCAAAGCCATACCTTGGGCGTGAGCATCAACAGTATCGCCCTGTAAAAACCAATCAACATGTGTGAGCACGCTTGTGTGGGAGCTGGCTTGCCTGCGATAGCATCACCTCGGTTTCACTGATACACCGAGGTGCCTGAATCGCAGGCAAGCCAGCTCCCACACAAGCCCGCTCCCACATTGGGTTCTGCGTCATGATCTAGAGATCGGACTCTTTCACTACCCTGACCTTCCCCGCATCCAGCGCATACGCCGCATCTGCCAGGTCATTGTTGACCTTCTCCACCTTCAACGTGCCCGTCACCCACAGCGGCGTGTAGATATCATCCAGCTTCAGCCCCTTGGGATAACGCACCAGCACCAACTGATTAGGCGGCGGTGGCGGCACGTGGATGCAGGCGCCTGGGTACGGCACCAGGAAAAACAGGGTGCTGCGGCCCTTCGCGTCGGTTTCCAACGGTACCGGGTAGCCACCGATGCGGATGTTCTTGCCGTTCATGGCGGCCACGGTCTTGGTCGAGTACATCACCGCCGGCAAGCCTTTGCTCTGCTTCAAGCCACCTTTGTCGGTGAACGTGCCTTGGGCTTCGGGGGAGTTGTGGTCGATCTCGGGCATGGCTTCGAGGGCTTTCTGGTCTGAAAGCGGCATCAGGTCGAGCCAGTCGGTTTCCGGCAGTTCACCGGCGTGCGCCAGGCCTGAGCCCAGCAGGAGGAGTGTGAATAAAAGACGGCGCATGAAAAAGCTCGGCAAGTTCAGATGCCGAGCATTCTAGCCCTCTGCGCCTGCACAGCGCAGAGGGCTTTGTCGCTTAAATCATTTCTTTCTCAGCAGGCCGTAGATCACCAGCAACACGATGGCGCCGATCAGCGCGCCGAGGAAGCCCGCGCCTTGACCCGCCTGGTAGATGCCCAGGGCCTGACCACCGTAGGTGGCAACCAGGGAACCTGCGATACCCAGCAGGATGGTCATGATCCAGCCCATGCTGTCGTCGCCAGGCTTGAGGAAGCGCGCCAGCAGGCCGACGATCAAGCCGATAAAGATGGTTCCAATGATACCCATGGCATTTCCCTCTGAATGAAGTGAACTACACCAAAGCCTAGTCAGACTTTAGCGTCCTGCAATCAGAGAGGCGGCGATAACCAATGGTTCCCGCCGCCCCAAAGGTTATTGCTCGGCGATCAGCGCTTCGACCTTGAGAATCTGCGCCTCAAGGGTCGCACGGTCCTTGCAGCGCAGGTTGGCGTGGCCAACTTTACGCCCGACTTTGAAAGCCTTGCCGTAGTGGTGCAGGTGGCAGTCATCAATGGCGATGACTTTTTCTACCGGTGGCACTGCACCGATAAAATTGAGCATGGCGCTCTCGCCGACCTTGGCCGTAGAACCCAACGGCAAGCCCGCCACCGCCCGCAGGTGGTTTTCGAACTGGCTGCACTCGGCGCCTTCGGTGGTCCAGTGCCCGGAGTTGTGCACGCGCGGGGCGATTTCGTTGGCCTTGAGGCCGCCGTCGACTTCAAAGAACTCAAACGCCATCACGCCGACGTAATCCAGCTGCTTGAGAACGCGGCTGGAATAGTCTTCGGCCAGGGCCTGCAGCGGGTGGTCGGTGCTGGCCACGGACAGCTTGAGGATGCCGCTGTCGTGGGTGTTGTGCACCAACGGGTAGAAGCGGGTCTCGCCGTCACGGGCACGCACGGCGATCAGCGACACTTCACCGGTGAACGGCACAAAGCCTTCCAGCAGGCAGGCGACACTGCCCAGTTCGGCGAAGGTGCCAACCACATCGGCAGCGGTGCGCAGGACTTTCTGGCCCTTGCCGTCATAACCCAGGGTGCGGGTCTTGAGCACGGCTGGCAGGCCGATGCTGGCGACGGCCGCTTCCAGGTCCGCCTGGGACTGGATATCGGCGAAGGCCGGGGTCGGAATGCCCAGGTCCTTGAACATGCTCTTTTCGAACCAGCGGTCGCGAGCGATGCGCAAGGCTTCGGCGCTCGGGTACACCGGCACGAACTGCGACAGGAAGGCCACGGTTTCGGCCGGGACGCTTTCGAATTCGAAGGTCACCAGGTCGACTTCATCGGCCAGTTGGCGCAGATGGTCCGGGTCGCTGTAGTCAGCGCGCAGGTGTTCACCCAGGGCCGCCGCGCAGGCGTCCGGCGCCGGGTCCAGGAAAGCGAAGTTCATCCCCAGCGGGGTGCCCGCCAAGGCCAGCATGCGACCCAGTTGGCCGCCACCGATTACACCGATTTTCATCAATCAATACCTTCAGGCGATACGTGGGTCCGGGTTGTCCAGCACGCTGTCTGTCTGCTCAGCACGGAATTTTTTCAGCACCGCATGGAACTGCGGGTGCTTGGCGCCCAGGATGCTGGCGGACAGCAACGCGGCGTTGATCGCGCCGGCCTTGCCGATTGCCAGGGTGGCCACCGGAATACCGGCCGGCATCTGCACGATGGACAACAGCGAATCCACGCCCGAGAGCATCGACGACTGCACCGGCACGCCCAGCACCGGCAGGTGGGTCTTGGCCGCACACATGCCTGGCAGGTGCGCCGCACCGCCGGCACCGGCGATGATCACCTCGATGCCACGGGATTCTGCTTCATCGGCATACTGGAACAGCAAATCCGGGGTGCGGTGGGCAGAGACCACTTTCACTTCATACGGAATGCCGAGTTTTTCCAGCATATCGGCGGTGTGGCTAAGGGTGGACCAATCGGACTTGGAGCCCATGATCACGCCAACCAATGCACTCATCGTCGTGCCTCTTCTCTCTGGGCGCACGCAGGCGCGTCAAAAAACAACAAGCCACGCGGGAAATCCGGCGTGGCTTGGTGTACGAATTAAGGCCGGTTGGACCGGCCGAAGGCCGCGCAGTATACCGTAATAATCCAGATAAACAGCCCCTTGGATGACCATCTGTCTTACGGCGCAAAGTGGCGGTTTTATTGACTTTCAAGTCAGCGAAACCAACGTAAATTTCCCATGGAAACGGGGTCAATGTGGGAGCTGGCTTGCCTGCGATAGCATCACCTCACTACGGCTGATGTACCGAGGTGCCTGCATCGCAGGCAAGCCAGCTCCCACAGTTGATCTGCATTGCGCTCAAGTGTTTTGTGCAGCCCCGCCTTCCAGCTTGCGCCACAGCAGCCGCACGTTCGCCTTGCGCACCAACGCGCAGCGATACAGACGAATCTCCAGCGGCACGTGCCATTGCGGGCCGCCGCACACCACCAGTTCGCCTCGCGCCAGTTCGGCACGCACGCTCAACTGCGGCACCCAGGCGATACCCAAGCCTTCAAGGGCCATGCTCTTGAGACTGTCTGCCATGGCAGTTTCGTAAATGGTGGTGAAACGCAGGGCCCGCTGGCGCAGCAGCAAATTAACCGAGCGACCGAGAAAGGCGCCGGCACTGTAGGCCAGCAACGGCACACTGCCCTCACCTTCGAGGTCGAACAGTGGTTTGCCGTCGGCGTCGGCGGCGCACACCGGGAGCATCTCGGTGTTGCCCAGGTGCAGTGACGGGAAGATTTCCGCGTCCATCTGCATGGCCGCATCCGGGTCGTAGAACGCCAGCATCAAGTCGCAGCCGCCTTCGCGCAGGGCGTGCACCGCATCGCCAACGTTGGTGGCGACCAGCCGGGTGGCGATGTTCAAGCCCTCATTGCGCAGTTGCGCGATCCAGCGCGGGAAGAAACCCAATGCCAGGGAGTGGGCGGCGGCCACTTGCATGACTTCGCCCTGACCGCCTTCGAGATGATGCAAATGGCGCAGCACTTCACCGAGCTGCTCGACCACCGTGCGCGCGGTGACCAGGAACAACTGCCCGGCTGCCGTGAGCTCCACCGGCGTGCGCGAACGGTTGACCAACGTCAGGCCCAACGCAGCTTCAAGGCTGCGGATGCGTCGGCTGAACGCAGGCTGGGTCACAAAGCGCCGTTCCGCCGCCTGGGAAAAGCTGCGGGTCGCCGCCAGGGCACTGAAGTCTTCCAGCCATTTGCTCTCAAGGTTCATCACTTCCTCCCACGGGTATGCACCATTTTGGCACACACGCCCGCCATGATAACCGGGTCACACCTACATTATGCCGTTTGTGCATAGGCCAGTGCTTAACAGCATTGGCCCAAAAACTTCTACAAGCCTAGCATTCGCAGCGTTCCGGCCAGTTCCGGGTCCATATCGAGATGATTTCCGTCATGTCCTCCGCTGCATCTTTCCGTACCGAAAAAGACCTGCTTGGCGTACTCGAAGTACCGGCTCAAGCGTATTACGGCATCCAGACCCTGCGAGCGGTGAACAACTTCCGCCTCTCGGGCGTTCCGATTTCGCATTACCCGAAATTGGTGGTCGGCCTGGCAATGGTCAAGCAAGCAGCCGCTGACGCCAACCGCGAGTTGGGCCAGCTCAGCGAAGCCAAGCACGCGGCCATCAGCGAAGCTTGTGCCCGTCTGATCCGCGGCGATTTCCACGAAGAGTTCGTGGTGGACATGATTCAAGGCGGCGCTGGCACTTCAACCAACATGAATGCCAACGAAGTCATCGCCAACATCGCGTTGGAGGCCATGGGCCACAACAAGGGCGAGTACCAATACCTGCACCCTAACAACGACGTGAACATGGCGCAGTCGACCAACGACGCCTACCCAACCGCGATCCGCCTGGGTCTGCTGCTTGGCCATGACGCGCTGCTGGCCAGCCTCGACAGCCTGATCCAGGCATTCGCCGCCAAAGGCGTCGAGTTCGGCCACGTGCTGAAAATGGGTCGCACCCAATTGCAAGACGCTGTGCCGATGACCCTCGGCCAGGAATTCCGCGCCTTCGCCACCACCCTGGGTGAAGACCTGGCACGCCTGAAAACCCTGGCGCCAGAGCTGCTGACCGAAGTGAACCTGGGCGGCACCGCCATCGGCACCGGCATCAACGCCGACCCACGTTACCAGGCCCTGGCCGTACAACGCCTGGCGCTGATCAGCGGCCAGCCGCTGGTTCCGGCTGCCGACCTGATCGAAGCCACCTCCGACATGGGCGCTTTCGTGCTGTTCTCCGGCATGCTCAAGCGTACTGCGGTGAAGCTGTCGAAGATCTGCAACGACCTGCGCCTGCTGTCCAGCGGCCCACGCACCGGCATCAACGAGATCAACCTGCCGGCACGCCAGCCAGGCAGCTCGATCATGCCAGGCAAGGTTAACCCGGTGATCCCGGAAGCCGTGAACCAGGTAGCGTTCCAGGTTATCGGTAACGACCTGGCGCTGACCATGGCAGCCGAAGGCGGCCAACTGCAGTTGAACGTGATGGAGCCGCTGATCGCTTTCAAGATCTTCGACTCGATCCGCCTGCTGCAACGCGCCATGGACATGCTGCGCGAACACTGCATCGTCGGCATCACCGCCAACGAAGCCCGTTGCCGCGAGCTGGTGGAACACTCCATCGGCCTGGTCACCGCGCTGAACCCGTACATCGGCTATGAAAACGCCACCCGCATTGCGCGTATCGCCCTCGAAAGCGGCCGCGGCGTGCTGGAACTGGTGCGCGAAGAAGGCTTGCTCGACGACGCCATGCTCGACGACATCCTGCGCCCCGAAAACATGATTGCCCCACGTTTGGTCCCGCTGAAGGCCTAAGCGTTTGATGCACCGCTCACCAGGTTGAGGGACTAGACACCTCTCACCTTTTGAGGGCCTGAAGGCTCGTTCTTCAGGCCCTTTTTTTTTGCCCCAAGGTTGTGAAATGAAGCCCATAAAAAATCCAATATCGCCCTGCAAACCCTCCTTGCCTGCAACCGCCTGGCTGAAACCTTTAATCGCCCCGTGCAGACGGATCACGCTCGCCTAGGTATAGTGCCGCCCCTCTTCGCGTCTGCGGCCGTCGGTAACGAGGCCCGCAGACATCGCGAAAGCGCATGAATAACAACACCCGCAAAAGGATTGGGGTCGAACCGTCGCGCACTGCCTGGTGCTATGTGAGGGATCGGACCGTCCTGCGTTTGCCATTAGAAAAATCAGCGAGGAACACTCCATGCTCGAAGTCATCAACGACTTCCTCTCAGGGAAAGTACTGATCGTGCTCATTGTCGGGCTCGGCGGTTATTTCACGATCCGCTCGCGTTTCGTACAGTTGCGTCACTTTTTCCACATGTTCTCGGTGTTCAAAGACAGCCTGAAGAGCAGCTCCGGCCAGCTCAGTTCCTTCCAGGCGCTGATGCTCAGCCTGGCCGGCCGCGTGGGTGCCGGTAACATCGCCGGCGTCGGCATTGCCGTGACCCTGGGTGGCCCGGGCGCCGTGTTCTGGATGTGGGTCACCGCGCTGGTGGGCATGTCCTCGAGCTTTATCGAGTGCTCCCTCGGCCAGTTGTACAAGCGCACCGATGCCGAAGGCACTTACCGTGGCGGCCCGGCGTATTACATCCAGCACGGTTTGCAGAAGCGCTGGCTGGGTATGGTCATGGCGTTCCTGTTGCTGGTGACTTTCGGTTTCGCCTTCAATGGCCTGCAAGCCCACGCCGTGACTCACTCGCTGAACAACGCCTTTGGCCTGGACACCACCTACACCGGCCTGGCGCTGGCGGTATTGCTGGGCCTGGTGTTCATCGGCGGGATCAAGCGCATCGCTTCGATTGCCGACCTGCTGGTGCCGGTCAAGACCCTGGTCTACATCGCTGTGACGCTGTACGTGATCGTGCTGCAATTCGACCACGTACCGGCCATGCTCGCGACCATCGTCAAGAGCGCGTTCGGCCTCGACCAAGCCTTCGGTGGCCTGGTGGGCAGCGCGATCATCATGGGCGTGAAGCGCGGCGTGTTCGCCAACGAAGCCGGTCTGGGCAGTGCGCCTAACGTGGCCGCGGTGGCCTCGGTAGAACACCCGATCGCCCAAGGCGTGGTCCAGGCGTTCAGCGTGTTCCTCGACACGTTCGTGATCTGCACCTGCACCGCGTTGCTGATCCTGCTCTCCGGTTTCTACACCCCAGGCTTTGAAGGCGACGGCATTGCCCTGACCCAGAACTCCCTGGCGGCGGTAGTCGGTGACTGGGGCCGCATGTTCATCTCGGTGGCCCTGGCGTTGTTCGTGTTCACCTCGATCATGTACAACTACTACCTGGGCGAGAGCAACCTGCGCTTCCTGGTGGGCAACAACCGCAAGGTGCTGATGGGCTACCGTGCGCTGGTGCTGGTGCTGATTTTCTGGGGTTCGATCGAGAACCTGAGCACCGTGTTCGCCTTCGCCGACATCACCATGACCCTGCTCGCGTTCGTGAACCTGTTCGCCCTGGCGTTCCTGTTCAAGATTGCCATGCGCATCCTCAATGACTACGACAACCAGCGCGCTGCGGGCATCAAGACGCCGGTATTCGACTCCAGCCAGTTCCCCGACCTGGACCTGGACCGCAAGGCCTGGCCGGCCAACCCGGCAAAGCCGGAAGCAGTCGCCTCGGCTGAACTGAGCGCTCAAGCGCAACGTTAATCACCGCTAGATGACACGCCGCCCGGCCTTGGGCATGCTCTGGGCCCGGCGGCGTTTTTCGTTCAGGAGATTTTTCATGCAACCAGCTAACAACGTGATGGTGCTCTACACCGGCGGCACCATTGGCATGCAAGCCAGCGCCAACGGCCTGGCACCGGCGTCGGGTTTTGAGGCGCGCATGCGCGAACAACTTGTCGATGCCGCGGTACCGGCCTGGCGCTTTCAAGAGATGTCGCCACTGATCGACAGCGCGAATATGACGCCCACCTATTGGCAGCATCTGCGCAGCGCCGTGGTTGAGGCCGTGGACGCAGGCTGCGATGCGGTGCTGATCCTGCACGGCACCGACACCCTGGCCTACAGCGCGGCAGCCATGAGTTTTCAACTGCTGGGCCTGCCGGCGCCGGTAGTCTTCACCGGCTCCATGTTGCCGGCCGGCGTGCCCGACAGCGATGCCTGGGAAAACGTCAGCGGCGCGTTGACGGCCTTGGGCGAAGGCCTGGCGCCGGGCGTGCAGCTGTACTTCCACGGCGCGCTGATGGCACCGACCCGTTGCGCGAAAATCCGCAGCTTCGGCCGCCACCCGTTTGCAGCCCTGCAGCGCAATGGCGGCGTCGCCCAGGCCGACATGATCCCGGCCGCCCTGCATTACCGCCAGCCCAAAGCCTTGGCCAATGTCGGCGTGTTGCCGCTGGTGCCGGGCATCGCCGCCGCTCAACTGGATGCGTTGATCGACAGCGGCATCCAGGCGCTGGTGCTGGAATGCTTCGGCAGCGGCACCGGGCCGAGCGATAACCCTGCGTTCCTCGCCAGCCTCAAACGAGCGCAGGCGCTGGACGTAACCGTCGTGGCAATCACCCAATGCCATGAAGGCGGCGTGGAGCTGGACGTATACGAAGCCGGCAGCCGCTTGCGTGGCGTGGGCGTGCTGTCCGGTGGCGGCATGACCCGCGAAGCGGCGTTCGGCAAGCTCAACGCCCTGCTCGGTGCCGGGCTTGAGACCGGCGAAGTGCGCCGTCTGGTGGAACTGGACCTGTGCGGCGAACTGAGCTGACCGGCATGTAACTTGCTCCACTTCCAGCCATCCCCTGGCTGGAAGTTCCCAATGCTGCACTCCCACCTCACCACCCTCAATGCTGTTTCGCTGGTGCTCAACACCTTCAAAGGTTTGCCCCATGAGGCACTGCTGGCCGGCAGCGGCATCTGTGCGGCGGACTTGACCCGAGCCGACACGCGCATCACCACCAATCAGGAAATGCGCGTGTGCGCCAATGCCGTGGCCCTGCGCCGCGAGGTCGGCCTGGAACTGGGCGCACAAATGCACGTGTCGGCCTACGGCATGCTCGGTTACGCCCTGCTCACCAGTGCCACCTTTGGTGACGCATTACGCTTGGCCCTGCGCTATCCGGCGCTGCTGGGAACACTGTTCGAGCTGAGCCTTGAAGAGGACGGTGAGCGCATCTGGTTCACCGCCGGCGACTATCGGGAAAACCCCAGCCTGGAAATGTTCAACGTCGAGCTGTGCCTGGCGTCATTGAAAGTGATCTGCGACGACCTGCTCGGCCAGCCTCTGCCCTTACTGGCTGCGCGCTTTGAACATGACGCCCCCGACTACCGCACGCGCTACGCCGAACGTTTCCCCTGCACGCTGCAATTTCAGGCCACCGCCAATGCCTTTGCCTTCGACAAACACTGGCTGGACCAGCCTCTGCCCCTGGCCGACGCCATCACCCACCAGGCCATGGCCGAGCGTTGCCGCAAACAAAACCTGGAGTTCACCGGGCGCCAGGCCTGGCTCGGCAGGATTCGCCAACTGCTCACCGCACAGCTCAACGCCGCGCCCGGCCTTGAGGGTTTGGCCGAGCAGATGAACTGTTCAGCGCGCACCCTGCGCAGGCATCTGCATGACCTGGGCTGCAGCTACCAGGAGCTGCTGGACGAGTTGCGCTTCGAACGCGCCAAGCAACTGCTGGCTGAGGACCAGTGGCCGATCTACCGGATTGCCGAGGCACTGGGCTTCAGCGAAACCGCAAGTTTCAGGCATGCCTTTGTGCGTTGGAGTGGCGTGGCACCGAGCCAATTTCGCGCATGATGCTTCATTGAGGGGCGAATTAAGGACAGACAATTTGGCCATAATTATCCCCTTTTGGCCGCTCCTGCCGTTCTCTTAAAGCACGCCCGCCGCAAGACTGGATCCACCGATACAGCCTGCGGAGAACAACAAATGCTGACGATCTACTCGGACGATCACCACCTGCACCATGGCCGTTGTGAATTGATGGACGGGCAACTGATGCCCTGCTTTGAAATGCCCTCGCGCGCCGACCACGTGTTGCAACGGGTCAAAGACCGCGAACTGGGCCCGGTGCACGCACCACAGGATTTCGGCCTGGCGCCGCTGCAGCGTATCCACAGCCACGACTACCTCGACTTCTTCCAGGGCGCCTGGCAGCGCTGGACCGAATTCGGCCAGGACGGCGACTTGCTGCCCTACACCTGGCCCGCGCGCACGCTGCGCCGGGTGATCCCCACAAGCCTGCATGGCCAGCTCGGCTATTACAGCTTCGACGGCGGCGCGCCGATTACCGCCGGCACCTGGCAAGCGGCCTACAGCGCGGCGCAAGTCGCCCTCACGGCGCAACAGGCCATCCAGAACGGCGCCCACAGTGCCTTCGCCCTGTGCCGCCCACCTGGGCACCACGCCGCTGGCGACTTGATGGGCGGCTATTGCTACCTCAACAACGCCGCCATTGCCGCCCAGGCCTTCCTCGACCAAGGCCACAAACGCGTCGCGATCCTGGATGTGGATTACCACCACGGCAACGGCACCCAGTCGATTTTTTACGCCCGCAGCGACGTGTTGTTCACCTCGATTCATGGCCACCCGGAAGCGGAGTTTCCGTTTTTCCTGGGCTATGCCGACGAGCTGGGCGAAGGTGACGGCGCAGGCTTCAACTTCAACTACCCACTGCCGGCCGGTTCCGGCTGGGCAGCCTGGAGTGCCGCACTGGAAGAAGCCTGCATCGAGATCCAACGCTATGGCGCCGACATCATCGTCGTGTCCCTGGGCGTGGACACGTTCAAGGACGACCCTATCTCGCAGTTCAAGCTCGACAGCCCGGACTACCTGGCCATGGGCGCGCGCATTGCCCGGTTGGGCAAGCCCACGCTGTTTGTGATGGAAGGCGGCTACGCGGTGGAAGAAATCGGCATCAACGCCGTCAACGTCCTCGAAGGTTTTGAAGGAGCAGCCCAATGAACAGGCTCAAGTCGCTCGTCCTCTGTGCCGCCGTCCTCAGCGGCGCAGCTCACGCCGAAGAGAAAACCCTCAAGGTCTACAACTGGTTCGACTACATCACGCCCAAAGCCCTGGAAGACTTCAAGGCGCAGAACCCCGCTATCAAATTGGTCTACGACATCTTCGACACCAACGAAGCGCTGGAAGCCAAGCTGCTCACCGGCAATTCCGGCTATGACGTGGTGGTGCCGTCCAACGTGTTCCTGGCCAAGCAGATCGAAGCCGGCGTGTTCCAGCCGCTGGACCGCAGCAAGCTGCCGAACTGGAACCACCTCGATCCCAAGCTGATGAAGTTGATTGAGGCTAACGATCCGGGCAACAAGTTCGCGGTGCCCTACATGTACGGCACCATCCTCATTGGCTTCAACCCGGCCAAGGTCAAGGCGGCGTTGGGTGACAATGCGCCGGTGGACAGTTGGGATCTGATCTTCAAGGAAGAGAACATCAGCAAGCTCAAGCAATGCGGAGTCGCGCTGCTGGATTCGCCATCAGAAATCCTGCCACTGGCCTTGCAGCACCTGGGCCTGGACCCCAACAGCAGCAACCCCAAGGACTATGACAAAGCCGAAGCGCTGCTGATGAAGATCCGCCCGTACATCACCTACTTTCACTCCTCCAAATACATGGCCGACATCGCCAACGGTGATATCTGCGTGGCCGTGGGCTATTCCGGCAGCTTTTCCCAGGCCGCCAACCGCGCCAAAGAAGCCAAGAATGGCGTGACGGTGGACATGCGCCTGCCCAAGGAAGGCGCGCCGATCTGGTTCGACATGCTCGCCATCCCCAAAGGCGCAAAAAACCCGGACGACGCCTACACCTTTATCAACTACCTGCTGCAACCCAATGTGATTGCGCCGGTCAGCGATTTTGTCGGCTATCCCAACCCGAACAAGGACGCCACCGAGCTGGTCGACCCGGCCATTCGCCACAACCCCAACCTGTACCCGACCGAGGCGGCGATGGCTACGCTCTATACCCTCAAGCCCCTGGACAGCAAAGCCGAGCGGGCCAGAACACGGGCCTGGACCAAGATCAAATCCGGCACCTGACCGACGCCTGGATTCGAAAACAGGCCTATGTAAGCACCGCCTCTCTGCCTGGCCGCGCCCTAGCATGGAAAGCCCTAGCCTTTACCTCGGGCTAGTTCCATCTAACGGCCAGACAGGGATGCCTCACCATGAACGCCCCCGCTTTAAATACTACGCCCTTGAACACCCATCGCCCGGATAAACGGATAGCGCTGCTCACCCAACTCTATATCGTCCCTTCATTCAGAGAGACAGCGACCCTCCTGTTGCGTGAGGCGTTGCAGGAACATTACCCGACACTGGATATCGACCCGGACACCGTCATGCTCGCGACGTCGACTTGGCAACTGGAGGACGACCAAGTCAGAGCCGGCCCCACTGAGTACCAGGCCCTCAGTGACGTCCTCGCCAAACAAGCGGTGCTGGCAGTGCCACTCTTGTGCATCGAAGGCGAGCACTTTCTTACCCGTCAACCGATCGTGGAGCCTGCGGTACACCTGCCCGTGCGTGTCACTGAAATCGCCAAGACCATTAACTTCCTGGCGCCCTCGATGCTGCGGGCCTACCAGCAACAAATGATCACGCATTGGAACCAAACTACCGGCAGCGGTCCGCATTGGCATGCGTTGTCGAACCTGTTGCGTGCGGTGTGGAATGTCGAGACCGCCGATGACTGGAGTGCGACTGAGTGTGCCATGGCCCGCGCCCTGTTCACTCACCCCGACAAAGCCGATAGAAAGGACAACGACCTCTACAAGCTCAGGGCCTGCCTGGTCGATATCGACCGAGTCGATGATGAAGGGCAGGTCAAGCACCTTAATGATGTGATCATCGCGGTATTGATCGGCGAACATGAAGGGAAAACCACGGTCCTCACGCATTCGCTGCTCAAGGGTTATGAAAAGTTTCCCTCGCTGGAGCACCTGGGCAAGTCCTTGCCCGCGCACCTGTCGGACGCTGCCACGGACCAACAAATCCAATGGCGCCTGTTTGAACCGGACGGCGATTTCTTTGATCACCAGGCTTGTGCATTGGTGTCACTGCAAGTCGATACCATCGCTGAAATCGACTTCTCCGAACTGCACAAAGCCAACAACGTCGATGTCGCCCTGGGCACGCCACCTGCTGCTGCCCCGCCGCCTGCGCAAAGCAGCCCGGACCTGGCGTGGTACCGCAACCAGATGCCCGATTGGCTGACAAACGCCTCACCCAGCGACTCGAATTTTTATGCTCGGCACCTCAAAGACCTTGCCGCGCTGCATAACCAGAATACCGGCCGCTCTTTCCTGGACGACATTCCGACTATCGAGGCCTACGCGTTGAAGGTCATCAAGGAAAAGGTGATCAAGGACCACCCAGATAGCACCAACCTGCCCTTGGAGAAGATTTTCCTACAAGTAAAGAAGCCGGTCGTATGGGGTACTTTCGTAGTTCCGGGCCAGGTCGAGACCACTACCTTCAGCCTGGTTGAACTGGCTCTGCAAAACCTGATTGCGGTGCCGGTCGGCACCAAAATCGTCAAGACCACCAATGGTTTCAACTTGCCTGAGTGGATGACCACCACTTATTTTGAAACGCTGGCCACCGCTGTCGATATTGGCCGCACCTATCCCGCGCTGATCAAGGAAAAGCTGCTGGACGATACTCAGGAATCGGCACGCCGTAATACGCTATACAGCCAACACCTGCGTATCCAACTGCCAATGCAGGCCCTGCAGGCCAAGATTCGCCAGGAAGGCAACATTGACGAGCGTGGCTACCGTTATGTGGCGGCGGTGATGCAAGAACAGGCCGCTGACCGCAAAGTCGACGGGCAGACCATAGTGCTCAGGCCCTTGGCCTTTGTACCCATAAGACGCACAGATGCCTCTACGGACACGGTCGCCAACATGTACGTGATCGGCCCCGAAGACCCGGTGGCCGGCCCATGCCTGTTGTACCGGCCGCTGTTCACACCGGCCCTGATGCAGTTCCCATCGCCGGCCAACCTCATCTATACGATCGCGCAATCGAGCAGCTTGTGCGAGTCGGTCCTGGCCTGGCTGCCGGACGCGGTCCGCAGCGACTACAGCAACTATGTATTTCCCGGCTCGCTGCCTTCGCCTTGGGCGGTTGCCGATTTCCTGGTGGAGCCCGACAAGCTATGGACCATGAGCGGGCCAATGAGCCTGGGCACTCAGGAACTCAACGGTGATCGATTCACCACACTGTTCAAAGCCAATGCCCAGGCGCTGGTAGAGCTGGCCGACCGCCAATCGGTGTCCAATGCCGAAAGCCGTTGGGCAACTTTCAAACACGCCGGCTGGGTAATCTTCAATGGTGTACTGCCGTTTCTCGGACGCACCATCGGCACAGGGGCCTGGATCTGGCAGGTGGTCGATCAACTGCAAACCTTTGTCCAAGCGCATGAACACGATGAGAAACAGGCCGAGTGGTCGGCACTCACCGATGTCCTGTTGAACCTCGGCATGGCGATCACTTTGCACGCCGCCAGCCGCGGCCACCGTACCGGCTACCCACGCAAGACCACGCCAAAGCTGGCCGAGGCAATCCGCGCAAAACATGTCACGATCAAACAAGAGGCGACACTGACCAAGGAGTTGCCGGCTACACATTTGCCGCATTTACACACCAGCGGCGCAATCAAGCGCATGCCCGGCGAACTCGCCACCGTGCTCGACAGCTTCAAAGTCAGCAAACCGCAAGGCCTCGGCGAGGCTGAAACCTCAGAAAACCAGTACCGGCATCTCTTTCATCAGGCACAAAAATACTACGCCCCCGTAGGGGAACGCTGGTTTGAGGTCAGTGCCGGTGAAGATGAAGCAGTGGTCATCATCGACCCGAAGCAACCCGGTCGAACAGGGCCGGCGTTGATTCATAACGCTCAGGGCCAATGGTTTATCGACGCTCGTCTGCGCCTGCGCGGTGCCGGCTCCAAGCACCTGCGGGAGCAGTCAAAATCCAAGGCTGAGATCAACGCGCTAGAAGCCAAAAGACGCTTGAGGCTATTTGAGCAAAACAAACCCACTGCGCAACTTGAGTTGCAACAGGCCCGCCTGGCGATGTCGGACAGCGCGTCCCCCGAGGTCAGCCGCCAAACCTACCTGCAAAAACTCGAGAGCCAGAGCGGCGACTACGAAAAGGCACTGCAACAGCTCAAGATATTGAACGTGTTCTCCCCGAGCACTGACTATCAGCAACACGCGATCCGTTACGTGAGCGCCCAATTGGAGCTGACCCGAACCGGTATCACCGAAGCGCAAGTCGCCTTCACACCTCAACTCAAAACCGTGCTGGATCAGATCGAGCACCAAATCAGCCATCCCGAGGAACGTCATATCGACGATGCCCGCATCATGACCGAATTAAGCCAGGACATGATCCAGCGCCTGAATTACACCCAAACGCGGCTCACTCAACTCAAAGCGCTGGGTGAGTTGGGATTCGAGCAAATTCGCAAATTCAGAACAAAATTGCCGAGCTACACCGCCCGTGACCTCAGGGCCTTGCAAGTGTCGATGGCGCGCAATTTATGCCTGGACGACCACAGCATCGCCACAGCCTCCTCAGCCTGGAGTGCCATTGACACCATCGTCGACAACGCCAACCTGTCGATTCAAGCCTTGCATGAAACCTCGGTGGAGCGTAGCCAGGCGCGCTTGGATGAACGCATCGAAACCCTCGGCAGCCTGATCGAACAGTTCAAGATCATCGACGAACGCCTGCAGGATTTTCCAGACGAGTTTCCTGACGCAGCGCTGCCTGCACGTATCACGACCTTGCGCGAAAAAATCCGCGATTTCTACCGCGAAACCCTGGGTAACCTGGAACTGCTGCACGCGGATCGGGACACGCTCAGAAGCCGACCGACACCGCCGTCAACACCGCCAAGAGCAAAGAAAAAAATCATTCACACGCGCTATAACGGGGTATTGGTGGGAGTACCACGACTGACAGAGACCGGCGATGAAACCAGCATGGTGGATGTCATCTCTCCTCTCAACCAGCAGATCATGGCGACCTTCCACGAAAAAACGCCAGGTGTGTGGGTGCAGCACGTCAATCCCATCGAGACCACCACTACCACCACTACGCTGGACGTCGCCACCAGTATCAGCCAGGCAAAGGAACTGCTGGACGGGCTGGGAGCCTTCAAGCAACGCACTGGCCAACAGGCCATCAAACCTGAGCGCAGCGCCACTGGCATCGAATGGCTGTACCACCAGCACGCGTTGAAACTGGAACAGGCCTCTGCAAACATTGAGCAGGCCCTCACCCAAAGCAACGCCACCGAGAGCAGCCAGGGCTCGGCGGTTCTGGTCGACAAACAGCTGAGCGACGCGGCACAGGCACTCTATCAAGAGGCTGCGCGCCAAAAACTGCAAATGATCAAACAACGCCCCCCCACAATCAGTGGCGTGGAATGGCTTAAGCAAAACAACGAGATCGTGATCACGAAAACCGTCAAACGTCGCCGACTCAAAGGGCCTGCCAAGGTCTACCTGGATGAGTACACCCTGAGTAACCGCAGTGATAAAACGGTGCTGTGGTATGCACACTTCCATTATTCGACCGAATGGGTGCCCGCCAGGGCCTTTCTCCGGGGCCGCTTGAAAACCCCTCAAGAGCAAGCCCGAGGAGTAGATGCCGACAGTCTTGATGGCCTCAACGAACAGCAAAAAACCGCGTTCTACCTCAGCGAAATCAACCGGGACCAGGCCCAACGCTTGTTTTTCAAGGTGAAGTAACCTCAGTGCCCGTGAAGGACTCATGTTCCCACCTTGTGCATGGGGCCTTTGCGGACAAGCTCCTCTGAGCTGATTTAGCGCAGCCGTCGCTATTTATCTACCGTCCTCCCGGCAACGGCCATCGCTACCTTGCACATCCTCAACGCCCGTCCGGGCCAGCGATTGCAGAGGAGCAACCCATGCCCAACGATCTACTTAACAACAATCATCGCCCCCCCAGCGCCTATGAACTGCTCACCCAGTTAACCACCGGGCCCACCACCCACGAGGTCGCCGCCACCACGTTGCGCTCGGCACTCAAAGAACTCTACCCCACCGTCAATATCGACCCCGACCTGGCCATGGTGGTCAGCCCTCGCTGGCATATCGTGGGCGACGCCGTCGAACCGGCGCCAGCCGTTACCCAATCCCTGACCTCAGTGCTGGCTCATCAAGCGCTGTCCAGCGAGCGGGTAACTTACATCGATGGCGAGCATTTCCTCACGCTGCAGCCGAACGCTGCGGCGCCTGTGCACCTTGCGGTGAAGATCGATGCCATCGCACGCTTGATCAACGAGTTATCCGACTTGCTGTTCACCGCTTCTCAGGAACAGCAACTTAACTTCTGGAACGCCTCCAACGGTAGCAGCGGACCACGCTGGCAGGCGTTTTCCAGTTCGCTGAGGAAAGTGTGGAATGTCACCGAAGAGCAAGGCCTTGATGAGCACCAAGCGGCCATGGCCCGTGGAGTGTTCCAGGAGCCCGACCGGGACAGGCGCTCACTGAATGATCGCTACAAGTGTCACACCTACCTGGTTGATGTCGATCTACTCCGGGACGGCGAGTCCACCCACGTCAGTTTCATGGACATCGCCGTGTTGGTTGGCGAGCATGACAAGCTCCCACTGATCCTGACGCACTCGCTGGTAAACGGTTACGAAACCTTTGAGTCACTTGAAGCATTCGGCGCCTCGCTGCCCGCCCGGTTGAGTGCGCCAAAGCGCGATACCACGTTGCAATGGCGCCTGTATGAACCCGAAGGCAACTTTTTCGACACTCTGGCCTGTACTCTGATCGAACTACAAATCCGCGCCATCGGCAGTTACAGCCAGGCCCTTGTCGAGGAGCCGGCAGAGGAGCAGGCAAGCCCGGCCACCGTCGCCCGCATTGTGCCCAGCATCGAAGAGTTGAGCGATCACCAACTCTCGAGTATCCGAGAGGTTCATCATCAACTGCCCGACTGGCTGGCTTCGGCGTCAGACTCGGACACCGCCGCCTATAGCCGCTACATGATCGACCTGGCCCAACTGCATACCCATTATCACGGCGAAACATTCCAGGACGGCATTGCCCCCATTCGCGACTATGCCCGCACGCAACTGCAAAGCCGCATCCAGTCGCATAAAGACGGTGCACGCCTGAATCTGGACAAAATTGAGGTAGTGATCGAAAGCCCGGTGGTATGGGGCACGTTCGTCGTACCGGGCAGCGTGGACATCACCCGTCGCGGCCTGATCGATCTGACGTTGGACAACCTCACCGGCCTGCCCACCGGCAACACCACGGTGCGCTACAACGGCAATGACAATGGTGTCCCCAGCTGGCTGACCTTCAGCTATTTGAAAGACTTGATCGAAGACATTGATATCGGCGAACACTACCCCGCGCTGATAAAACAGAAACTGCTCGATGACGCTGAGCAATCCAGTCTCCGGCAACAGCTCTACATCAGCCATCTACGCCTGCAACTGCCGTTGCTGGCCCTGCAAATGAAAATTCGCAAACAAGGTGCAATTGATGAGCGCGGCTACCGCTACGTTGCCGCCGTGATGCACACCGATGAGCACGACCGTCACGTAGACGGGCAGCCCATTGTTATCCGCGCCCTGGCCTTCTTACCCACCTTGCGGCCCGGCAATGAGCGCGACGTGGTCGCCAATATGTTCGTGATCGGTCCAAGGGACGCCAACGCCGGTCCGTGCCTGCTTTATCGCCCGTTGCTGGAACCGGTACTGATGCAATACCCGTCACGGCAAAACCTGCTGTACGCCATCAAACATGAGCGCCCCTTGCGCGAATCGGTGCTGGCCTGGCTGCCGCAAGCGCAGAGCTTCAATTACGCCCAATACGTGTTTCCCGACACCTTGCCCTCGCCGTGGACGGTGGTGCGAGCCCTGGTCGAGCCCCTCACCCTGCTTTACATGAGCGGCCCCGTGACCCTGGCCGATGAAGAAGTGGGCAATGACGCCCTGGCAACGCTGTTCAAAGCCAATGCCAGCGCCATGGTCGAATTGGCGGACCGTCAGTCGGTGTCCAATGTACAGAAACGCTGGGCTACGTTTCGACACACCGGCTGGCAAATATTCAACGCGGCCCTGCCGTTCATGGGCCGCACCGTAGGCATTGCGGCCTGGATCTGGCAAATCATGGACGACCTGCAAGCCACCGAGGAAGCTGTGAACAAAGGGGATCAACACGCCTCGTGGACAGCGTTAGTGGATGTATTCCTCAACTTGGGCATGGCGCTGACCCTGCACATCGCCCTACGCCACCCTCGCCCGCTGGAACAGTTCGAGGCGCCGAAAATCGAAACTGAATCCGAGTCAACAACGATCGAAACCGCCGGCAAACCACCCTTCACCGAGAAAAAATATACGGCTGTGCAACAAGCAAATATTCCCGACAGCCAACTACCCGTCAAGCATCAAGGCGCCGTACACATCCTGGGGGCCCTGAGCCATAGCCGCTTGGGCCTGGCCAAGACACTCGACAGTTTCAAAATCGCCAAACCCGATAAGCTTGGCGAGCAAAACAAAACGCCCGGGCGCCACTTGAATCTGTACCCCCTTGCAGACAAGTGGTATGCACCGGTTGGCGCGCATTGGTTCGAGGTGAGAGTGGATGAAAATGACAGTGTCATCATCATCGACTCGAAGGCACCGTTGCGTACGGGCCCGCCGCTGATCGGCAATCTGGCGGGCCAGTGGTTCGTTGACATCCGTTTGCGACTGCGCGGCGGCGGCCTTCGAAACCGTCAGCGTGCGGTCAAGGTCAATCAGCCTGAGCGCATTGCGGCACTCATGAGCCAGCTCAACGCCTTTGATGCAGTCGCCGCCAGACAACAGCTGGACGTGCTTGAGTCAGAGCCTGCACTGGACGCCGCCCCTGGCCCTTCCACTGACCTGCGGCGTACAGCGTTCATAGGTAAAGTCGACAACCGGCTGAAGGCGTACGACGAGGCGATCAGCCAGTTGAAGTCCTTGAGCAACATCGAGGCCGTGCCCACCTATCAGAGCAACATGAGTGAATACCTGAAGCAGCAAATACAACTGACTCAAGTAGCCATTGAACAACAATTGGTGGGCTATGAGCAGGCCTTGAAATCGTCGTCCACAACCCTCAATGCCGAGGTAGATATTGACTATAAAAACCAAGCGAAAAGCGCGCAAAACCTGTCCACCTTGAACCTGGCAATCATCAAACGTCTGGAGTTCATCAATGACCGCTTCAGCGACCTCAAAGCGCTGGGAAAGGAAGGCGCGGCGGTCATTCACAAAACCATGAGCGAGTTGCCAACGCTCACCCTCACTGAGCTCAAATCTCTGGAGATCGGCTTGGGTCGCTACTTGTGTATCGATGAAGAGCAAAGCCAGATCCCCGCCGCGCTGCGAGAGCAGATGGACCAGTGCGTCGATACAGCCGAACTTAACGTCGAGAGTTTCACTGAAATTATGGAAAGGGGTAACGACACGTCGCTGGATGAGCGCATTGACGTGCTCAACAGCCTGGTTGAGCAATTTTCCAGTGCAGATGAACGTCTGCTGGACCTGCACGCCGAACACCCGCAGTTTCTGCTGAAACCCCGCCTTCAGAGTTTTCGCCAGCAGATTGGCGAATTCAGCCAGATCGCCATTCACGACCTGGCGCAACTGCTACGCGAGAAAAAAGCCCTGGAACCCAAACCCGGCAGCTCAAAGGCGCCGCGCGCGCCACAACGCAAAGTCATCAAGACACGCTACGACGGCGTTTTAATAGCTCAACCCCGTGAGTCCGACAGTACGCTGTTCGATGTCAAAGCGTCGGTGACGGGCAAAGTGCTCGCTACGTTTCATGAAAAAACCCCAGGCGTCTGGGTCAAGCGGCAAAAGGTCACCCCACCACCGCCAGTGCCAGCCACGGTAGACCTGGATACCAGCATTAACACCGGGCAAACGCTGTTGGATAGCGCGCCAGCTGAAACCCGCAAGTATCAGGGCTTCTCGAGTAAACCCTGGCACACGCCCCAGGATATCCAAGATATGTTCGAGGCCTATGCGAAAAAACTGGAGGATGCATCAAACGATATCGAGCAAGCGCTGACCCGGCGCAATCTCACCGAAAGTGATCATGGCTCAGCCGCATCGACCAAACGCAACCTCAACGACGAAGCACAGCGGCTTTATCGCCTGGGTAGAAAAACCTACATCGACATGATCAAACAGCAACCGCCCACTGCGGCGCGGGTGGAGTGGTTGCATAGCCAAGGGCTGATAAGGATCCAAAAAACCTCAACTCGCAGCGTCGTCAAAGGGCCGCCAAAGGGCTATCTGGACGAGTACGAAGTACGCGATAAAGAGACCAATGCCGTGCTGTGGTACGCGCACTTTCACTACTCAAAGAAAAACGCCGCCCTGGAGGTATTCGATAAGGCTCATCTCAAAACCCGCGAACAACGACGGCTCGGTGGTTCCCGCCAGCGCACGGGGCGTAACGACTGGGAGGAGATCGAAATTCATCGCAGCTCGATTAGCGATCAACTGGCCAAGTCGCTGTTCTTCACCCCTACGGCTGCCATGCCTGGCGCAAGCGTGCCAGCGCCTGTGCGATAGCCGCCTCGGGCACGGCGGCAAAGCCCATCACCAGGCCGGCACGCTGGTCCGGTGGTGGGCCGCTGTCTGCCAGCCAGTAGCTGCTCAAGCCATTGATCTCGACATTTGCTGCGTGGGCCTGGGCGAGCAACGCCTGCTCACGGGTCAGGCTGTCCACCCGCACCGTGAGGTGCAACCCCGCCGCAACGCTGGGCAAGGCCCCCACGCCGGGCAGGCCGTCGGGCCAGCCGGCCAGCAAGGCGTTGCGCCGGCTCAAGGCCGCGCGGCGCATGCGGCGGATGTGCCGCTGGAAATGCCCGGCCGCCATGAATTCGGCCATCACCGCCTGGGTACTGACTTCGGAATGGCGCATATCCACCGCACGGCGGCGGGTGAAGGCTTGCACCAGCGCCGGTGGCAACACCAGGTAACCCAGGCGCAACGCCGGGAACGCCACCTTGCCGAAGGTGCCGACATACAACACGCGCCCACTGCGATCCAGCGCCGCCAACGGCGACAGGGGCGCGCCGCTGTAACGGTACTCGCCGTCGTAGTCGTCCTCGATGATCCAACCGCCGCTACGCTCGGCCCAGGCCAGCAGCTCCAGGCGCCGCGCCAGGCTCATCACCACGCCCAAGGGGTATTGGTGGGACGGCGTGACATAGGCCACACGGCAGTCATCCAGGGTGTTAAGCACCTGGCTATCCATGCCCTCGCTGTCTACCGGTACGCCATGCAGTCGCGCGCCGGCCAGGGCGAACGCATGGCCGGCAGCTCGATAACCAGGGTTTTCCACCGCCACGCCGTCCCCAGGCTCGACCAGCAACTGTGCACAAAGGCTAATCGCTTGCTGCGCGCCACTGGTGATCACAATTTGTTCAGCTGTGCATTGCATGCCACGGGAACTGCGCAAATAGGCGGCGATCAGACCGCGCAAACGATCGTCACCGGCCGGGTCGCCATAGCACAGCAGTTCCAGGTTCGGCTTGCGCCAGAACGCCCCATTCAGCTTGGCCCATATATCAAACGGGAACAGGTCGAAGGCCGGCACACCCACTCGAAATGCCCGAGGCGGTCCAGCCGGAGGGTGAGCCAGGTGGTTGTTTTTTACCCGTGCCAGGCCCGCCCTGTGGATAACTTCATTGTCCAGATCTTCCGGCAAATCCGCCCATTTTGTGGATAAGGCTGGGGATAACCCTGTTGAAAACCCTGTGGATACTTTTGTGGATAGTTTTTTTGCCGTGGGCAGTTGGGCCACATAGGTGCCGTCACCCACCCGGCTTTCGATAAACCCTTCTGCGTACAGCTGATCGTAGGCGCGCACTACGCTGTTGCGCGAGATCGACAGGGCCGCCGCCAGATCCCGCGTGGCGGGTAAGCGCGTGCCGCTCACCAGCCGCCCGTCCAGCACCCGCTGGCGCAGAGCTTCGTAGAGTTGTCGAGTAAGCCCCTGGCGACGATCCAGTTCGATACCTGCGGGGTTGAACGACAGCGGCGGCGTGATGGGCGACATATTGGACCTATGAAATTGGTGCCAGATGGCTCTTACAACGAACCATTAGCCTGCCTAGGATGCAGGCATTCGCCAAGGAAAATTTCCATGTACACACCACTTGCCTTTGCCCTCGATGATTTGCCTGAACTGCAGCAACTGATCCAGCACACCCGCCTGGCGCAGTTGGTGACCTTTGGTGAGCAAGGCCTGCAGGCCAGCCATTTGCCGCTGCTGCTTAACCCCGATGAAGGCCCGAATGGCACGCTGTACGGGCATTTGGCCAAGGCCAATCCACAATGGCGTGACCTGCAAAATGGCAGCGAAGCACTGGTGATCTTTGCCGGTGCCGACGCTTATATCAGCCCGGCGTTTTACCCGGCCAAGGCCGAGCACGGCAAAGTGGTGCCCACCTGGAATTACATCGCCGTGCATGCCTACGGCAAGGCTGAGGTATTTACCGACGCCGAGCGGCTGCTCGCGGTGGTCACCGCCCTCACCGATCGCCACGAAGGCAACCGCGCCCAGCCATGGAAAGTCAGCGACGCACCGGCCGACTACATTGACGGCATGCTCAAGGCCATTGTCGGCTTCGCCCTGCCCGTCGAGCGCCTGATCGGCAAGCGCAAACTCAGCCAGAACCGCAGCCCAGCCGATATTGCCGGCGTGCGCGAAGGCCTGGCTGCCAGCATGGATGTGCGCGACCAGACCCTCGCGCGCTTTATTCCCCAAGGAGTTTCAGAATGAGTCAGATCGACATCCGCCAGGTGACTGCCGCCGACCACGCCGCGTGGCTGCCGCTGTGGCAGGCGTACTTGAAGTTCTACGAAACCGAACTGCCGGACGCCGTCAGCCAAAGCACCTGGCAACGCCTGATCGATGCCAACGAGCCGACCCATTCAGCGCTCGCCTGGCAGGAAGGCAAGGCGGTGGGCATGGTCAACTTTATCTACCATCGCTCCAACTGGAGTATCGAGAATTCCTGCTACCTGCAGGACCTGCTGGTGGACCCGGCCCAACGCGGCACCGGCGTGGGCCGCAAATTGATCGAATTCGTCTACGCCACCGCCAAGGCCGATAACTGTGCCAAGGTGCACTGGTTGACCCACGAGACCAACGCCACCGCGATTGCGCTGTACGAACGCATCGCCGAACGCCCAGGTTTTATTCAATTTCGCAAAGGTCTTTAAGGAGCGCAGCATGCCTATCTCACCCGCCGACTGGAAAGGCGTCCCGGCGCCCACGGCTCACCTGCTGGAAGGGCGTTTTATCCGCCTGGAAAAACTCGACCCGGCGCGGCATGCCGACGGCCTGTTCCGCGCCCTCGAAGGCCCGGGCGCCGACCCGAAACTCTGGGACTATTTGCCTTACGGCCCCTTCCCCGAGCGCGCCGCGTTCGATGCCTGGCTCAACAACCATGCCGCCAACAGCGACCCGTATTTCTTCAGCGTGATCGACCGCGCCAGCGGCGATGTGCAAGGCATCCTCAGCCTGATGTCCATCGTGCCGGCCCAGGGCCGCATCGAAATCGGCCACGTCACCTTCGGCGCACCAATGCAACGCTCGCCGAAAAGCACCGAGGCTGTGTACTTGCTGGCCAAATACGCGTTCGAGCAGGGCTACCGTCGTCTGGAATGGAAGTGCAACAACGGCAACGCCCGCTCAAAATACGCGGCCGAACGCCTGGGCTTCAGCTTTGAAGGGGTGTTCCGCCAGCATATGGTGGTGAAGGGGCAGAACCGCGATACCGCGTGGTATTCGATTCTGGATTCGGAATGGCCCACCGTGGGCGCAGGCTTTGAAGAGTGGCTGTCCGAAGCGAACCAGGCCGGTTCTGGTCAGCTCAAAGGCCTGGCGGAGTGTCGCCGCCAGGCGATTTAAGCCTTAGACCAGCTTCTGGGCGAGCACGGCAATGTGCTCCGGCCCAATCCCGCAGCAACCGCCCAAATGGCTGGCACCGCGTGCCTGCCAGTCGGCGGCCCAGTGCAAGTAGCCGGGCGGGTCGAGATCGTCACGCAGCGGGTCGAGGCCATCGTTCGCGGTGGCCTCCTTGGGTTGCGGCGGGAAGGCGTTAGCGTACGCGCCGATCTGAATGCTCACCCCCAGGCGCTCAAACGTTTGGCGCGCGGTATCAATGGCTGCGCCAATCACCTCCGGCTGGCTGCAATTGAACAGCAGCACCGCCACACCCAGTTGCGCGGCCGCTTCAGCTGCGTCTGCCACTGGTTCGCCAGAACGCAGGCGTGGCACCTCATCGGTGTCTTCATCCTTCAAGGTAAACGACAGCCAGAACGGTTTTCCGTCCTGCGGCAAGCCGGCGTGGATTGCCCGTGCCTCAACGATTGAACTCTGGGTTTCCGCCAACCATAAGTCGACATGGGGCGCCAGGCCATTCACCAGTGGCGTCAGCAGTTCGCTGACTCGGCCGGCCTCGAACAAGTCGGGCCGGTAGGAGCCGAACAGCGGCGGCAATGAGCCTGCCACACGCACCGTCTGGCCTGAAGCCTGTACCGCACGTCGGGCCAATTCACCCGCCAACGCCGCAAGGGCCTGGCCTTCGGCAGCAAACCGCGCTTCGCCAATATGAAATGGCACAACCGCGTAGCTGTTGGTGGTGATCACGTTGGCACCGCTCTGGATATAAGCCGTGTGCACCGCCTCAACGGCTTGCGGCGCTTCGCTCAACGCCAATGCCGACCACTCCGGCTGCCGAAACGGCGCGCCCCGGCGTTGCAGTTCACGGCCCATGCCACCATCGAGAATTACTGCGTTTGCTGCGCCCATATGCTTTTTACTCATATGCTTATGAAAATAACTCACTATGAGAGTCGTTCTTATAACTATTTAATGCGTACCGTCTGGTTAATAACAACCCTTTTCTTATTCAGGTGTCGATTGTGAAACTTAAACCGCTGTTGGCCCTGGGCCTGACGATGCTGGCTGCCTCTACCCAAGCCTTTGGCGGTGCAACCCTAGACCGGGTTGAGCAAAAGAAAGAACTGGTGGGCGTGCTGATGGAAAGCTACCCGCCGTTCTCGTTTCTCAACGAGCAAAACCAACTCGATGGGTTTGACGTTGACGTGGCCAAGGCCGTGGCGCAGAAATTAGGCGTGAAGCTGCGTCTGGAAACGCCGTCCTGGGATGTGATTGCCGCCGGTCGCTGGGGCGGGCGCTACGATATTTGCATCTGCTCCATGACCCCGAGCAAGGCACGCGCCGAGGTGTTTGATTTCCCGGTGGAGTACTACGCCTCGCCTGCGGTGATCGTTGTAAATGCCAAGGATGAGCGCATCCACGGCGCCAAAGACCTCAGCGGCAAGAAAGTCGGCCTCACCAGCGCGTCCAGCTACGAGAGCTACCTGAACAAGAACCTGGTAATCGAAGGCGCCGAAGATACGCAACTTCAGTACCCGTTCGAGGATGTGCAGATCGCCCCGTACGACACCGATAACGTCGCCTTCCAGGACCTGGGCCTGGGCGCCGGTGTGCGCCTGGATGCGATCCTCACCAACCTGGTCACGGCCCAACCGCGCCTGAATCAGGACAAGCGCTTCAAGCTCGCCGGTGAATCGCTGTATGCCGAGCCCAATTCGGTGGCCATCGAGAAAGGTGACCCGCAGTGGGACGCCAAGGTGCGTGAAGTGTTCGCGCAGTTGAAACAGGACGGCACCTTAAGCAAGCTGTCGCAAAAATGGATCGGCGCCGATATCAGCAAATGACCGCCTTCCCGACACCACCCAAGCCGCCGGTGAACGCATCGCGGCTACAGCAACTCTTTGGCTTTCGTACGCGGTTGTACCTGACGTGGGCAGCGCTGTTTTGCCTGTTCGCCAGCTTCTTCCTGAGCTTTGACCTGAAGTTCTCGATCATCCTCGACAAGCTGCCCAACCTGGTCGGCGTGCACCTGGCGCCCAACGGGTTTTTGCAAGGCGCAGCGCTGACGCTGTTTCTGTGCCTTTGCTCGATAGTCGCCTCGTCGGTGCTGGGTTTTATCACCGCGCTGGGGCGCCTGTCGAAAAGCGCCGTGGCCTTTGGCATTGCGAGTTTTTACGCGTCGTTCTTTCGCGGCACGCCGCTGTTGATCCAGATCCTGCTGATTTATCTGGGCCTGCCCCAACTGGGCCTGGTGCCAGGCGCCATCGTCGCCGGGATCATCGCGCTCTCACTGAATTACGGCGCCTACCTGAGCGAAATCTTCCGCGCCGGCATCCTTGGCGTTCCCCACGGCCAACGGGAAGCCGCCCTGGCCCTGGGCATGCGTGACAGCGCGATCTTCTGGCACGTCACCCTGCCCCAGGCCATGCGCACCATCGTGCCGCCCGCCACCAACCAGTTCATTTCCATGCTCAAGGACTCGTCCCTGATCTCGGTAATGGGCGTGTGGGAAGTGATGTTCCTGGCGCAGTCTTACGGGCGATCAAGCTATCGATACATCGAAATGCTCACGACCGCCGCGATCATTTACTGGGTGATGTCCCTCGGGCTGGAACTGATCCAGGCGCGCCTGGAGCGTCACTACGGCAAAGGCTATGTGCGGCGGGGGTGAAGCAGCTTCAACACGCCAGGCGTGACAGTGACGCTCAAGGCAACAGCCGCCGCAACCCTGCGCTGACGGGCCAACGGCACCTGCGTTTTTAATCGCGCCGCAGTACAGACAACTCCCTCAAACCAGGGGTCGATAGCCTGACAGTTATCGCCCCGCCATCTCGCTAAATTCCCGGCCTCACTCATCAGAGGCTACGACTTCATGCCCTTCCATGTCTTAAACCTTGCACGCGCCATTACCCTGGCTGTTGGCGTGGCCAGTACCCCTTTTGCCCTGGCAAGTGCGCCTTTTCAGTTCGAGCTGGACCTGTCCAATGACCCTGGGTATCCGCATCCGCCGGCGCCCATCGTGCCGCTGGACAGCTACTTCAACCAGGCGACGACTCACAACGGCCAGCAACTGGCAGCGGTGCTTAAACCTGCGTTGCAACGCGCGCTGCAAGCCGGCGACCTGAGCTCGAAAACAATCAAAGGCCTGCAACACCTCGGTGATGCATTGTCCCAACAACCGGACGGCCTGGGCGCGGCGCTCGAGCAGTTGGCAGGCAGCCAGAATGCCAACCTGGCAGGCGCGACCCAACATGCCACGACGCAAATCAGCAACCATTTGCTCTCAACCCTGCGCACACTTCCCAACGATGGCGATGGCCACTTCTGGGTGCAGGGTATGAGCAACGGCGGCAATCTCGACAAACAAGGCGGCAGCAACGGGCTCAAACAGGGCACCAAAGGCCTGATGCTGGGCGCCGATTGGGCCGTGGGTGACGCCTGGCGAGTCGGTGTAATGGGCGCCAAGTCCACCAGCGAGCTGCAAGCCCAACGTTTCAAAGGCGAACTCGACAGCTTGCACCTTGGCGGCTAT
The DNA here is from genome assembly GCF_001421425.1 of Pseudomonas sp. Leaf15. Classification (NCBI taxonomy): domain Bacteria; kingdom Pseudomonadati; phylum Pseudomonadota; class Gammaproteobacteria; order Pseudomonadales; family Pseudomonadaceae; genus Pseudomonas; species Pseudomonas sp. Leaf15. Next base: position 269,176 of record NZ_LMKI01000033.1, read on the forward strand.
GCCGTGCGCCAGGACGGCCCATTGGCCCTGCGCCTGGGGGCGCTCTACAGCGATCATGCGGGCAAGAACACACGTGACGTCAACGTGCTCGACTTCAAGGAGCAACTGCAGGGCAACTACAACGCTCAAAGCCAAACGGTGTTTTCCGAGCTGGGCTACCAATTGGGCACTGCCGACGTGCACGTAGAGCCCTTCGCAGGCCTGGGCTATCAGCGCTATCACCGTGACAGCTTCAAGGAAAAGGGCGGCTTGACCGCGCTGAACGTCGGCTCACAGACCCAGCAAAACCTGAACAGCACCTTTGGCCTGCGGCTGGCCACGGTGTACCGGTTCGACAATCGGATGAGCCTCACGCCCCACCTGAGTACCCGTTGGAAACATCTTTACGGCGAAGTCGACAGCCAAGTGCGTCAATCCTCTCGCGCCGCACCGGGGCACATCGACAGCTTCGACATCACCGGCACCTCGCTGGACCGCAATAGCCTCGACATGCAAGCCGGTCTGGACCTCGCCCTGTCGACCGAACACAGCGTGGGCCTGACTTACAGCGCCCAAGCCGGTACGTATAGCCGCAACCAGGGGTTGATGGGTGAGTGGAAGATGAGCTTCTAACCGCAAGCACTGCATAGATAGCGAGCGGTCTTACGCTCATTAGTCCAACCGACCGACATAAACCGGCATTCGCCTACGTTAGTTTTCGACCTCAAGCACACACGAGGTCGAAATCCATGTCACGCGTATCCTTCCATCCTCCTGCCTGTATCCCTGCTCCCTCCCTTTCAGCAGCAATGCCTCATGCAGCCGGTGCCTCTGTGCATGTTGAAACCGGTAACGCCGTTGAGATCACCGCTGGTGGCCTGTTCAGGAACGATGGGCACATTTCCACCGGCCCTTCCATGCGGTTCAAAGAGTCTTACAGCGGCATCAGCCTGAACCGCGCAGGGGGCACGGTCGTCAATCACGGCATTGTGGGCGGCGGCAGCAATGGCATAAAGGCAACCGACGACGTGGCGCTTCTCAATTCAGGCCTGATACGCGGCCACAAAGGTGCTGGTTTAAAGTCCAAAGGCGATGCACAGGTCACCAACTACGGCATCATCACGGGCGCTGATACCCAACGCCCCAAGCAGAATGACGGCGATGGCGATGGCCTGGATATCGACAAGCTCGCCCGGATTCGCAACTACGGCATCATTGAGGGAACAGGCGCCAATGGTGCAGATAAAAACGGCGCGCCCAATACCAGCGAAGGCATCGCCATGGGCGGCGGCGAAATCCACAACTACGGGGTCATTCGCGGCGCCCATCACGGGGTACTGGTCGACAACGGTGACTTGGGGCCAGCCCATGGGAAAACCCGGCTGGTCAACGAGGGCACCATCAGCGGCCATAACGGCTACGGGGTAAAACTGATCGGTGCATTCAATGACAGCATCACCAATAACGGCGTGATCAGCGGGACCAACGGCCTCGCCCTGGACATGGGCGGTGGCGACGACGTGTTGACCGTGCGCAATGGCGCCCAATTCAACGGCACCGTAGACGGTGGCAGCGGCTCCAACCGCGTCATTCTGGAGGATGCCAAGGGCGGCACCTTCAGCGGTGCCCGCCGAATGCAGCACCTGAAGGTGAGCACTGGCGCCTGGACACTTAACGGCACGCTGGATGCCAACCAGCAAGGTCGGGTCCATAGCGGCGCAACGCTGATCAACCAAAGCCGCATCAGCGGCGCCATCACGGTTGAGTCGGGCGGTACCTACACGGGCGGCACGGTGGACAGGCTCAATGTCGCAGGCACGCTGCGGCTGGACTCGCCCCCTCATAGCCGAACCCGAATCAAGCATGACCTGCACATGGAACACGGCTCAAGCCTCGCGTTCAGCGTAGGCAAGGGCGAGGCCCACAGCACGTTGAAAGTCGGTAATCGTGTCAACCTCGACGGTGCCGCGCTCAACCTCCATGTCGATAACGAAAGCGACGAGTTACTTACCCGTCAATTACGCGTCATCGACGCCCGACAGATCGAAGGCCGATTCGACGCAATCACCAGCAACCTCAACACCCTGGTTCCGGAGTTGATCTACACACGCACCGGCGTTTTCATCAGTTTCAAGCGCAAAGCGCCTGCCGGCGCCTGAATGCCAGACAAAAAAAAGGGGAGCACCTGCCCCCCCGAGGATTAAGCGGTAGTGTCGAAGGCTGGATCAGCCTTCGATTTCAATCAGGATTTCGCCAGGGTTGACCCGGTCGCCCTTGGCCACATGAACGGCGGTTACCTTGCCGGCAATCGCTGCCTGCACTTCGGTTTCCATCTTCATGGCTTCGGTAATCAGCACCGCCTGGCCGGCTTTGACCACGTCGCCTTCCTTGACCAATACGTCGACGATGTTGCCCGGCATCGCCGTGCTGACATGGCCCGGCTCGGTTGCATGCTTGCGCTTGCTGCCGCCGCTGCTGACAAACTCGTTGAGCGGCTCGAACACCACTTCTTCGGGCATACCGTCGATGGACAGGTAGAAGTGGCGCTTGCCTTCGGCTTTCACGCCGACACCGGTGATGTCCACGCGGTAGCTTTCGCCGTGCACGTCGATGACGAACTCGGTCGGCACGCCTTCGCCACCGGCACGGGCTACACCGCCGGCTTCGGGGATCGGCAACAGCACTTCAGGTGTGAGGGTGCCGGCGTCACGTTCTTCGAGGAACTTGCGCCCGATGTCCGGGAACATGGCGTAGGTCAGCACGTCTTCTTCGGACTTGGCCAATGCGCCGATTTCGCCGCGCAGCTTGGTCATCTCCGGCTTGAGCAGGTCGGCCGGGCGATGGTCGATCACCTCTTCGCTGCCAATCGCCTGGCGACGCAGCTTCTCGTTCACGGTGCCCGGCGCCTTGCCGTAGCCGCCTTGCAGGTAGAGCTTCACTTCGTTGGTGATGGTTTTGTAGCGCTCGCCGGCCAGCACGTTGAAGAACGCCTGGGTGCCGACGATCTGCGAGGTTGGCGTGACCAGCGGCGGGAAGCCAAGGTCTTCACGCACACGCGGGATTTCGGCCAGCACTTCGCTCATGCGGTTGAGTGCGCCCTGCTCTTTCAACTGGTTGGCCAGGTTGGAAATCATCCCGCCCGGCACCTGGTTGACTTGCACGCGGGTGTCGACGGCGGTGAATTCGCTTTCGAACTGGTGGTACTTCTTGCGCACGGCGTAGAAGTACAGGCCAATTTCCTGCAGCAGTTCCAGGCTCAGGCCAGTGTCGAATTCGCTGCCTTTAAGGGCGGCGACCATCGACTCGGTGCCCGGGTGGCTGGTGCCCCAAGCGAAGCTGGAAATGGCGGTGTCGATATGGTCGGCACCGTTTTCGATCGCCTTGAGCTGGCACATCGCAGCCAGGCCGGCGGTGTCATGGGAGTGGATGAAGATCGGCAGGCTTTGCTCGGCCTTCAACGCCTTGACCAGTTCGCCGGTGGCGTACGGGGTCAGCAAGCCGGCCATGTCCTTGATCGCCACCGAGTCACAACCCATGGCTTCCATTTGCTTGGCCTGGGCCACGAATGCCTCGATGGTGTGCACCGGGCTGGTGGTGTAGGCGATGGTGCCCTGGGCATGTTTGCCGGCAGCTTTGACCGCTTCGATGGCCACGCGCAGGTTACGCACGTCATTCATGGCGTCGAAGATGCGGAACACGTCGATGCCATTCACGGCAGCCTTGGCGACGAAGGCTTTGACCACGTCGTCGCTGTAGTGGCGGTAGCCCAGCAGGTTCTGGCCACGCAGCAGCATTTGCAGGCGGGTGTTAGGCAACGCGGCACGCAGTTTGCGCAGGCGCTCCCACGGGTCTTCCTTGAGGAAACGCACGCAGGCGTCGAAGGTCGCGCCGCCCCAGACTTCCAGGGACCAGTAGCCGACTTTGTCGAGCTTGTCGCAGATCGGCAGCATGTCATCGGTGCGCATGCGGGTCGCCAGCAACGATTGGTGTGCGTCGCGCAGGATGGTGTCGGTTACGAATATTTTTTTGGAAACAGGAGTCTTGGACATTGTTGTATTCCTCACAGGCCTGCGTGGGCGGCGATGGCGGCGGCGATGGCCAGGGCCAGCTCTTCGGGTTTGCGCTTGATCGAGTAGTTGGTCAGCTCAGGGTGGCTTTCCACGAAACTGGTGTTGAACTGGCCGCTGCGGAATTCCGGGTTGCGCAGGATTTCCTGGTAGTAGGCGGCGGTGGTCTTCACGCCTTGCAGGCGCATGTCGTCCAGGGCACGCAGGCCGCGGTCCATGGCTTCTTCCCAGGTCAACGCCCACACCACCAGTTTCAGGCACATGGAATCGTAGAACGGCGGGATGGTGTAGCCGGTGTAGATCGCCGTGTCGGTGCGCACGCCGGGACCGCCGGGCGCGTAGTAACGGGTGATCTTGCCGAAACTTGGCAGGAAGTTGTTCTTCGGGTCTTCGGCGTTGATGCGGAACTGCAACGCGAAACCACGGTGCTGAATGTCTTCCTGTTTTACCGACAGCGGCAGGCCCGAAGCGATGCGGATCTGCTCACGCACGATGTCGATGCCGGTGATTTCTTCAGTGATGGTGTGTTCCACCTGCACCCGGGTGTTCATCTCCATGAAGTACACCTCGCCCTCGGCGAGCAGGAACTCCACGGTGCCGGCGTTCTCGTAACCCACCGCCTTGGCGGCGCGCACCGACAGGTCACCGATGTAGGCGCGCTGTTCCGGGGTCAGCTGCGGGCTGGGAGCAATTTCAATCAGCTTCTGGTTACGCCGCTGGATCGAGCAATCGCGCTCGAACAGATGCACCACATTGCCGAAGCTGTCACCGAGGATCTGTGCCTCGATGTGCTTGGGATTGACGATGCATTTTTCCAGGAACACTTCCGCCGAACCGAACGCCTTGGTGGCCTCGGAAATAACACGGGGGAAGGCTTGTTCAAGTTCTTCGCGACTGTTGCAGCGACGGATGCCGCGACCGCCACCACCGGAGGTGGCCTTGAGCATCACCGGGTAACCAATGCGGTCGCCTTCGGTGAGGGCTTCGGCGATATCGGCGACGTTGCCTTCGGTGCCCGGCGTGACCGGCACACCGGCCTTGATCATGCTGCGGCGCGCTTCGGTCTTGTCGCCCATGCGGCGGATCACTTCTGCCGACGGGCCGATGAACTTGATCCCGCGTTCGGCGCAGATATCCGCCAGTTCGGCGTTTTCCGACAGGAAACCATAGCCTGGGTGCAAGGCGTCACAACCGGTTTCCACGGCGAGGTTCACCAGCTTGCGCGGGTTCAGGTAACCGGCCAGCGGCTCGGCACCAATGCTGTGGGCTTCGTCGGCACGTTTAACGTGCAACGCGTGGCGGTCGGCGTCCGAGTAAACCGCGACCGAGCGAATGCCCATCTCGGCGCAGGCACGCACGATTCGTACGGCAATTTCACCACGGTTGGCGATCAGGATCTTTTTTATCACTTGGAAATTCCCTTGAGCCGATTGCTGCGTTCTACGACCCGTTGGATCCGGGTCGGCGCGTGACCAAATGTTTCATGACAGTCGCGAGACACACACTATGCGCACCGGAGGATTAACAAAAATCAATAATTATTGGGTTGTGTATAAGTAAAGACTTATAGTTGGCCGGACGGCCCAGGGCGAGAGGATTTAAATAATGCGTAAGTCATTGATGCGTATGACATTGCGTCAATTGCAGATCTTCAATGAAGTGTGTGATTTACGCTCCTACAGCCGCGCAGCCGAGGAAATGTCTCTCACCCAACCCGCTGTGAGCCTGCAAATTCGCCAGCTTGAAGAGCTGATCGGCCAACCGCTGTTCGATTACGTCGGCAAAAAGCTCTACATGACTGAAGCCGCCGAGGCCTTGCAGCGCGCCAGCCGAGACATTTTCGGGCGCCTGGAAAACCTCGATATGCAGCTGTCGGACATGCAGGGCTCGCTGCAAGGTCAGCTGAAGCTGGCGATCGAATCCAGCGCCAAGTACTTCGTGCCGCACCTGTTCGCGGCCTTTAAACGCCAGCACCCGGAGGTGCAGTTGCACCTCACGGTGGTTAACCGCACCCAGGTGATTCGCAGGCTTTCGGACAACCGTGATGACTTGGTGATCATGTCCATGGTGCCTCAGGACATGGGCCTGGAATTTCTGCCGTTCCTGAACAACCCGATTGTCGCCGTGGCGCCGCTCGATCACCCGCTGAGCCTGCAAGGGCCGCTGCGCCTTCAAGACCTGGAACCCTACACGCTGCTTATCCGCGAACCAGGCTCCGGCACGCGGCTGGCCTGCGAGGAATACTTCAAGGAAAAACGCGTGCACTTCACCCAGACGGTGGAAGTGGCCTCGGCCGAGGCGCAGCGTGAGTGCGTCAGCGCAGGGTTGGGCGTGGCGTTGTTGACGCGCCACGCAGTCAACCTGGAGCTGGCCACCGGCGGGCTCAAGGAGCTGCCGGTGGAAGAGCTGCCGCTGTACCGCAGTTGGTGCCTGGTGCAGGCCAAAGCCAAACGCCTGTCACCGGTGGCCCATGCGTTCCTGGGCTTTATTCGCAGCGAACGCGTACAGATCAGCGCGCTGGCTGAGCGTTTCGCTGGGCAGCCGCAGGTGCCTGCCAGTGGAGTTCCGGGTAGTCACTGATGCTCTGGAGCAGTTGGCGCTCCTCGCAGCGGTCTTCGATTGCGCGACGGAACGCCATGCGGCGCTGGTCTTCTTGCTGACGACGGGTTTTGACGGTGCTGCTGTCTTCGTAGTGCCGGGCCATTTCGAGTCTCCCAATGCGAGTACGGGGAGTACAGAATGGGCGCAAGGGATGACGGTTTGGCGGCGCGAGGGTTACAGGACGATGAATCTTCTGAACTGATCGTTCCCACGCTCTGCGTGGGAATGCTGCCTGGGACGCTCCGCGTCCCGCGACGCAGAGCGTCGCAAGAGACACTCCCACGCAGAGCGTGGGAGCGATCAAAACCCCACTAATCGTCGAGGGCTTTGACGGACTTGGGCGACAACCGCAGGCTGCGCAAGCTGCGCTTCACGCTCTTGAGGTGGTTGACCAGGCTCGGCCCGCGCGCCATGGCCACGCCCATCGCCAGCACGTCGATCACCACCAGGTGGGCGATACGTGAGGTCAGCGGCGTGTAGATCTCGGTGTCTTCGTGCACGTCGATCGCCAGGTTGACCGTGGACAGCTCCGCCAACGGCGTCTGGCTCGGGCACAGAGTGATCAACGAAGCGCCGCTTTCACGCACCAGATTGGCGGTGATCAGCAGGTCTTTGGAGCGCCCGGACTGGGAAATGCAGATGGCCACGTCGGTCGGCTTCAAGGTCACCGCCGACATCGCCTGCATGTGCGGGTCGCTGTAGGCCGCGGCGGTGAGCAGCAGGCGGAAGAATTTGTGCTGGGCATCAGCGGCGACGGCACCCGAAGCACCAAAGCCATAAAACTCCACGCGCTGGGCCTGGGACATGGCGGTCACGGCCTTTTGCAGCTCAACCGGATCGAGCTTCTCACGCACTTCCATCAGCGTGTGCAAGGTGGTGTCGAAGATTTTCAGGCTGTAGTCGGCGACGGAGTCGTCTTCATGGATCGCAAACTGGCCAAAGCTCGCACCGGCCGCCAGGCTTTGCGCCAGCTTGAGTTTCAAGTCCTGGAACCCGGAACAACCGATGGCACGGCAAAAGCGCACGATGGTCGGCTCACTGATGCCCACGCTGTGGGCCAGGTCGGCCATGGAACTGTGCATCACGGCCGCAGGGTCAAGCAGCACGTGATCGGCAACCTTGAGTTCCGATTTGCGTAACAGGTGGCGCGACTGGGCGATATGTTGCAACAGGTTCAAAGGGCAGGACTCTTGTTATTGGCAGACGCCAGGGATGTAGCAAGCTTGTAGTTATACTACAAGAATTACCGTTTTGCCCGCCCGATGCATCACTAAATCGCCCTGATGCCCTTTGAATCAGCGGGCAGCCGCCTTGTAGCCACAGGGGCGGCGTGGCGGTCTTTAAGGAAAGTCTGCATTTTTTCGTAATAAGTCTGCCAACCCTTCAGCGGCCATCGGCCGACTGATCAAGTAACCCTGTACTTCATCGCAGTGTTCGCCGCGCAGGAAATCCAGCTGCTGCTGGTCTTCCACACCTTCGGCCACCACCTTGAGCGCCAGCCCGTGGGCCATGGCGATGATTGCGCGAGTGATGGCCGCATCTTCCCGGCCCTGACCAAGCCCCCGGATAAACGTCTGGTCGATCTTCACGTAATCCACGGGGATGCGCTTGAGATAGCTGAGGGAAGAATACCCGGTGCCGAAGTCATCGATGGCCAACTTCACGCCCAAGTCGCGCAATTGCTGGAAGGTGGCAATGATGTGCTCAACGCTGTCGAGCAGTTGGCTTTCGGTCAGCTCCAGCTCCAGGTATTGCGGGTCCAGACCGGTTTCTTCGAGCACCTGGCGCACCAGGCTGACCAACTTGCCCTGGCGCAGCTGATGCACGGAAAGGTTCACCGACACGCGGATCGGCGCCAGCCCCTGGCGCTGCCACTCGCACGCCTGCCAGCAAGCCTGGCGCAGCACGAATTCGCCCAGTGGCACGATCAGACCGGTTTCCTCGGCCAAGCCGATAAAGTCCCCCGGCGGCACCATGCCCCACTGCGGGTGCTCCCAACGCACCAGCGCCTCGGCGGCGTTCAGCTTGCCCGTGGCCAGGCACAGTTTGGGTTGGTAAAACACCGTGAGCTGGCGCTCGTCGATAGCCTTGCGAAGGTGGTTTTCCAGCTGCAAACGCTCCAGCGTGCTGGCTTGCAGGCTGTCGGTGTAGAACTGGAAATTATTGCCGCCCAAATGCTTCGCGTGTTGCATGGCCATGTTGGATTGGCTGACCAGCGCAGAAATTTCCCGCGCATTATCCGGCAGCAAGCTGACGCCCATTGAGGCGCTGACCACCAGCTCATGCCCCTCCACCGTCACCGGCACCCGCAACTTGGCGAGCAGCCGCGTGGCCACCCGTGCCAGGCTCGACAGGCTGCCGTAGGCATCGAACAGCACGGCAAACTCATCACCGGACAGGCGTGCGATGGTGTCGGCTTCGGGCAAGGCATTGATCAGACGACGGGCCATCTTCTGCAACAGTTGATCGGCGACTTCATGGCCGAGGCTGTCGTTGAGCAACTTGAAGCGGTCCAGGTTGATATGCAGCAGCGCCAGGCTGCGCCCGCCCTGCCGCACCCGCGCATGGGCCTCACGCAGGCGTTCGCGAAACAGCGAACGGTTGGCCAGGCCCGTCAGCTCGTCATAGTGAGTGAGGTAGCGCATGCGCTCCTCGGATTCACGCCGCGCCGACAAATCGGCGAAGAAGCCCACAATATGGCTGACTTTTCCCCGAGCATCTCGCACTACATTCAATTGCAGCCACTGCGGGTACAGCTCGCCGTTCTTGCGCGTTTCCACCAACTCGCCCTGCCAGGTGCCATGACTGAGCAGGGCCTGGCGGATCACCGGGAAGTGACGGCGGGCGTCACGGCTGCTGGGCAGTTCGACGACATTGAGGCCGATCATGTCGTCGATTTCAAAGCCGGTGACGCGACTGAAGGCCTGGTTAACGGCGATCAACACGTACTCGGGGTCGAGAATCACGATGCCTTCGCTGGCCGCTTCGAACACCGTCGAGGCCAGGCGTTGCTGCTCCTCGAGGGCCTTGTCGGCGCTGATGTCGCGGCGCGTGCCGAGCATGCGCGTAACGCGGCCGCCGGGCGTACGCTCCACGGCGCGGCCACGGTCTTCGATCCACACCCAATGGCCGTCGCCATGGCGCACGCGGTATTCCACCTGGTAATCCTCGCTGCGCCCCTTGAGGTGCTCCACCAGCGCGCGCTTGAGCAGCGGCAGGTCTTCAGGGTGCAGGCGCGGCTTGAGGTGGCTGAGCATCGCCGTGACGTACTCCGGTTCCAGGCCAAACAACTCTTTGAGCTGGGTGTGATGCACCTCGTCGGTTTGCAGGTTCCAGTCCCACAGGCCCAACTCACTGGCCTGCAGGGCCATGGCCAGGCGCGCTTCACTTTTATTCAGGGCCAGGCTGGCGGCGTCCAGCTCCTGGCTGCGTTGCGTCACGCGGTCTTGCAGGCCGATTTGGGCGTCGCGTAATTCCTGTTCGGCCTGGCGACGTTGGCCGACTTCGCGCACCAGTTCCTGATTCAACTGTTCACTGCGTTGCTGCGCCTGCTGAAGATGCTCGATCAGCGCCTGGTTCTGAAAACGTCGCAACAAGCCGCGCTGGATCAGGCGGTTGACCTGCCAGGCCACCAGGCTCAAAGACGCGAGCAGGATCAGGCCAAGCACACCCCAACCTTGTTGCTGCGCAGTGCCGTTCCAGAACAGATAGACAATCGCCGGCACCAGACACGGCACGGCAAAGGACAGGAACGCCGGCAAACTCACGGCATAGGCCACGCTGGCCGACAGCGTAGCGGCGCCGATCAGGCCGAACACCCAGGCCTGTTGCATAAAGCTGTCCGCCGGCACGAGGGCGATGGCGGCCGTGGCCAGGGTCAAGCCACTGACCGCCGAGCCGAGCATGAACATGCGCCGCCAGATCGGCAGGGCCTGGCGGCTGGGCATCGCCGAATCGAACGCCGCCACCTGGATCACACGCAGGGCCACCAGGGCGAGCAGCCAGACCAGCCAGATGCTGTCCAACAGGTATTGCTTGGGGTTCCACAGCAACCAGGCGCAGACCAGGCCGTTGACCAGCATCAATAACGTCGGCAGCAACGAGCCTTGATACAACAGGCGAGTGCGTTCGACCGCCATCTCGGTTGCGTAATGTTTACGGATGACCTGCGCGGGCGCCACCGAGGGGCCAAACAGGTCGGGACTGAGGGTCATAGGCAGTGTTCTTATAATGGTGAGCCCGAAACGTGGACGGAGCATACACAAGCAAACGCTTGGGCCAAACTGCTCCAAGTCATAAAAACCCCACGGTTTTTACCCGCAAACTTCGCGGCCAAAGCGCTTGAGCTAGACAGTGCGCGGGCTGTGGGCCATGACCAACCGGTCATCACCGCCAGCAGAATGTTTGCGCGGCCAGGATCGCCCGGAATGTTTTGTATCGACCACCCGGCATTGGGATTTGCCCGACTCCCCGCAGCACCCTAGAATGCGCCGATGCGCGATGATCTCTCCCTTTTGCTGAACTCCCTCAACGATGCCCAACGCCAGGCTGTCGCAGCCCCCGTTGGCCGTCAGTTGGTCCTGGCCGGTGCTGGCTCCGGTAAAACCCGAGTGCTGGTGCACCGTATCGCCTGGTTGATCCAGGTCGAAAACGCGTCCCCGCATTCCATCCTGTCGGTGACCTTCACCAACAAGGCCGCTGCCGAAATGCGCCACCGCATCGAGCAGCTGATGGGCATCAGCCCGGCCGGCATGTGGGTGGGCACCTTCCACGGCCTGGCGCACCGACTGTTGCGGGCGCACTGGCAGGAAGCAGGGTTGAGCCAGACCTTCCAGATTCTCGACAGCGATGACCAGCAACGCCTGGTCAAGCGGGTGATCCGCGAGCTGGGCCTGGACGAGCAACGCTGGCCGGCGCGTCAGGCGCAATGGTTTATCAACGGCCAGAAAGACGAAGGCCTGCGCCCGCAACATATCCAGGCCAGCGGCGATTTGTTCCTGGCCACCATGCGCAGCATTTATGAAGCCTACGAGGCCGCCTGCGTGCGCGCCGGGGTGATCGACTTCTCCGAGCTGCTGCTGCGCGCCCTCGACCTGTGGCGCGACAACCCTGGCTTGCTGGCCCATTACCAGAAACGCTTCCGGCACATTCTGGTGGACGAGTTCCAGGACACCAACGCCGTGCAGTACGCCTGGTTGCGCCTGCTGGCCAAGGGCGGCGACAGCTTGATGGTGGTGGGCGACGACGACCAGTCGATCTACGGCTGGCGCGGCGCGAAAATCGAGAACATCTACCAGTATTCCGACGATTTCACGGACGCGATCACCATCCGTCTGGAACAGAACTACCGCTCCACCGCCGGCATCCTCAAGGCCGCCAACGCCTTGATCGCCAACAACACCGGGCGCATGGGCAAAGAACTCTGGACCGACGGCGGCGAAGGCGAAGCGATCAACCTGTACGCCGCGTTCAATGAACACGACGAAGCACGCTACGTGGTGGAAACCATCGAAAGTGCGTTGAAAACCGGCCTGGCGCGCAGCGATATCGCGATTCTGTACCGCTCCAACGCCCAGTCGCGGGTACTGGAAGAAGCCTTGCTGCGCGAGCGCATTCCGTACCGCATCTATGGCGGCCAGCGCTTCTTCGAACGTGCCGAAATCAAGAACGCCATGGCCTACCTGCGCTTGCTGGAAGGCCGTGGCAACGATGCGGCGCTGGAGCGGGTGATCAATATCCCGGCGCGTGGCATCGGCGAGAAAACCGTTGAAGCGATTCGCGACCACGCCCGCCACGCCGATGTGTCGATGTGGGAATCCATGCGCTTGCTGATCGCCAACAAGGGCCTGACCGGGCGTGCTGCCGGGGCGTTGGGTGTGTTTGTCGAGTTGATCGAGAACCTGGCGGCCAAGTGCGCAGACATGCCGCTGCACTTGATGACCCAGACCGTGATCGAGCAGTCCGGCCTGATCGCCTATCACGAAGCGGAAAAAGGCGAAAAAGGCCAGGCCCGGGTAGAAAACCTTGAGGAACTGGTCAGCGCTGCCCGCGCCTTCGAAAACACCGAGGAAGATGAAGAGCTGACGCCGCTCGCCGCCTTCCTCGGCCACGCGTCGCTGGAAGCCGGCGATACCCAGGCCGATGAGCATGAAGACAGCATCCAGCTGATGACCTTGCACAGTGCCAAGGGCCTGGAATTTCCGTATGTGTTCCTGGTGGGCATGGAAGAAGGCCTGTTCCCGCACAAGATGAGCCTGGAAGAGCCCGGCCGCCTTGAGGAAGAACGCCGCCTGGCCTACGTGGGCATCACCCGCGCCATGCAGAACCTGGTGATGACCTACGCCGAGACCCGACGCCTGTACGGCAGCGAAACCTACAACAAGGTGTCGCGCTTCGTACGTGAAGTGCCGAAAGGTCTGATCCAGGAAGTGCGCTTGTCCAACAGCGTCAGCCGACCGTTCGGCGGCGGCCAGCAGCAGAACTCCAGCAGCATGTTCGCCGGTTCCGAGATTCCGGAAACGCCCTTCAGCCTTGGCCAGCAGGTCAAGCATGCGATCTTCGGTGAGGGTGTGATCCTTAACTTCGAAGGCGCGGGCGCCCAGGCACGGGTGCAGGTGAACTTCGCCGAAGGCAGCAAGTGGCTGATGATGGGTTACGCGAAGCTCGAAGCAATCTGATACATCTTCCCTGATCGTTCCCACGCTCCGCGTGGGAATGCATCATGTGACGCTCTGCGTCACACCTTAAAAGCCCGACGCGGAGCGTCCCAGGCGGCGTTCCCACGCAGAGCGTGGGAACGATCTGCGGTGGTGCCCTTGTTTTTAAGCAGTACGGGCCAATATCTGAGATAAGTCCTACAGGCCATTCTGAATCGGTCTTACGCAAAAGCCCGAAACATTATGTCGCTAGCCACTGTCACGACACCTGTGCAACATGGCGCGCGTGCAATCCACAAATGGGAATTCCCTTTATGAAACGTTTTCTTAGCATCGCCATGGCGTTGTGCATCGGCCTGACGATGAGCCTCGACGCCAACGCCAAGCGCTTCGGTGGCGGCAAAAGCATGGGCTCGGCTCCTACTCACCAGACCAGCCAAATGGCTCCATCCGCCGGTGGCATGGGCGGCGCAGCCGCGACCGCTGGTGCGGCCGGTGCCGCTGGCGCTGCTGCCAAGGCCGGCGGTGCTTCGCGCTGGTTGGGCCCACTGGCCGGTATCGCCGCCGGTGGCCTGCTCGCTTCCATGTTCATGGGCGGCGGCTTCCAGGGCATGCAGATCTTCGACATCCTGATCCTGGCGGTCATCGCCTTTGTGATCTTCCGCTTTATCGCCGCCCGTCGACGCAAGCAGCAGGAGCACCTGGCTCCCGCCGGCGCGCCGATGCAGCGTGAAGTGTTCGAGCAAAAACCCGCCATGGGCTCGATCTTCGGTGGTTCGGCAGCACCTGCCGCCGCCCGTCCGGTGATCAATGCACCGGCCTGGTTCAACGAAGAGCGTTTCGTCGAAGCGGCCCGCAGCCACTTCCAGTCCCTGCAGCAGCACTGGGACGCCAACGAAATGGACAAGATCGCCGAGTTCGTGACCCCGCAACTGCTGGAGTTCCTCAAGCGCGAACGCGCCGAAATCGGCGATGCGTTCCAGTCGACTTACATCGACGACCTGCGCGTGCAGCTGGACGGTGTGGATGATCGCGCCGACAAGACCATCGCCACCCTGACCTTCAGCGGTGTGTCGAAGACCTCGCGCTTCGACCAGGGCGAAGTGTTCAGCGAAAGCTGGAACATGGAACGCCCGCAAGGCGAGAACCAGCCTTGGCTGGTCGCCGGTATCCGCCAGAACGGCTGATAACCGCACGCTTGAGCACTTGGTAATAAAAACCCCGGACATGTTCCGGGGTTTTCTATTTCGCAGTTGCACTTATAGCGAGCTACTGTATAAAACGCCCTATTAACCGCGCCAACTAGCAAGAGGATTCCGGCCGTGGAAGAAGTCATCGAACAATTGCGTGAAGCCAACGAACCGGTCCCGGTTCCTCTGGAGCTGCCTGACGAAGACCAACTGGTGGAAATCGAGGAACAACTGTTCATCGACATCCCGTTTGTCTTCCGTGAATTCCTGCTGACTGTCAGCGACGTGGTGTACGGCAGCCTGGAACCGGTGACCGTCACCGACCCGCAGTCCCACACCTACCTGCCGGACGTTGCCGCCAACGCCTGGGACGCCGGTGTTGACCGCAGCATGATCCCGATCTGCCAGGACGGCGATGACTACTACTGCGTCGAAGAAGACGGCACCGTGGTGCTGTGGTCGGGCGAAGAAGAACTGGTCACCGAAGAAACCTGGGAGTCGGTGTGGCACTGGGCGCGGGACGTCTGGCTGGAAAGCTGAGCCCCGCCAGGCCTCTAGTGCTCCGGCGTATCTTTGTGGTTATCCAGGGTCTCCAGCAAGGCGACCTGCATCCGCGTATGCACGCGGATGAACCACCGCCAGAGCACCGCCGCCACCGCCGCCGTGACCACGGCAATCAGTACCAGCAACTTGTTGGTCGGCAATATACTGGCCGACAAGGCTGCCAATAGCAGGAAGATCACCAGCAGCGACAGGATCGGGATCAGCTCCGCGATCACCCGTCGCACACGCTGGGTATGCCGCCCGGCCATCTCCGGTTTCACACTCATCTCCGCCAGCAACATCGACAGCGCCTTGAGCTTGCGGTACGCCGCAATCAGAAACGGCAGCGACAGCAGCAACGCCCCACCCCAGATCAATGCCTTTTGCCAGCTCGGATCACTGATCCAGCCTTCCAGATACCCGCCAATGCGCGCCGCGAAGAAGCTGCCGGCAAAGAAGATCGCGATCACCAATGCCAGGTTCACGCCCACTTGCAGGATGATCTTGCGAATCATCGACGCCAGCATCGCGCCCTCACCTTGAGGCTGAATGCTGCGCAACCATTCGCCATACAGGCCGAACACCCGGCTCATGCGCTTGGGCATTACCGCGGCAATCTTCAAAGACAATGGGTCAGCGCCACGAATCAGGTACGGCGTAAGCAGCGTGGTAATCGCCGAAACCGCCACTGCCACCGGATAGAGGAAGTCACTGGTCACCTGCAAGGTCATCCCCAGCGCGGCGATGATGAAGGAAAACTCGCCAATCTGTGACAGCCCCATGCCCACGCGCAGCGAGGTGCGGCCATCATTGCCGGCAATAAACGCCCCCAGGCCGCAGGACAGCATCTTGCCCAGCACTACCGCCACGGTAATCACCGCGATTGGCCAGGCGTACTGCAGCAGGATCTGCGGGTCGATCATCAAGCCGATGGCGACAAAGAAAATCGCGCTGAACATGTCGCGAACCGGTTCGATCAGGCGTTCAATTTTAATCAACTGACGAGATTCGGCCATGATCGCGCCGATCAGGAACGCGCCCAGCACCATGCTGTATTCGAGCTTGACCACCAGCAGGCAAAAGCCGAAACACAGGCCCAACACGGTGATCAGCAGCATCTCGTTACTTTCAAATTTGGCCACATAAGCCAGCAGGCGCGGCACCAGCAAAATGCCGATCACCAACGCCACAATCATGAACAGCGACAGCTTGCCGACCGTGGAGAACACCTCGCCGGAACTCACCGTGCCGCTGACCGCGATGCTCGACAGCAGGGCAATGATGCCGATGCCCAGGATGTCCTCGACGATCAGCACACCAAAAATCAGCTGGGCAAAACGCTGGTTCTTCATCTTCAGGTCATTGAGTGCCTTGACGATGATAGTGGTCGAAGAGATCGCCAGAATGGCGCCGAGGAACAGCGAATCCATGGTGTTCCAGTCAAACCAGCGGCCGATCTCGTAGCCGATCCAGATCATCAGGATGATTTCCAGGAAGGCCGCGATAAACGCCGTGGCGCCGACCTTGAACAATTTGCGCAGGCTGAACTCCAGGCCCAGGCAGAACATCAGGAAGATCACCCCCAGCTCAGCCAGGGTCTTGATGGTGTCTTCGTCGTGGATCAGGCCGAACGGCGGCGTGTGGGGGCCGATGATGAACCCGGCGACGATATAGCCCAGCACCACCGGCTGCTTGAGGCGGTGAAACAGGATGGTGACAACCCCTGCCACCAACATGATCACGGCCAAGTCCTGGATAAAGCTGATGGCGTGCATGGCGAGGGGCTCCTTGAGGGTACTGGCGCTTTTCCCACTTCCGCACGCGCCCTTGGACAGTCGCGAAGCGCGGAAGGAAAAGTCTGCCTTGATCGTAAGAAATGCCCTGAGATGGGCTTTTGAAGGTTAACACCGCGACTTCCGGCAGAAAGCCGGTGCAATATATGGAAACAGATCGGCATTCGCGTGACGGCAAGCCGCCCATCGGCGTCCCGTTAGGGAGAGCGCTGTAAAGCTTCCAGCACCCGTAGAGGTGTCCCCCAACCAATGCCTACAACCCGTGAGTGTGCTATGGAACCCGGAAACGCCCAGCTGTCGATGACGGTATTGATGACCCCTGACATGGCCAACTTCTCAGGCAATGTGCACGGCGGCACCCTGCTCAAGTACCTCGACGAAGTGGCCTACGCCTGCGCGAGCCGTTACGCGGGCCGTTATGTGGTCACGCTGTCGGTCGACCAGGTGATTTTTCGCGAGCCGATTCATGTCGGCGAGCTGGTGACCTTCCTGGCCTCGGTCAACTACACCGGCAACACATCGATGGAAGTGGGCATCAAGGTGGTGACCGAAAACATCCGCGAGCGCTCGGTGCGCCATACCAACAGCTGCTTCTTCACCATGGTGGCCGTGGACGACCAGCGCAAACCCGCCGCCGTGCCGCCGCTGCAGCCGCAGAACAGCGAAGACAAGCGCCGGTTCGTACAGGCGCAGCAGCGTCGGCAGATCCGTCAGGAGCTGGAGAAGCGTTACCAGGAAATCAAGGCCGACGGGCCATAAATCCCGAGCTGTAAACCCAATCGAATGTGGGAGCTGGCTTGCCTGCGATAGCGATGTGTCAGGCGACAGAGATGTCGACTGTCAGACCCGCATCGCAGGCAAGCCAGCTCCCACATTGGGTTTTGTGTGCTTACAGGCCGATGGGTGTTGCTTCGAAGCGCACGCGCGGATGCGCGATCCGATCCTGGGCCCGCACCAGCTCCAGCTCGTAACTGGCGCAGGCCTGGGTTTCCAGCAGCACTTCATGCACCGCTGCGGCGGTGAACTCGAAGGCCGCCAGCAGGCTGTCGCCCAACAGCACACGCGCCAGGAATAACCCCGACGTCAGGTCACCCACGCCCACCGGCTGACGCGGGAACGCCAGCAACGGCCGGCGCAAGTGCCAGCTGCCTTCAGCGGTAACCAGCAGCATCTCGAAACCTTCCGGCAGCTTGCCCGGGTAATCCAGGTGCTTGACCAATACCGCCTTCGGCCCACGGGCCAGCAGCGCCTTGGCCATCGCCAGGCAATCGAACAACGATTGCGGCTTGCGCCCGGCGAAGCTGTCCAGCTCCAGTTGGTTGGGGCACAGGAAATCCGCCATGGCCGCCGCCTCGTCCAGCAGGAAATCGCTGACTTCCTGAGGCACGATGCAGCCCTTTTCCGGATGGCCAATGACGGGGTCGCACAGGTACAGGGCTTTAGGGTTAATGGCCTTGATACGTGCCACGCCGGTGAGAATCGCTCGGCCCTGGTCGGCACTGCCCAAGTAGCCGGACAGCACCGCGTCGCAGTTACCCAGCTCGCCAATCGCGGCAATGCCTTCTACCAGCGCCGGAATTTGCTGCGGCGCCAGCACTTCGCCCGCCCACTGGCCATACTGGGTGTGGTTGGAGAACTGCACGGTGTTCAGCGGCCAGACGTTCACCCCGACCCGCTGCATGGGGAATACGGCGGCGCTGTTTCCGGCGTGGCCAAAGACCACATGAGACTGGATCGCAAGCAGATGAGGTGTGCGTTTCATGCGGGAGATTTCCGTAAAGCCGTTAGAATTCTGGCCGCGCAGTATGCGACTAAACACAGCCTGTACGACAGGCCAGCGACACAGTTAAGCTGCTCTCACTTTGTTGGAGTTCATCGCATGCTGACCCTGGGAAACATCTTCGTGTTGATGCTGCTGGCGACCGGTGCCGCCTGGGTATGGCACAACCACGGCCTGCGCGAAAAGGCGCTGGAGCGGGTCAAGCAGCATTGCGCCAAGCTCGATATCGAACTGCTCGACGGTGCAGTGGCGCTCAAACGCATCGGTTTTGTGAAAGATGCCAATGGTCGGCGCCGCTTGGCGCGCATTTATAACTTTGAGTTCACCGTGACCGGCGAAGCCCGTCATCCTGGGACTATCACTCAGTTCGGCGCCCACAGCGCGCAGATCGAATTGGCGCCCTACCCGTTCGAGATCAAAACGCCGCTGCCCAGCGCCGAAGTCATCGAGCTGAGCCAGTGGCGCCAGGACAACGCCAGCAAGACCCGTCACTGACGGCAGGCGGCCAGCGCGCTCTGTAGCCCAGCCACGTCCTGTGGCTGGCTGAAAATCAACTCAATACGTGAATCACGGCGCCACTCGCTGGGTTGCCAGGTGAGTGGACTATTATCCACAGCGTTAGCCGACACCCAGGTAACGCCGCTGTGGATAACCAGCTTGGCACGGCGCCATTCAAGGCCTGACAGCCAGCTGTGCAAGCGCGCAATGTCGAACGACTGGCTTGGGTGCCAGCGCCAACCAATGCTCCAGCCATCTTCCTGGGCCTGGCTCAAGCAAATGGGCAACGCAGGATCCGTCCAGATCGCCGGCATCTGTGCCAGGCCTTTGGGCACTTCGAAGTTATCCACAGCTGCGCCAGCCTGTGCATTCAGGCCGGGCAATTGCGTCAGCGGCAACTGCGCCTGGCGGGTCCAGTAAATCGGGCAAGCAGGCAGCTGTTGTTCTATGGCCTGGCGCTGTGAGGCATCCACCGCTTCATCTTTGTTCAGTACCAGCAAACCGGCACTGGCCAGCGCTTCCTGCTGTGCTTGCGGCAATGCTTTGCCCGCTGCCAACGCTTGGGCATCCAATACCAACACACAGGGCTGAACCGCGAGCACGCCCTGCCATGGCGCCTCGCGCAACTGCTTGAGCAACTGCGCCGGATGACCCAAGCCCGAAGGCTCGATAAACAGCCGATCCGGCTTGGCCTTACGCAGCAGGCGGCCAAGCCCTACCTGGAACGGTGCACCATTCACACAGCACAAGCAGCCACCGGCCACTTCGCCCAGGGCAATGCCGTCGTCATCCTGTGTAAGCAAGGCAGCGTCCAGGCCGATTTGCCCGAACTCATTGATCAACACGGCCCAGCGCTCGTTGGCCGGGCGTTGGGCCAGCAGGTGTTTGATCAGGCTGGTCTTGCCGGCGCCCAAAGGCCCGGCAATCACGTGAGTGGGAATGTTCTGCAGCATCGGGGCATCATCTGACCGGGTAGAGCGCTTGATCCTACGCGGTTATGCGAGCCAATCCAGCGTCAGGATCAACCGGCGCTCGTCAGCCCTGAGCGCGGGTGAGCGATGGATCAAGCCATGGTTCTCGTTACCGTGCCATTTTGTGCCCTTGAGCAGGGCCACTTCGCCGCAGTGGACCTGCTCGATACGCTCGGTGGGTTCCGCGTCGGGCTGGCTGAGTTTACGCCGGTCCATCACGCCTTCGCGCAGCCACTGGCTGCCGATGCCGGCGTAGGTGGTGATCAGTCGGACCGGCACATGGTCGACGTGAAAACGCGGGCACATGGCCTTGTCCAGCAGCCGCAAACGCACGCCAATCCTCTTGGCGCCGAGCAGGCAAGCAAACGCGCTGACCAGCCAGGACACATCGGCGATAAAACCCTCGTAGCCTTCAAGATCGCGGCAACTGGACGCTAACCCCTGCAAATTCGGCACAGCGTCCTCATTCTCGAGTTCAATCACCATGGAGTCCGCCAACGGCTCATTGAGCGCCACCAGCAAGGCGCCGAATTCGGCGATATGCAAAGGCAACTGGCGCTGCCACAGCGCCAGGTTGACGTCGTTTTCGAGGATGTCCGACAGCGCCAGCGGGGTTTCACCACGGGTTTGCCGGATCATCGGGCGCAAGGGAATTACCGGGGCCAGCATCAGGCTACCTGCTCATACCAAGGGCCAAAGGGGTCGGCCAACTGGCGCCAGCCTTCGACGCCCAGGGCCATTTCTTCATCATTAAGCAAGCACGCGTCCAGCTCGGCGCGCATCTGCGCGAAGTCGATGTTCTGGCCGATAAACACCAGTTCCTGGCGGCAGTCGCCGGTGCTCAATTGCCAGTTGCCCATGATCGCCGCCACGCTTTCTTCGTCTTGCGGCCACTGGCTTTTCGGCACAAAACGCCACCAGCGCCCGGCAAAACCATGGCGCATCAAACCGCCGGCCTGGGACCAACTGCCCGCATCCTGATGCTTGCTCGCCAGCCAGAAAAAGCCCTTGGAGCGCAGCAGTTTGCCGTTCACCCAAGGGCGGTCGATAAAGTCGAAGAAGCGTTGCGGATGAAACGGGCGACGCGCGCGGTAAGCGGTGGCGGCGATGCCATATTCTTCGGTTTCCGGCACGTGTTCACCGCGCAACTCCTGCAACCAGCCCGGCGCTTGCGCTGCGCGTTCGAAGTCGAAGCGGCCGGTGTTGAGAATCTTGTTCAGCGGCACTTCGCCCATCACCATCGGGATGATTTCCGCCTGGGCATTGAGGCGCTCAAGGATGGCCATCAACTCCTCGCGTTCGCGGCTGCTGATCAGGTCGATCTTGCTGATCAGGATCACGTCGGCGAATTCGATCTGCTCGATCAGCAGGTCAGTGATGGAACGCTCGTCGTCTTCGCCCAGGGTTTCACCCCGGGAAGCCAGGCTTTCGGCAGCTTGGTAATCGAGCAGGAAATTCATGCCGTCGACCACGGTGACCATGGTGTCCAGGCGTGCGATGTCGGCCAGGCTTTGCTCGTTTTCATCACGAAACGTGAAGGTTTCGGCCACGGGCAGTGGCTCGGAAATACCGGTGGACTCGATCAACAGGTAATCGAAGCGACCTTCCTTGGCGAGCTTTGTGACTTCTTCCAGCAAGTCTTCACGCAAGGTGCAGCAGATGCAGCCGTTGCTCATCTCGACCAGCTTTTCTTCGGAGCGATTCAGGGTGACGTCGCGCTGCACCTCGCTGCCGTCGATATTGATTTCACTCATGTCGTTGACGATCACCGCCACCCGCAGGTTTTCGCGGTTGCGCAGAACGTAGTTGAGCAGCGTGCTTTTACCGGCGCCGAGGAAGCCGGACAGCACGGTAACGGGAAGGCGATTGGTCATCAGGTAGTCCTCATCAGGGTTGGCCGGTCAAATCGCCCGTTTATGGCGTTCGCGCAGCTCTTCACGTTCTTTGGCTTCGATACACAGGGTGGCGGTGGGCCGCAGCAGCAGGCGTTGCAGGCCGATGGGTTCGCCGGTTTCGCGGCACCAGCCGTATTCGCCGCGGGCCAGCAGTTCGAGGGCATCGTCGATCTTGTCCAAGAGCTTTTTTTCACGCTCCAGCAGGCGCAGCTGCCATTGGCGCTGCTCTTCGGCGCTGCCGATGTCGGCCAGGTCGCTGTTGGTTTCCTGCTCGCGCAGCAGCAAAAATTCGGCCTCGATACGCGCCTGCAATTCGTCGCGCTGGGTCAGCAACAGTGTTCGGAAGAAACCTTGCTGAGCGTCATTCATGTAGTCGGCGGGCGGTTGGGCCAGAAGGTCTTGTTCAGTCATGGGAAGCGGTTCACGGGGTCAGGCTGTTTTTTGATGTTATAGTATAACAATACAAATAAGCCAATCCCCGCTTGCTCGCCACGACGAAGGGCGCAATGCTGGAACACTTTCTTGCCCGAGAGGCGCTATGAAAACCCTGGTGTGTGCCCTGTTACTGGGCGTGGCAGGCACTGCCTGCGCGCAAACGCCGAGCCTGTTGGCGAACTGCACGCGCAGCGCCAACCTGCTGGCCTGTGTAGACCCGCTGGGCAACGCCTACAGCGTGGCGACGGTGGGCAGCACCACGTATTTGCGCGGTTTTGAAGTGATCGGCAAACGCTATTGGGCACAGACCAGCAGCCGCTACGGGCAACTGACGTTCTTTACCGGGTTGGCGTCCGATGGTGAGGCGTGGGTCGGCTACACACGCCGCGTGGGCTGGACCACCATCAACCGGTTTTCCAGTTCGGGTGGCGCCAGCGCCAAGTTCACGTGCAGCCGTATAGCCGGCTGTTAGACCTGGCCACTCTTCTGTTCCTGAACCCAAGCCATGTAGCTGTTCATCGGCGGGTTCTTCTCGAAGTATTTTTTCAGGCCGTCGAACAGCCCATCCGCCACGGCTTGTTGATGACGCGCCGTCACCAGCCGCTGGGCGTCCTGGGTGTTGGAGATAAACCCGGTTTCCACCAGGATCGACGGCACGTCGGGTGATTTGAGCACCGCAAACCCGGCTTGCTCCACGCGTTTCTGGTGCAGCGTGGTGATGCTTTGCAGACTGCCCAACACCGAACTGCCCAGTTGCAGGCTGGAGGCGATGGTGGCGTTCATCGACATATCGAGAATCACCCCGGCGAGCATCGGGTCCTTGTCCTTGAGGTTGAGCAAGGTGGTGGCGCCCAGCAGGTCGGCGCCGTTCTCGCGCTGCGCCATAAAGCGCGCGGTGGCGGAGGTGGCGCCGCCTTCCGACAACGCATACACCGAAGCGCCCGACGCGGTGAGCCGTGGCGCGGCGTCGGCATGCACCGAGATAAACATATCGGCCTTGTGCTGACGGGCAATGTCCACGCGCTTGCGCAGCGGCACGAAGAAGTCGTCGTTGCGCACCAGCTTCACGTCAAAGCCCTTCTCGCGCTTCAAGCGTTTGGCCAGCAGTTGGGCGATGGACAGCACCACGTCTTTTTCGCGCTGGCCCTTGGAGCCGATGGCGCCAGGGTCTTTGCCGCCGTGGCCGGGGTCGACCACCACAATGATGTCGCGCTTGGGATGGGCCTTGTCGACTGGGGCGACTAATGGCGTCGGCTGCGCAGCAATCTGGCGCGGCGCGTGGGTGGCGCTGGTCAGGTCGAGTACCAGCCGATGGCCTTGGCCATCCTGCGGCGGCAATAGAAAGCTGTTGAACTGCATCGGCGAAGCCAGGTCCAGCACGATGCGCGTATCACTCTTGCCGAAATGCCCCGAACGAATCGAAGTAATCCCGCTGTTCTTCAACGCCAACTGAGAGAAGTCACCACTGAGCCCGGCGCCGCTCAGGTCGATGATCACACGCTCCGGCGACGTCAGGGAGAAGGTCTTGTATTGCACCGGGCCGCTGAGGTCGAACACCAGCCGCAGTTTGTCGTCGGAGCGCCACAAGCGCGCATTACGAATCTGTGTGGCAAACGCCCCCAATGGAAAGGTGAACAGAGGGCTGACCAGCAGCAGATTGAGAAGCTGACGTCTGTGCATGAAAAACACCGCAAATAAAGGAGCGTCCCTGCTCGACATGACTGAAGAAAGACTGGAGCAGAAAAATCGTCGTCGACTTAATGGTTATAATATAACATGTCTTTTTATTTCCAACGATGGACCTGCTCATGAACGCGCTGACTCTGCCGGATATCGCCGCGCAGGCTTCACGGCAAGCCTTGCCACTCGACTGGGTGGGCATGTGCGGCATCGCCCTGCCAATCCTCATCGACGGCCAACGCCTGACTGCCACCGCCGATGCAGGCGTAAGCCTGGACGATGGCGAGGCTCGTGGCATTCATATGTCGCGCCTGTACCTGGCTTTGGAAATGCTCGACCAGCAGCTTCTTACACCTGCACTTCTGCGTAATGTACTGCAGCGTTTTCTCGAGAGTCATGAAGGATTATCTAAGAACGCCTACTTGCGTATTCACACGGACTTGTTACTCAAACGCCAAGCGCTGGTCAGCCCGCTGGCCGGTTGGAAAAGCTACCCGGTGTGCATCGAAGCGCGTCTGGAAAACCAGATGTTCCACGTGGAACTAAAAATTGACGTTACTTATTCCTCAACCTGCCCTTGCTCGGCCGCGCTCGCCAGGCAGTTGATTCAGCGGCAATTTCTCCAGGACTTTGCCAACACGCCGTTGCAGCATGAGGAGGTTTTGACCTGGCTCGGCAGCGCCAACGGCATCGTCGCCACACCTCACAGCCAGCGCAGCAGCGCCCAACTGTCGATCCAACTGGACGCCAGCTACAACACCCTGCCGCTCACAGACCTGATCGACACCGTCGAAGCCGCCCTCGGCACCGCCGTGCAAACCGCTGTAAAACGCGCGGACGAACAAGCCTTCGCCTTGGCCAATGGGCAGAACCTGATGTTCTGCGAAGACGCCGCCCGCCGCCTGAACCTCGCCTTGAAACGCTCGGATGCCGTCAAAGCCTTCCACCTGAAAGTGATCCACGCCGAAAGCCTGCACGCGCACGATGCCGTGGCTGAAAGCCGCTGGACGAGAGACTCTGCATGATCACCTGCAACGCTTTGCGCTGGGGCGCCCCCGGGCAACCACTCACCCCTGCGCTGGATCTGAGCCTGGAAAAAGGCAGCCTCACCGGCATCATTGGCGCCAACGGCACGGGCAAGAGCAGCCTGCTCAAAGTCATCGCCGGGCTGCAAAAACCGTTGGCGGGCAACGTCAGCGTGGATGTTCCACGCCGTGGCGGCTTGTCGTTCCTGCCGCAGCAGCAACACCTGGACCGGCAGTTTCCAATCAGCCTGCAAGAGTTGGTCGCCGCCGGTTTCTGGGGCACCAAGCTCGGCCCGGAACAACGCAGCCAGCGTCTGCAGGCCGTGCTGGAAGACTGGTGCCTCACCGGCCTGGAACACCGACCGTTGATGGCGTTGTCTGGCGGCGAACTGCAACGCGCGCTGCTGGCGCGCATGAGCCTGGCTCAAGCACCGGTGTTGCTACTCGATGAACCTCACGCCGCCCTCGACGAAGAAGGCCAGGCGCTGTGCTGGAAACACGTGCACGCCTGGCACGATGAAGGCCGCACGGTGGTGATCGTGTGTCACGACCTCGCCTCCGTGCGCCACCACACTCAGCAAGTAGTGCAAATCAAAAGCTCTGGCTGCGTATTTGGCCCCAGTAAAGAACTGATCCGCCCGCAACCTCAAATGCAGGTGGCCTGATGCACTTCGCCGCCCACCTGTGGATGCCGTTTCAAGATTTCGTCTTCATGCGCCGCGCCCTGATTGGCGGGCTGGTGCTTGCGTGCAGCACTGCGCCGCTGGGTGTATTCCTGATCCTGCGGCGCATGAGCCTGATCGGTGACGCCGTTGCCCACGGCATCCTGCCCGGCGCCGCACTGGGCTTCTGGTTCGCCGGTATCAGCCTGCCGGCCCTGACCATCGGCGGCCTCGGTGCCGGCCTGGGCATGGCCGGTTTGTCGGCGTGGATCACCCGCCGCACCGGCCTGCGTGAAGACGCCAGCCTCGCCGCCGTCTACCCGATCTCGCTCGCCGCCGGCGTGCTGATCCTGGGCATCGCCGGCAAGCGCCTGGACCTTCTGCACCTGCTGTTCGGCTCCGCCCTGGCGGTGGATGAAACCACCCTCACCGGCATGCTCTGGGTCTCGGGTTTCAGCTTGATCGCCATGGGGCTGATCTACAAACCGCTGCTGCTGGACACCCTCGACCCGCTGTTCCTGCAAACCGTCAGCCGCCTTGGCCCACTTGCTCACGGGTTGTTCCTGACCCTGGTGGTGCTGAACCTGGTGATCGGCTTCCAGGCCATCGGCGCGTTGATGGTGGTGGGTTTGATGATGTTGCCGGCGATTGCTTCACGCTTCTGGAGCCGACGCCTGCCGGTGTTGATTGCGGTCTCGGCGGTGCTGGGATGCCTGTCGGTGTGGCTTGGTTTGCTGCTGTCGTTCTACTACTCACTGCCCAGCGGCCCGGCCATCGTGCTGGTGGCTGGCGGCGGGTATTTGCTGTCCGTGGTTTTCGGCCCGGTGCACGGCTTGCTGCGCCGCCCGCCCTCTCTTACATCCCAATGAGGTGTTTCCCGATGCGCGCTTTACTCGTGCTGTTCAGTCTTCTGCTGCCCTTGTCGATGGCCCAGGCCGCCGACAAACTCCAAGTGGTCACCAGCTTCAGTATTCTCGATGACATCACCCACCAGATCGGTGGCGACCACATCCAGATCAGCAACATGGTCGGCCCTGACTCCGACGCCCACACCTATGAGCCGACGCCGGACGATGCCAAGGCGCTGCTCAAGGCCAAGGTCATCATCAAGAACGGCCTGGGCTTCGAACCCTGGCTGGACCGCCTGGTTACCAGCACCGAAACCAAGGCCACCGTGGTCACCGCCAGCAAGGGCGTGATTTCCCACACCATGGAAGAAGACGGCGAAACCATCCCGGACCCGCACGCCTGGCACAACCTGGCCAACGCCGAAATCTATGTGAACAACATCACCAAGGCACTGGTGGCAGCCGACCCGGCCAACAAGGCCGACTACCTGCACAACAGCCAGACCTACCTGAAAGAAATCTACCGTTTGCTGGCCGAAGCCAAGACCAAGTTCGGCGCGCTGCCCGCCGGCAACCGTCGCATCGTCACTTCCCATGACGCCTTCGGTTACCTGGGCCAGGCTTATGGCATTCAGTTCCTGGCGCCACAAGGCTTGTCGACTGAGCGTGAGCCGTCGGCTGCCGAAGTCGCTGCGCTGATCACCCAGATCCGCAAGGACAAGGTCAAAGCCGTGTTCATGGAAAACATCAAGGACTCGCGCCTGCTCAAGCAGATCGCTGACGAAAGCGGCGCGCAGATCGGCGGCACGCTGTACTCCGACGCCCTCGCCGCCGAAGGCCCGGCCAGCACCTTCACCGGGCTGTTTGAGTACAACCTCAACACCTTGTGCGCCGCCCTGAGCAAGCCATGACCCTGAGCATGCTCGACCTGGAAGAGGCTGCCCTGGGCAGCCGCTTTCCACTCGAACCGGTGCTCGACGCCCTGCCGTGGAACAGCGATGGCCTGATTGCCGCCATCGCCCAGCAACACGGCAGCGGCGCTGTGCTGATGTTGGCCTGGATGAATCGCCAGGCGCTCAGCGAAACCCTGGCCAGCGGGCACGTCTGCTACTGGTCGCGCTCGCGCCAGCAACTGTGGCGCAAAGGCGAAAGCTCCGGCCACTGGCAACAGTTGATTGAGGCGCGCCTGGATTGTGATGGCGACGCCGTGCTGCTGATCGTCGACCAGCAAGGCCAGGCCTGCCACACCGGGCGGCCGACCTGTTTCTACAACGCCATTGATGGCGATCACGTTCACATTATTACGGAGCCTGTTGCATGATTCGCAAGAACCCTTCCGGCGATCTGCCGGTGATTGCCGAGTCGGCCTACGTCGACAAGACCGCGATCATCTGCGGCAAGGTCATCATTGGCGAGAACGTGTTCGTCGGCCCCTACGCCGTGATCCGCGCCGACGAAGTCGACGCCACCGGCGACATGGACCCCATCACCATCGGCGCCAACTCCAACATTCAGGACGGCGTGGTGATCCACTCCAAATCCGGTGCGGCGGTGACGATTGGAGAATTCACGTCTATCGCACATCGCTCCATCGTCCACGGCCCGTGCACCGTGGGCGACCGCGTTTTTATCGGTTTCAACAGCGTGCTGTTCAACTGCGCCGTCGGCGACGGCTGCGTGGTGCGCCATAACTCGGTGGTCGATGGCCGCGACTTGCCCGCCGCCTTCTACGTGCCCTCCACCACCCGCATCGGCCCCAATACCGACCTGTCGCAATTCCCGCCGGTGAGCGTCAGCGCCTCGGAGTTTTCCGAAGACGTCGCGCGTACCAACGTCGACCTGGTACGTGGTTACAAAGCCCTGCAAAACGAGTTCTGAACCATGAGCCGCCTGCTGATCCGCAACGCCCGCCTGGTCAATGAAGGCCAGGAATTCGACGCCGATGTGCTGGTCGCCAATGGCCGCATCGAGAAGATTGCCGCCAGCCTTGAAGGCTACAACGAGCCTGTGGAAATCGACGCCCAAGGCCAATGGCTGCTGCCGGGCATGATCGACGACCAGGTGCACTTTCGCGAACCCGGCGCGCCTGACAAAGGCAGTTTCTACAGCGAATCCCGCGCGGCGGTGGCCGGTGGCATCACCAGTTTCATGGACATGCCCAACACCAGCCCGGCCACGCTCAACCTGGAAGCACTGGCCGATAAAAAGCGCCGCGCCGCGTTGCACTCGGTGGCCAACTACGGCTTTCACTTCGGCGTGAGCAACGACAACCTCGACGTGGTTGCCGCCCTCGACCCGCGTGAAGTGGCCGGGGTCAAAGTATTTATGGGCGCCTCCACCGGCAATATGCTGGTGGACGACCCACGGATTCTGGAGCGGCTGTTTGCGCAAGTGCCGACCACCCTGCTGGCCCACTGCGAACACACGCCGAGCATCCTGACCAACGAGCAACGCCTGTGTGAGCGTTTCGGCGAGCAGATTCCTGCCGTCGCCCACCCGCTGATTCGCGATGCCGAAGCCTGTTATCGCTCGTCGTCCTTCGCCGTGGAATTGGCCAAGCGCCATGGCACGCGCCTGCATGTGCTGCACCTGACCAGCGCCCGCGAACTGGCATTGTTCGAAGACAAACCCTTGGCCGAAAAGCGCATCACCGCCGAAGTCTGCCTGCACCACCTGCTGTTCGATGACCGTGACTATCATCGCCTCGGCCACCAGATCAAATGCAACCCGGCGATCAAGACCCGCGCCGACCGCGACGCGTTGCGCCTGGCCTTGTTGAGTGATCGTCTGGATGTGATTGGCACCGACCATGCGCCGCATACCTGGGCGCAAAAACAGTTGGGCTACCGTGAAGCACCGTCCGGGTTGCCGCTGGTGCAGCACGCGTTGCCGGCGTTATTGGAATTGGTCATCGACGGGCATTTGCCCCTGACCACGCTGGTGGCAAAAACCAGTCACCGGGTGGCCGATTTATTCGCCATCCCGGACCGTGGTTATGTGCGCGAAGGCTACTGGGCTGACTTGGTGCTGATCAAACCCGAGCCTGAAGGTAAACCCGTCAGTAGCCAGCCGGTCCTCGCCCGCTGTGGCTGGACACCGTTCGCTGAACGCAGCTTTCGCCACAGCGTGAGCACCACACTGGTGTCCGGCCACCTGGCGTGGCACAACGGCCAGGTGGTCGACAGCTGCCAGGGCTTGCCCCTGCATTTTTTGCGTTAGGGGCGGGGTTTTACCGTACCGCAATCGTTGCCCAGCCATTGGGCGTGGGTGTCCAGGCTGCCCTTCTGCTGGACGCCGGTGGCATTGAAAGTACCGTTGACCTTGGTAGTGAATTCCTGCTGGCTCTGGAAGGTTGCAACGCCAGTGCCCTGGGCTTTCGGGCAGCTGAAACGGAATTTCCATTGGTTGCCGGTCCTGTCGGTCACTTCCTGCTTGCAACCCGATTGCGGGTCGGTCAGGGGGATCGAATCAGAGGCGACCTGGGCGGGCGTCAGGCATACCTGCACGCCTTTACCGGCCATGGTGATGCCTTGTTGTTCCAGCATCGCACGCTGCTCAGGGGTCATCTGTTGCTTGAGCTGACCGAGGATCAGCGACAGGTCCGGCAAATCCTGGTTATCGACTTTCATATTGCTGGTGGTCAATTCCCACAAGCCCGGCGCCAGCATCTGCGCCTGAGCCGCCACGGGCAGCGTCAGTCCAACAACCATGGCCAAACCAAGCAGACGAGCATTCATCGGGTAACTCCTGGGTAATTGTGGGCGTTAGACGCCGCAAAGCCGCCAGTGTTGCACGGCAAATAAAATAGCGACATTCGCTGTGGAACATGGTCTGTTAGGCACTCGATTGCCTGGAGTCATGTCGTTCATGGATTTTTTTGGCCCGCACCTGCTCGCCTACTTCATTGCCACGCTGCACTTTCTCGGGACGCTGGCGGCGATCCACGCGGTACTGACGGTCAGGACCGCCCAAGGCTCGATCGCCTGGGCCTTGTCGTTGATGTTCATGCCTTACCTCACGCTGATCCCGTACCTGATCTTCGGCCGCAGCACCTTCGACGCGTACATCCAGGCACGTCGCCAGGCCAACCAGGAAATGCACACCGCCATCACCGAGCTGAACTGGCGCCCATGGGTAGAAGAAGCCCTGGCCGCGCGCAACTCCAGCGCCTACGGCTCCTTGCGCGCCATGCCCAAACTGGGGCGCATGCCGTGCCTGGCCAATAATGAAGTGCGGTTGCTGATCAATGGTGAAGCCACTTTCAGCGCGATTTTCGAGGCCATCCGCAACGCCAAAACTGCAGTGCTGTTTCAGTTTTTCATCATTCATGACGACGAGCTTGGCAGACAGCTGCATGCGCTGCTGAAGGAAAAAGCTGCCGAAGGCGTAGACATTCACGTGCTCTACGACCGCATCGGCAGCCACGCCCTGCCCCACCGTTATGTGCAATCGCTGCGCGACGCCGGGGTCAAAGTCAAAGCGTTCGCCACCCGCAGCGGCTGGCTCAACCGTTTCCAGGTCAACTTCCGTAACCATCGCAAAATCGTGGTGGTGGACGGCATTACCGGCTTTGTCGGCGGGCACAACGTCGGCGATGAATACCTGGGCAAAAAGCCGCCACTGGCACCCTGGCGCGACACCCATGTGCAGGTCACAGGCCCGGTGGTGGCGTGCCTGCAGGAGTCATTTGCCGAAGACTGGTTCTGGGCGGCGCGCGAACTGCCGCCACTGATTTTGCCGGACACTTACCCCGAAGATGGCGTGCTCTGCCAATTGCTCGCCAGCGGCCCGGCCGATCCGTACGAAACCTGCTCGCTGTTTTTTGTCGAAGCCATTCATGCGGCGACCGAACGCGTGTGGATCACCAGCCCGTATTTCGTCCCCGATGAAGCCGTGTTCTCGGCCTTGCGCCTGGCCGTGCTGCGCGGTGTTGACGTGCGCTTGCTGCTGCCGTCGCGCCCCGATCACCGCATCGTCTACGCCGCGTCCAGCCTTTATGCGATCGAAGCGGTACGCGCCGGCGTGCGGGTATTCCGCTACAAGCCAGGCTTTCTGCATCAAAAAGTCGTGTTGGTGGACAGCGAAATCAGCGCCATCGGCAGCGCGAACATGGACAACCGTTCGTTCCGGCTGAATTTTGAAGTGATGCTGCTGACGGTGGACGAGGCGTTTGCCAGCGAGGTGGAGCACATGCTGCTGGACGACTTCGCCCTGGCCCATGAAGTCAGCCAGGAAGAAAGCCGCGAGACTCGGCGCCTGCAACAGTTGGGCATGCGCGTGGCGCGGCTTATCTCACCAATCCTTTAACCCACAACACACTACAACTGTGGGAGCTGGCTTGCCTGCGATGGCGGTGTGTCAGGTAACTATCCAGTCCTGATACACCGCCATCGCAGGCAAGCCAGCTCCCACAGTTTCAAATCTCCAATGTTTTGAAGATCAGCGGTAAATATCTTCCCGCGTCCACGGCAACTCATGGCTGCCATCGGCGTGAGGCTTCACTGCCAATATCTGGTGCAAATTGATCCAGCCCCGCGCAAACGCATACGCGCAACCGGCCAGGTACAGCCGCCAGATCCGTAGTGCCTGCTCCGGCACCATCTTCGCCGCCGCTTCGAGGTTGTCTTCCAGGCGCTCGCTCCAATGATCCAGGGTGCGCGCGTAGTGCAGGCGCAGGCTTTCGACGTCGACCACTTCCAGCCCGACTTCACTGATTTCGGCGGTCATCATCGCCAGGTGCGGCAGCTCGCCGTTGGGGAAGACATAACGCTCGATAAACTCCCCGGCGCCACGGCCCACAGGTCGGCCATCGGTGTGCTTGGCGGTAATGCCATGGTTCATCACCAGGCCGCCTTCGCGCACCGCGCCAAACAGCGTCTTGCAATACTCCGCCAGGTTGGCGTGGCCGACGTGTTCGAACATGCCCACGCTGACTACTTTGTCGAAGCGACCGTCTTGCGGCAGGTCGCGATAGTCGAGCAGTTGCAGGTCAACCTGATCTTCCAGCCCTTCAGCTTTAACCCGTTCCCGAGCCAGCGCCAGCTGTTCCTTGCTCAGGGTAATGCCAAACACTTTGACCCCAAACTCGCGCGCCGCAAACCGCGCCAGCCCGCCCCAGCCACAGCCGACGTCGAGCAAATACTCACCCGGCTGCAGCCGCAATTTGCGGCACAGATGGCGAAATTTGTCTTGTTGGGCCTGGTCGATGGATTCGCTGCCGGTTTCGAAATAACCGCAGGAATACGCCATGTCCTGGTCCAGCCATAGCTGGTAGAACTCGTTGGACAGGTCGTAATGGTAGGAGATAGCCGCTGCGTCAGTGGCCTTGTCGTGGATCGAGCGCACCGGACGACTCCCCTCGTCGTCGTCGATCAGGGCATGACTCAACTCGTCACATACCCGGATAACCTCGGAAATGGAGCCTTCCAGCTCCAGCTTGCCCTCGACGAAGGCTTCGCCCAAAGCATCGAGCGTTGGATGGGTCAGCTTGGACACGACCGTGGGGTCCTTCACCACGATGGTCACACTGGGCTCGGCGCCCAAGTTGAATTCATGGCCGTCCCAGAGTCGAAGACGCAGCGGTAGCTGAAGATTCTGTAAGGCCGGTGGAAGTTGCGCGAGCATGAGTAGTCCCCCCTTGTTTCAGACGTCTGGAGTGAGGGTAGACCATCCGAAGACAAAGTAGGAGGCTATCGATTTAATAGCCTTCTTCTATGGGGC
Source organism: Pseudomonas sp. Leaf15 (assembly GCF_001421425.1). Classification (NCBI taxonomy): domain Bacteria; kingdom Pseudomonadati; phylum Pseudomonadota; class Gammaproteobacteria; order Pseudomonadales; family Pseudomonadaceae; genus Pseudomonas; species Pseudomonas sp. Leaf15. Next base: position 302,519 of record NZ_LMKI01000033.1, read on the forward strand.
TCGGCGCTCGAGCAAACCATCCTGGATCCACTGTTTCAGCCATGTCATTGCTTGCAGTGGCGCACCCTCTGCATAAGTGACTACCAGTGCTTCGCACAGTTCTGAAAAATTCCAGCCGGTGGTCACCATTCCCGCCAAGGCACAGGCCTCAGCGGGCTCCAGGCTGCGGTAATGGCACACGTTGTAGTGGCGCCATACCAGGCAAATCTGCGCCGACTCCAGCGCGTGGCTGTCAGGAAACTCCGATTCATCTTTACTCGCCCGCCAGATTGCCACGGTATTGAAGTGACAAAGCACCTGCTGCACCGACGGCGCCAGGGTGACCTGCAACGCCGGCCATTCTTCGGGCGCCAGCTGCGCCATATCATCCAGGGCCAGCGGCTCACCCTGCGGCGCATCAAACGCCAGGGTAAATGCCCATTCCAACCGCGCCAGTTCAGCCAGCGGCGCGCTCTGTTCAGCCACCAGATGCTCGACGATAAACGCCGGGAAACGCTCACCCAACCATCGCAGGCTGTAATGGGCGGAAGGATAACGGCGCAAATAGGCTTCTGTGAGTGATGCGAACTCATCATCGCCGAGCCAATACCAAATGGCACCGAAGTCATGGCGCAGCACTTCCTGCAAGCGCGACAGGTAGGCGTTGTGATAAATCGCCAGGCCCGTGTCCACATCCAGGGTCGGCCCGCCCAGCAAGGTAGCGGCGAAACCACTGTTGGCGACTGAGTTTTCAGATAACAGGTGTTGCTCAAAGGCCAGCTGCCAATCGGTCAGGCGCATAACGATCTCCGGGCCAAGGCGGTCGCTCCCAATTCACGGGCCTTGCTCAACTCAGTGAGCAGTTCTTCGAACGGCGGGAAATGGTCATCGCGTTCCAGCAAGGTCGAGACCGGCCCCAAGCGCTCAAGTGTCTGCTGATAAAGCGCCCAAACCGGGTCGCACACCGGATGGTCATGGGTATCGACCACATAGTCGCCGTAGTCCATATGCCCGGCCAGATGCAGCTGGCGGATACTTTCAGGCGGTAAACTGCGGATAAAGGTCCAGGCATCAAAACCGTGGTTGCGCGAGCTGACATACACGTTGTTCACGTCCAGCAGCAGCTGGCACCCGGTCAGATGAGCCAGGGCATTGAGGAATTCCCACTCGGTGAACTCATCGGCCTTGGAGCGCACATAGCTGGAGACGTTTTCCAGTACCAATGGGCGCTGCAACACATCCTGCACTTGGCGCACGCGGGCAGCCACGTGGTAAAGGCTTTCTTCGGTGTAAGGCAGCGGCAGCAAGTCGTGCAACTGATGGGCACTGCCACGGCTCCAGCACAGGTGATCGGAGATCCACGCAGGCTGGATGCGCTCGGCAAGCTGTTTGATTTGTTTCAGGTAATCGGTATCGAGCGCATGCGGCCCGCCGATGGACAGGGACACACCGTGCATCACCAGGGGATAACGCTCGGCTATCGCGTCCAGGTAATACAAGGCTTTACCGCCCTGGACCAGATAATTCTCGGAGATCACTTCGAACCAATCCACGGCCGGCGATTGTTCAAGGATCTGCTGGTAGTACTCGCTGCGTAAACCCAGGCCGTAACCCAGACTTGTAAGGGAAGCGGACATCACACACTCCTGGGCAAAGTGTCCGCAGCGGTGGGGGGCATCCGCTGCGGGAGCACTGAGTTGCCGGTTATTCGCCGACTTTGCCGCCAGCCTTGGTGCAAGCGTCTGCACTGGCCATAGCCTTGAAGCCCTGACCTTTGCACGAACCTTGACCTTTGCAAGCGTGGTCTTTGGTTTTGCAATCGTTCTGGCCTTTGCACGCGTTGATGCCGTAGCAGTGCACAGCGGTGTCAGCGGCTTGAGCCTGAGTGACAACACCAGCAAACATGGTAGCGGCGGCCATTGCGAGGGCGGCACCAGCAGCAGCGGATTTGAAGTTCATTTTTGTATTCCTCATGATCGGTAGTGGAATCGGTCTGAACGGATTGTTCAGTCTCGACATACCACTAGAGTGAGGTCCCTCACCGGCGTTACAGCAGTGTGCAAATATTTCTGAAAATTATTCATCCAGCTTCAAAAGCGGCTCCTGAAAGCGCAGCAAACGCCCGGCATTCCCCAATACCAGCAGGGTGCTGAGGTTATGCAACACCGCCGCAATCATTGCCCCGGCAGCGCCCAGCCAACCAAACGCGGCGAACACCACGATGGCCAGCGTCCAGCCCAGGCCGATGATCACGTTGACCTGCAACGTGTGCCGGCACTGGCGGCTCAAGCGCACGCAAGTGCCGAGGCGACGCAGATCGCTGCCGATCAGTACCACGTCCGCCGACGCCAGGGCGATGTCCGCCCCGCCCGCACCCATTGCCACGCCGACCACGCCCGCTTTGAGTGCCAGGGAATCGTTGATCCCGTCACCCACGACCATGGGGCGGAACCCACTGCTGATTTCTCCCAGCACGCGGTTGAGCTTGTCCTCCGGCAAAGCCTGCGCTTCGACGTCGCTGATACCTACGTCGAGCGCCAGGCTGTCGGCCACGCTCTGGCGGTCGCCGGTCAGCAGCAGTTGGCGGCCCAGGCCGAGGTCGCGCAGCTCTTGCAGCGCCTGACGTGCTTCCGGCTTGACGCTGTCGGCCAGCAACAGCCAGGCCAGGAACTGTCCGTTCAACGCCAGCCCGGCAATCGGGCCGTCATGGTTCGGGACTGTCGTCGTGACAATACCCAACTGCTCGAACAACTCCGGTCGCCCCAGCGCCGCCTCGCCCTGCCCGGTTTGCGCCACGACGCCAAGCCCCTGGCGTTCGTGAATATCCGTCAGCACCAGCATCTGCTCTTGCGTGGCCAAACCGGCCAGCGCACGGCTGACCGGGTGACTGCTGGCCGAACCGAGGCTGGCGGCGAGATTCAACAACACCTGCCGATCCGGTGCCGTGGTTTCGATGGACTGCAAACGCAGCGTGCCGAAGGTCAGCGTGCCGGTCTTGTCGACCACCAACGAGGTCAGGTCCGCCAACTCCTCCAGAAACGCCGAGCTGCGAATCAAAATCCCATGGCGCGCGGCCACGGCAATCCCGGCAATCGCTGTGGCCGGCGCCGACAGCACCAAGGCACACGGGCACGCCGCCACCAGCACCGCCAACATCGCCTGGGCGTCATTGGTGACAAACCAGGTCACCGCCGCCAGCAGCAACACCAACACCATATAGCTGCCGGCATAACGCTCCAGCAGCCGCGTGATGGGTGGCTTGGAGCGTTCAGCGTTTTGCATAAGCGCAATGACCTTGCCCAAGGTCGATTCATCGCCGGTGCGCGTCACTTGCAAGCGCAACAACCCATCCAGGTTGATCGCCCCGCCAAACACCTGCACACCGACACTGGCTTCCAACGGCACCGACTCACCCGTGATGGGCGCCGTGTCCAGGCTCGCCTGGCCCGACAGCACCACGCCGTCGGCGGGCACGCGATCACCGGCGCGCACTTCGACAATATCGCCGGTGTTCAGCGTGCCGTTATCCACTTCAATAATGCTGCCATCGGCCTGCACCAACCGCGCATGGCTGCGGGTCAGTTTGCCCAGGGCGTGAATCGCTTCCTGGGAGCCGATCACGCTGCGCTCTTCCAGCACATGGCCGAAGATCATGATGATCGGCAACAACGCGGCGGTCAGTAGATCACCCGTCGCCCAGGCACCCAGCATCGCCAGCGCGATCAACTGATCGGTGATGCCATGCAGGCTGGGGTAACGCAGGCTGTACCAGGCCGAGCGCATCACCGGCACGGCCACCAGCAGGGACGCAACGCCGAGCAGTAATTGGCTGACGCCGGTCTGGTCCGGCGCAAGCCAGCGCCAGACCAGACCAAGCACCAGCAGTCCCAAGGCCAACATGGCCAGGGTCAATTGCCGGGCAGCGCTGCGCTGCTCGGCGGAGGTCAACATGGGCGCGCTCATTGCTCGGCTCCCTGAATGATCAAGCGGGAGTCGTCTTTAGGGTCGACGGTGGTCACGGAACCTGCCTGGCCAAGAATCTTCGGCAAGCGCTCGCGGTACAGCCGCAGCAACAAGCCCGGGTCTTTCACCTGCGCCAGGCTGGTAACAGTCGCGGTTTGCGCCTGGGCGTTGGCCAAGCGTTCGCTGGCCTGGGCGTGGGCAACCTGCACCAGCCGATCGGCTTCCTGATTGGCGGTCTGGGTGAGTTTTTCCGCTTCGGTGCGCGCATTGGCCACGGCTTTGTCAGCTTGCTGGCTGGCCGTCAGCACGGCGTTGAAGGCATTGACTGCCGGGCCTGGCAGGCTCGATTGCACATCCACGCGGGTGACTTCGATGCCCAAGCCCAACCCCGTCGAAGCCAGCTCCGCCAGGCGTTTATTGATACCTTGCACCAAGTCACCGCGCAGCCGCTCACGGCGCTCGGCGGCGCCGTTGTCGGTGCCGATCAGTTCAGGGCGCGCCACCAGAATCGTGTCCAGGTCGCGCGCGGCGGTCAGTGCCACCGCGCTGCGCGTCACCAGCCGATCCAGGGCCGGCAGCACATGCTCGCCCTGCAACACAAAGGCGTAAGGTTCCGTGACCTTATAGAACACCCGCACATCCAGCTGCACCACACCGGCATCGCCGGTCAGCAAATAGCCTGAACCGGCCAGCGCATCGCTCAAGGGCGTAGCAAAACTGGCCACGCGGTCGGCCTGGATCGCTGCCTCGGAGCGCAACAAGTTCTCCACACGCCGCTCGATCACACGGTCCGCCGCCGGCAACAGCACCACTTGCTCGAAGGGCTGAGGCCATGCCAGCAACAGCCCGGCGTTCTGGATGCGGTCAAGCGCGCCGAAGTGCAACACCACGGCGCGGTTTTGCGGGTCGATCTGGCGCACATTCGAAAACGCCCAGGCCAACGCCGCCAACACCGTCACTGCGTACAGCGCCAGGAAGGTCAGACGCCCGGCCTGGATCCACGGGCTGTCCGGGCCGTCACGCTCGGTCATGGCTGAACGTCCTTGGGCCCGTCTACCAATGCACGGAACGGCGCAGCATCGGTGCGCAGGATGATCTTGGTGCCCGGCGTGACCACCGTGCCCAAGGTATCGAGCGAGCGCAGCAGGTTGTACAACTGCGGGTTGCCGGCGTAGGCACGCCCGTAAATCTGCGCCGCCTCAACCCGCGACTGGGCTTCGATATCGGCGGCTTTCACCGTGGCATCGGCTTGCACGATGCGCGCATCCCGCTCGGCAGCGGAGCGAATCTGCGCCGCTTCCCGCTTGCCCACGGCGGTGCGTTCAGTGGCGATGGTTTCGCGCTCGGCGCGCATGCGGTCGACGGTGGCGGTCAGGGTGACGGATGGCAACGTCAGGCGCTCGACGCCCACTTGCGCCACGCGTACGCCATAGGTGGTGAGCAATTGTTGATCAATCTGCTGGCGCAGCTGGGCTTCAAAATCAGCGATGCGCACCTGGCTGGCATCGGTGTTGATCAGGCTCGACAGGTCGAAGCTGGCCGCCGTGGTTTCCAGCGCCGAGCCGACGAAGGTGCGAATCTGCCGCGCCGCTTCATCCGGCTGGTTCTGCACCGCACGCATAAAACGCTGCACATTTTCGGCATCGCCCTGCACCTGCCACGCCACGTAGGCCTGCACGATGATGCGCAGGCCATCGCGGGTACCCACGTCCTGCAAACCGCTGGAGGTGGTGCGCAGACGCAGGTCCACCGGGATCGCCGCTTCGAACGGCGCCGGCCAGCGCCAGCCCAGGCCTGGCTCCAGCAATACCCGCGCCGGGTTGCCGAAGCGGGTAATCACCGTGGCTTCACCGGAGCGCACCTGCACCAGGCTCGCCGCAGCAACGGCAAACAACACCAGCAATACCGCCCAGGCCATGCGCCGCCATGGGAACGGGCCCGCGGCCTGTTCGTCGCCATGATGGTGATGGTGGTGGCCATGATGGTGATGACCGTGATCGTGATCGTGAGAATGAGCGCTCAACAGACAGACTCCTTATTGAACGGCTTTACGCGGCGCCATCGGGTCGGCCGGCAAAGTAAAAGAACGCAGATCGATCGTCGGCGCGCCATCGGCGCCCAGGCGGTGATCCAGAATAAGCAGCTTGGCGTGGGCCAGGCCTTGGCTGAGTTGGCCCAGGTACTGTTCCAGCACAAAGGCGCGACCCGCAGTGGCGTAGGCTTTTTGTTCGGCGGTAAAACGCAGGTCGGCCGCTTGGGCACCGGCGTTCACTTCACGGGCAGTGGCCAGCGCCTGGTCGCGGGCGGTGCTGGCCTGCAGCAACGCCTGGTTGGTTTGCTCGCTGGCAGCCCCGCGCTCGCGGGAGATCAGCGCCTGGGCGCCAATTTGTGCCGCCTGCACACCGTGGTAAGCGTTGGCTGCACCGGCCGGTGGATGGATTGCTTCCACCACCGTGGCGAGAATTTCCACGCCGCTGTCGAGTTTTTGCAGGTCTGCCTGCACGGCGCGGCCCACTTCATCGGCGAGGCTGGTACGTTGCTCGCCGAGCAATTCGTCAAGGGTGCGCGACGCAAAGTCATGCACAAGGATGCGGCTGGCGGTGCTGCGAATCAGCGTTGGTACATCCGCGCTGTTATAGGTGGCGGCCAGCGCAGCCTTGTCCGTCAGGCCGATGCGGTAGACGAAACGCACATCCATATTGACGATCTGGAAGCTCTGCTTGTCGCCACTGCTGCTGGCAATCACCTGGGACTTGTCATTCACATGGCTGGCGTCCCACAAACGATTGGCGATTAGCGGCGCCGGGCCTTCCGCCGAGGCCAACTGCGGTGCGGCGGCCTCGCTGACGCTGGTCGCCAGTTCATGCACCACACCGTTTTCCACGCTCAGCACGCGCCCCAATGGCCAAGGCAACCCGGCATGCAAGCCCGGCCCGAACACCTGCACGGGCTTGCCGAAGCGCTCATAAATCCCACGGCCTTGCAGGGGCACTTCATGCACGCCGGTCAGCGCCCAGCCTACTGCCAGCACCACCAGCAGCACTGGCAAAAAAGCCCGGCGCATGTAGGTAAACGCCCAGATCTGGCGTAAGTCGATACCGAACCGGTTGTGCAATTCGTGCTGCAACGCCAGCAAGGGTTGGGGTGGCCAACGCAGCAGGCCCGCGATAAAGCTCTGCGCCATCAAGCGCGGTTCGAGGCGCGGCTGGCGCGGGCTGAACAGTGACAGCACGCCTCTTAGCAGAAACTCCAGCGCCACCACCGCGGGCAACAGCCCCGTCAACACCGCCAGGCGCAGCGGCCACACGGATTCGGCACCGGCAAACAGCAGGCAGATCGCACTGACCACCAGGCTGACAATCGCCACGCGGCTCAACTGCGCCAACTGCGAAGCCTCCGGCCATTGCGCAGCGGTTTCCTGGGCCAGGCGGCGCTCGAACACCAACAAGCCAAAGGCCAACGCCAGGGCCACTGCTGCGCCGATGCTCGCCGATTGCCCCAGCGCGGCGGCGGGCAAGGCCAGGTTCCAGAATTCGATGATGCTGATCAGCGCCAGCAACGACCAGCCGCACAGCCACAGCACCGGCGCGCCGATCTGTGCCAGCACGCCGCTGCCAAACCGATTGATCGCCCGGGCGAACGCGCCAACCTCTTCGCCGGAGGCTTCGATCAGTTCAGCCGAGGGCGTTTCCAGCGCCTGGGCGCGCCAATCCGCCACCCACCACGCCGACTGCAACCCGGCCACCAGCACCAGCAAGGCCGACGCGCAGTTGATCAGCACCACCGGCCAGATCGACAGCGGCGCAAACAGCGCGACAAACAGCGCCAGCACCCAACCGGCCACGGCCAGGGCCGTCAGGCTGATGCCCGCCTGGCGCAATCGGCGGGCATGAAACAGCCCTTGTTGAAAACGCGGAAGGCCTTCCACCGAAGCGCCGTCAGCTTCCAGATCCACTTGCATCCACTTAACGTCCGCTACACACAATTGGTTACGATATAACACGGAGCGTGAAATTTTTGTCCGAAAACAGCGCAAATCCCTTGTGGGAGCGGGCTTGCTCGCGATAGCGGTCTGCCAGTTTTTGATGGTTGGCCTGATACACCGCCATCGCAGCATAGATATCTACACAACTTTTGAAGGCCGCCACTTTCTCCTGTGGCGAGCAGGCTTGTCCTGCGTTGGGCTGCGAAGCAGCCCCAGTGAAGGCACTGCAATTTTCCTGAAAGTACTCAGTGTCTGGGTTTGGGGCCGCTTCGCAGCCCAACGCAGGACAAGCCTGCTCGCCACAACGGCTCACCTGCCACAGATTTCGTGTCAACCGGCTGTGTAGATACCTATGCCCATCGCAGGCAAGCCAGCTCCCACATTTGTTCTGCGGTGCTCTCTGAATAGTGATTAAACCCCCAGAAACACAAGCCATCACTGGTGCAGGCACAGATTAATCGGCACACTCCAAACAGTTTTTCGCGGGCCCATGGACAAGGAAGCGTCATGATTTCGATCTACCAGCTCAAACCGCGTTTTCAGAACCTGCTGCGCCCTCTTGTGCAGCGTCTTTACGACAACGGCACCACCGCCAACCAGATCACCGTGCTGGCCGGCGTCGTTTCCTTGCTGGTCGGCCTGTTGATCGCCGGCTTTGCTCAACACCTCTGGCTGTTTGCTCTGATCCCGCTGTGGATGATCCTGCGCATGGCCCTCAATGCCATCGACGGCATGCTCGCACGCGAATTCGGCCAGCAATCGCGCCTGGGCGCCTACCTCAATGAACTGTGCGACGTGATCGCCGACAGCGCGTTGATCCTGCCCTTTGCGCTGATTCCCGGCGTGAGCCTGGCGCCGGTGCTGCTGGTGACATTGCTCGCCGTATTCAGCGAATACGCTGGCGTATTGGGGCCGATGGTCGGTGCCTCACGGCGCTATGACGGGCCGATGGGCAAAAGTGATCGTGCGTTCGTGCTCGGTGTACTCGCCACTGGCGTGGCGCTGGGCTGGCTCGGCGCCGGCTGGGTCGACGCGGTGATGTGGCTGGTGGCTGCCCTGCTCGCCTACACCTTGGTCAACCGTGTGCGTCAGGGCCTCAAAGAACAACAAGAAACCTCTCCGATTGCATAAGGATTTTTGCGATGCGCGAACAGCAAGAGCACACCTTCGGTACCCATGATGGCGTCGAGCTTTTTTATCGGCACTGGCCGGCCACTGCGCCTGTGGGCGAGGAGCCGCGCAAGGCGATCCTGCTGTTCCATCGCGGCCACGAGCATTCGGGGCGCATTGCCCACCTGGTCGACGAGCTCGACCTGCCGCAATTCGACTTCTTCGCCTGGGACGCCCGTGGCCACGGCCAATCGCCGGGCGCGCGCGGTGACAGCCCAAGCTTCGCCACCAGCGCCCGCGACGTGCAGACCTTCTGCGAACACATCGGCGCCACTTACGGCATAGAAGAACAAAACTTCGCTGTCATCGCCCAAAGCGTCGGCGCGGTGATCGCGGCCACTTGGGTACACGACTACGCGCCAAAAATCCGCGCACTGGTGCTCGCCTCCCCGGCATTCAAGGTCAAGCTGTACGTGCCCTTCGCCCGGCCTGGGCTGGCGTTGATGCGCAAGTTTCGCGGCAACTTTTTCGTCAACAGCTACGTCAAGGCCAAGTTCCTCAGCCATGACCCGGAGCGTGTCGCGTCCTATGACAGCGACCCGCTGATCACCAAGGCGATTTCGGTGAATGTGCTGCTGGGTTTGTACGAAGCCGCCGACCGGGTGGTCGCCGATGCCCAGGCGATCCAAGTGCCGACGCAATTGCTCATCTCCGGCTCCGACTTTGTGGTGCACCGCAAACCCCAGCAGCAATTTTTCGACCGCTTGGGCAGCCTGAAAAAAGAGCTGCACATCCTGCCCGGCTTTTTCCACGACACCCTTGGCGAGCGCGACCGCGCCGTGGCCGTAAGCAGCGCTCGGCGCTTTATCCTGCAGAACTTCCAACACCCGCTGGACCGCGCCGCCCTGCTGGATGCCGACAAAATGGGCGCCACCTGCGCCGAGTCCGAAGCCCTCGCCGCGCCGCTGCCGCGCAACTCTCTGCGCGACCTGTACTGGCGCATGACCCGCGCCAGCATGGGCCTGGGCAAGAACCTGTCGGACGGGGTGAAGCTGGGTTTCGACACCGGCTTCGACTCCGGCAGCACCCTGGATTACGTGTACCGCAACAAGCCCACCGGCAAGGGCGGCCTGGGGCGGATGATCGACACCAACTACCTCAACTCCATCGGCTGGCGCGGCATTCGCCAGCGCAAGTTGAACGTCGAGGAACTGCTACGGCTGGCCATGGCCAGGTTGCGCGCCGATGATCGCGAGGTGCGCATCGTCGATATCGCCGCCGGCCACGGGCGCTACATTCTCGAAGCCTTGCAGGGCGTTTCGCCGTTGCCGGAATCGATCCTGCTGCGCGACTACAGCGACATCAACGTGCGTGACGGCGGTGCGCTGATTCGCGAGAAAGGCCTGGGGGATATCGCGCAGTTCGTCAAAGGCGATGCATTTGATAGAGCAGACCTGGCTGCACTGGCGCCCAAGCCGACCCTGGCAGTGGTGTCCGGCCTGTATGAGCTGTTTGCCGATAACGGCATGGTCGGCGGTTCGCTGGCCGGTCTTGCCGAAGCGGTGGAGCCCGGCGGGTATCTGGTCTACACCGGCCAGCCATGGCACCCGCAACTGGAACTGATCGCCCGCGCGTTGACCAGCCATCGCCAGGGTCAGGCCTGGGTAATGCGCCGTCGCAGCCAGGCAGAAATGGATCAATTGGTCGAGGCGGCGGGCTTTCGCAAAATCACCCAGCGTGTGGATGAGTGGGGCATTTTCACCGTGTCCCTGGCGCAGAAGATCTGAGCATGCGCGAACCCGGTTTATTGAAACCCGCCGTCCTGTGGCTGCTGTTGTTGGCGCCGCTGTTTTTCAGCACCTACGGCTTTGCCACCTGGGTCACCAGCCAGCGCAGCGATGTGGGCACGCTGGTGTTCGGCTGGGAAACCCATATGCCGTTCTGGGCCTGGACCATCGTGCCCTACTGGTCCATCGACCTGCTTTACGGGTTTTCACTGCTACTGCCCAATACTCGCCATGAGCTGAAACAACACGCGTTGCGCCTGCTCAGTGCGCAGGTCATTGCCGTGAGCTGCTTTTTGATCTGGCCGCTGCGTTTCACCTTTGAACGGCCGGAGCTGGATGGCGTATTCGGCTGGTTGTTTGCGGTGCTGGCCGGGTTCGATAAACCCTTCAACCAGGCGCCGTCGCTGCATATCGCGCTGCTGGTGATTTTGTGGGTCATGTATCAGCGCCACACCCAAGGGTTTTGGCGTTGGCTGGTGCATGGCTGGTTTGCGTTGATCGGTATTTCGGTGCTGACCACTTATCAACATCACTTTATCGACTTACCCACAGGCGCCCTGGCCGGTTGGTTGTGTGTGTGGCTGTGGCCGGTGGAACATCCGAGCCCGCTGTTGAATGTACGGCTGACGCGGGATACCCAGCGCTGGCGGTTGGGTGTGCGCTATGGCTTGGGCGCAGTGGCACTGGTGATTCTGGCCTTTGTAATGCGCGGCGCGTGGTTGTGGCTGCTTTGGCCTGCGGTTTCCTTGGGTTTGATCAAGGCGAACTACCTCGTACTCGGCGCGTCGGGCTTGCAGAAGCGCCAAGACGGCCGGCTCACCCCTGCCGCGCGCTGGCTGTATGCACCTTACTTGGCGGCCGCGTGGATAAATTCCAGGCTGTGGACACGTAAACATCCACAGCCTGACCAGATTGTGGATAACGTCTGGCTTGGTCGAATTCCTACCACCGGCGAGCAAGGTTCCTTCAAGGCCATCGTCGATCTGTGCGCCGAATTGCCGATTAATCCACAGGGCCGCGCTTACGAGTGCGTGCCCGTGCTCGACCTGATCGCACCAACGCCTGAGCAATGCCAGCAAGCCGCTGAGGCCATTGAACGCCTGCGTTCAAGCGGCCCGCTGCTGGTGTGCTGCGCCCTTGGCTACTCGCGCAGCGCCACCGCCGTCGCTGCGTGGCTGCTGCACAGCGGGCGCGCTGCCACGGTCGACGAGGCAGTGGCTATTATTCGTACAGCACGGGCCGAAGTGGTCCTGCATCCTGCTCACCGTAAAGCGTTGGAGGGTTTGCCCCATGCCCGCTGATATGGAACTCCAGGTGGTTGCCAGCCTGTTGCGCCGTGGCCGTTCGCTGGATCAGTTATCCACAGGCCTGACCGTGGCTGGTGTGTTGTTCGGCCTTGCTCAGTTGCTGTTGGCCAGCGTTTCGACCCTGTGCCTGCTGCTCAGCCTGTGGATGATTATTCTCGGCCTGCTGCAAAAGTACTGGGCCTTGCGCGTGGCCTTCGACGCCGACCTGTTCGCCCTGCTGGCGCGCGACACCGAGCGTACGGCCGATCTTGACCAAGCCTTGCAGACCCTTGGCCTGCAATCGCCCAAGCGCGCGGGCAGGCCCTGGACCGAACGCCGTCGCGGCGCGCTCAAACTGCTGCGCAAACAAGCCTGGTTGCTGGGCGCGCAAGCGCTGCTGAGCCTGGCCGTCATCCTCGCCAGCCCTTGGCTACCTTTCGCCGGATAAGGAATCCCCATGTTCGAACCCGTGGTCGCCACCCTGATTACCTCAATGGCCCGCACCGTCACCGGCGCCCGTAGCCTGTGGCTGGGGTGCGCGCCGGTGCCGGTGCAACGCATCTACTTCGCCAACCACAGCAGCCACGGTGATTTCGTCTTGCTATGGGCGTCGTTGCCGCAAAACCTGCGCAAGTTCACGCGCCCGGTGGCCGGCAGTGATTACTGGAACCAAAGCGCATTGCGCCGCTACATCATCAACCGCGTGTTCAACGGCGTGTTGATCGACCGTGAGCGTAAAGACCCTGTGGATAACCCTTTGCAGCCGATGCTGGCCGCGCTGGAAGGTGGCGATTCCTTGATCATTTTTCCCGAAGGCACGCGCAACCTGGAGGACGGTTTGCTGCCGTTCAAAAGTGGCCTGTATCACCTGGCAAAAAGTTACCCACAGGCCGAATTGATTCCGGTGTGGATCGCCAACCTCAACCGGGTCATGCCCAAGGGCCGCGTACTGCCGCTGCCGTTGCTGTGCACCACCAGCTTCGGCGCGCCGCTGCAACTGGAAGACGGTGAAGACAAATCCGCCTTCCTCGCCCGCACCCGCGATGCCCTGCTTGCCCTCGCCCCGGAGCATGTCTGACATGGATAGCCAAACCCTGATGTTGTTCGGCGGGATCGGCGCGATCCTGGTGCTCGCCTCGCTGATCGGCCTGATCCTCAAACTGCGCACCCGTGGCACACCGAATGCGGTGGTCGACAACCTTAACGCCCGCATCAATGCCTGGTGGGTGATGGTGGTGGTGATCGGCATCGCGTTCTGGCTCGGCACTGGCGCGGTGATCCTGCTGTTTTATGCAGTGTCGTTCTACGCCCTGCGCGAATTTCTCACCCTCACGCCGACACGTCGCAGCGACTACCCGGCGCTGGTGGCGGCGTTTTATCTGGCGCTGCCGCTGCAATACCTGCTGATTTATGCGGACTGGTACGGGCTGTTCTCGATCTTTATCCCGGTGTACGTGTTCCTGCTGCTGCCGATCCTTGCTTCGCTGGGTGGCGACAGCACGCACTTTCTGGAGCGAGCGTCGAAGGTGCAATGGGGCCTGATGATCGCGGTGTTCTGCGTGTCGTTCGTGCCCGCCCTGCTGACGCTCGACATTCCCGGCTACGAAGGCCGCAACCTGTTGCTGATCGCTTACCTGGTGATCGTGGTGCAGTTGTCGGACGTGCTGCAGTACGTGTGCGGCAAGCTGTTCGGCAAACACAAGATCGCGCCCAACCTGTCACCTTCCAAAACCGTGGAAGGCTTTGTCGGCGGGATTCTGCTGTCGTCCCTGATCGGCGCGGCGCTGTGGTGGACCACGCCGTTCAACCCGTGGCAGTCATTCCTGATCGCGCTGCTGATCAACCTGCTGGGCTTCGCCGGCGGCATCGTGATGTCGGCGATCAAGCGCGACCGGGGCGTGAAGGATTGGGGGCACATGATCGAAGGCCACGGCGGGATGCTGGACCGCCTGGATTCGGTGTGCTTCGCCGCGCCGATTTTCTTCCACCTTGTGCGCTACTGGTGGACCTGAGGAACACGCTCTCGCTTAAGCCCAACACAGATCAATTGTGGGAGCTGGCTCGCCTGCGATAGCGGAGTGTCAGCCAGCATCACTTTTGGGTGTGCCACCGCCATCGCAGCATAGGTATCTACACAACCGGTTAACACGAAGTCTGTGGCAGGTGGGCTGTTGTGGCGAGCAGGCTTGCCCTGCGTTGGGCTGCGAAGCAGCCCCAAACCCAGACGCTGAGTTCTTTCAGGAAAATGGCAGTGCCTTTACTGGGGCTGCTTCGCAGCCCAACGCAGGGCAAGCCTGCTCGCCACAGGAGAAAGCTGCCCTCAAAAGTTGTGTAGATACCTATGACCATCGCAGGCAAGCCAGCTCCCACAGGTGCTTTGTGGTGTATTGGAAGACTAAGCTAAGCCCGAAACCTTGGTTCACGGCCAACCTTTCGATCGTTTTTGCGGCACGCCTCACCTTTGTGCAACACGCCTGAGCACGTAGACCACTTCACGTCATCTTTTGTATCAAAGACGCGTGTAAGATAGGCCGCACTTTGCCAGGGATGCTCACCATGTTCGATTCGTTGAAAGCGATCAGCCGCCGGATTATCGGCGCTTTATTGACTGTGGTGAGTGCCATCTTTGGCCAATGGCAGCCGCCAGCCTGGCTGCGAGCCACGGGCCGTGGCGTGGGAAACCTGGGCAATAAGGCCCGCGCCTATCCGCGCCAGGCGGGTGCCGGGATTTTGGGCCTGGTGCTGCTGGCCGCTGCTGGTTTCTATGGCTGGCACTGGTATTCGAATTTGCCGCAGCTCCACACCGTGGGTTATTCGCTGCACAAGCCGAACCTGACCGATTACACCCAGCAGCCTGCGGTTGTGGATAACTTGCAGGTGCGTTTTGCCGAGTCCGTGGCTCCGCTGGCGGCCATTGGCAAGCCGGTCACTGAAGGCATTACCCTTAAACCCGCTGTAGCCGGTGCCTGGCGTTGGTCCGACGACCGCACGTTAGTGTTCGTGCCGGAAAAAGACTGGCCTGTGGATGCTCATTACACGCTCGACCTGGCCAAGAAACAGCTGCTGGCCGACGGCGTGCTGCTGAGCCAATACAGCAGCCAGTTCTCCACCCAACCGTTCCGCGCCACCCTGGCGCAAAACGAGCTGTACCAGGACCCGTCCAACCCGACGCTGAAGCAACTGGTGGCGACCTTCCACTTTTCCCACCCGGTGGATGAAGACAACCTGCGCAAGCGCGTTTCGGTGACTCTCGGCAAAGGCCTGGCCTACCGCGATGCCCAACTGCCCAACCGCCCGGAAATCACCTTCGACGACCTCAAGCTCAATGCTTACGTGCGCTCCGCCGCCCTGGCCACGCCACTGGAAAGCACGCCGGTCAGCGCCAAGCTCGACGAAGGCATCAAGGCCCGTGACGGCGGCAATGCCAGCAACGCGCCACTGGTGGCGGAAGTCACCGTGCCCGGACGTTATCGCCTGACGTTTACCGCCGCCGAAGTCAGCTTTGTCGACAACGAGCGCGGCGAACCGGAGCCGGTATTGATGTTCAGCAGTTCCAGCGCCGTGGCCGATGACACCATCGCCGGCAAGGTCCAGGCCTGGTTGCTGCCGGCCAAGGCCGAAGACGACACGCGCCCTTACACCAGCAACGATATCGATGACGCGATGCTCGCGCGCAGTACCAAGGTCAGCCTGACCCACGTGCCCAGCGTCGAGCCGCTGAACACCCTGCACGCCTTCAAATTCAAGGCCCCGGCCGGCCGCGCGTTGTATGTGCGCGTGCCCGCCAACCTGGAAGCCATTGGCGGTTATCTGGCGAAAAACCCTACCGCCTCGCTGATCAGCATGCCGGCGTACCCGCGCACCTTGCAGTTCCTGTCGGACGGCGCGCTGCTGAGCCTCAACGGCGAAAAACGCCTGGGCTTCATGGCCCGGGGCGTGCCCGGTGCCCATGTGGAAATCGCCCGCCTGCTGCCCAACCAGTTGCAGCATTTGGTCGACCAAAGCAGCGGCAGCTTCGCCCGGCCGAATTTCGGCAATGAATACTTCGACCGCATGGTTGAGCGTCAGTCGCTGGATATTGCGTTGTCGTCCAATGACCCGGCGAAAACCGTCTACGACAACGTGGATCTGAGCCACTACCTCACCGCCAATGGCGGCCGTCGCGGTATTTTCGTGCTCAAGCTGAGCCCGCAGGATGACCCGGCCGAGCGCACGTTCGAGTACGAACGCAACAGCACCAGCGACCTGCGTTTTATCGTGGTTACCGACCTTGGCATCATCGCCAAGCGCTCCAGCGACGGCAGCCACGATGTGTTTGTGCAGTCCATCGGCAACGGCTCGCCGGTCGCCGATGCACAAGTGGATATCATGGGTCGCAACGGTCTGCCGGTCGCCAGCGGCCGCACCGATGCCGAAGGCCACGCGCATTTCGCCAAGCTGGATGAACTGCGCCGTGAGAAAACGCCGCTGATGTATGTGGTCACACGCGGCAATGACCAGTCGTTCCTGCCGATTGCCCGTCAGTCCCAGCAGTTGGACTTTTCACGCTTCGATGTAGGCGGTTTGGAAGAAGACGGCGCGATTAATCGCCTCAGCGCGTATATGTTTACCGACCGTGGCCTGTACCGCCCGGGCGAGACCGCGCACCTGGGCATGATCGTGCGCAGCGGCGACTGGAAAGGTGCCTTGCAAGGCCTGCCGGTTGAACTGCAAATCACCGACCCGCGCGGCCTGGAAGTGATTCGCCAGCCGCTCAAACTGTCCACCAGCGGCTTTGAAACCTTTGATTTCCCCAGCAGTGAAGTCGCTCCCGCCGGTGAGTACACCGCGACGTTACAACTGATTGGCCAGAAAAACACCCGCACCGACCTGGGCAGTGTCAGCTTCAAGGTTCGCGACTTCGAGCCGGACCGCATGAAGGTCAGCCTCAGCCTGCACGACACGCCGGTGTTGGGCTGGATTCCACCGGACCAGGTGGTGGCCAAAGTCACCGCGATGCACTTGTTCGGCGCACCGGCAGCCGGCCGACGTGTCACAGCGAAGATGTCCCTGAGCCCGACGCTCGCGGCCTTTGACCGTTACCCCGATTACCGCTTCCGCCTCAACGACGCCCTGGAAGAAGCCAGCACCGAAGACCTGGCTGAAACCACCGTCGACGACAACGGCCAGGCCGTGCTCGACCTCAACCTGCAACGCTTCGCCAGCAGCACCTATCGCCTGCAGGTGATGACCCAGGTGTTCGAGGCCGAAGGTGGCCGCAACGTGGCAGCGCAAAGTGCGTTGCTGGTGTCGTCCGCGCCTTATCTGGTCGGTGTGAAAAGTCAGGATTCGCTGTCGTACGTCGCCAAGGACGCCCCACGCCAGGTGCACTGGCTGGCCGTCGCGCCGGACCTCACGCCGATGGCCGTGGATGGCCTGACCAGTGAAGTGGTCGAACACCGTTACGTGTCGGTGCTGGTGAAACAGTCCAACGGCACCTACAAATACGAGTCGCGCATCAAGAACATCAGCCAGCCGGCCTCGCCGCTGACGATGACCAAGGACGGCGCCAAGCAGACCCTGAACACCGGCACGCCGGGTGATTTCACCCTGCAAGTCAAAGACGCCAATGGCCGCCTGCTCAACCAGATCGACTACAGCGTGGCCGGGCGCGGCAACACCTCTCGCTCGCTGGAGCGCAACGCCGAGCTGCAACTGCGCCTGGATAAACGCAGCTATGCCACCGGTGATGAAATTGCGATCAGCATCCGCGCGCCGTACACCGGTGCCGGTTTGATCACCATCGAGCGTGACAAGGTTTACACCCAACAGTGGTTCAAGGCCGACAGCACCAACAGCGTGCAACATATCCGCGTGCCTGCAGGCCTTGAGGGCAATGCCTACGTCAACGTGCAGTTTGTGCGCGACATGGGTTCGCCTGAGGTCTATATGAGCCCGCTGTCCTACGGCGTGGTGCCGTTCAGCATCAACCTGGATGCACGGCGCATGGCGCTCAAGGTTGAAGGCCCGGAAAAGATCGAGCCGGGGCAGACCCTGGATATCAAGGTAACCGCCGACCGCCCAGGCCGCGCGGTGGTTTACGCGGTGGACGAAGGCATCCTGCAAGTGGCGCGTTACCAGACGCCCGACCCGTTGGGCTTCTTCTTCCAGAAACGCGCATTGGAGGTTGGCACCAGTCAGATCCTTGACCTGATCCTGCCGGAATTCAGCCGCCTGCTCAGTGGCGCAGCGCCCGGTGGTGACACCGAAGGCGCGCTGGCCAACCACCTCAACCCGTTCAAGCGTAAACACCAGCCGCCCGTGGCCTGGTGGTCCGGGCTGGTTGACCTGCCCGCCGGTGAAACCGTGCTGCATTACCAGGTGCCGGACAGCTTCAACGGCAAGCTGCATTTGTTTGCGGTGGCAGTGGACAGTGACAGCGTGGGTGTCAGCGAGGCCAATACCGAAGTGCGCGGGCCGATTGTGATCACGCCGAACGTGCCGGCTTTTGTGGCGCCGGGGGATGTGTTCAATGTGAGCGCCGGGGTGTTCAGTAACCTCGACGCGGCAGCGGACGTGAAGTTTGAAGTGCAGACCAGCGACGGCCTCAATGTGCAGGGCGACAAAGGCAGCACCCTGTCGCTGCAACCGCGCAAGGAAGGCACCGCCGAGTTCAAGATCAAGGTCGGCGAAACTCTCGGCTCGGCAGACCTGCGTTTTGTCGCGGTATTGCCGAACGGCAAACGAATCCAGGTGGCGGAAACCACGTCGATCCGCCCACTGAGCGAGCATCGTGTGGCCCTGAGCCTGGGCCGTTTCGACAGCGCCAGCAAAGAGCTGAAACCGACGCGTGAGCTGTTCAGCCAACTGCGCGATGTGCAACTGGGCGTGGCCGCCTCGCCGCTGGTATGGGCCAACGGCCTCAAGCATTACCTGGATGACTACGGTTACGCCTGCACCGAGCAATTGGTGTCCAAGGCCATGCCGGCGTTGATCTGGGGCGGTACGGCGCCAGAAGCCGAACAAGCCTTCAGCGGCGCGGTGCGCATGCTGCGCCAGCGCCAGAACTCGGCCGGTGGCTTTGGTTTGTGGGCCGCCAACCCGGACGTGGCGCCGTATGCCAGCCTGTACGCCACCGACTTCCTGATCGAAGCCAAGGAACGCGGGCTGCCGGTGCCGGAAGACCTGCTGGCGCGCTCCAACGCCTACCTGACCGACTTGGCCAATGGCCCAAGCGAAGGTCTGTCGGAATTGCGCAACCGTGCCTACGCCAGTTACCTCTTGAGTCGTCAGGGGATTCTGGTGAGTGGCGCCTTGAGCGACATTCGCGAGCGCTACGAGAGCTACTTCAAAGACACCTGGCAAAACGACCTGGGCGCCGCTTACCTGGCGGCCAGTTACAAGCTGCTCAAGCAGGATCGTCAGGCCGACACCTTGTTCCGCAAAATCCCGTGGCGTTCGCTGGTGGATAAGTGGGACAGCGACGGCCTGTATTACGACCCGCTGGTACACGACGCCGAGCACTTGCACCTGCTGGCGCGCCACTTCCCCGAGTTGCTTGACGATGTACCGACGGCGCTGCTGGATAAACTCGGCAAGCGACTGAACGAACAGCGTTACAACTCGCTGTCGGCCGCCCTGCTGCTACGCGCCCTGGACAACTATGGCCAGCGCGCCCAGAGCGACATGACCCTCAAGGCCACCGCCTGGCTGAGCGACAAGCAACAGCAACTGCTGGAGATGGCCGGCCAGCCACCGCGCGCCGCAGTGCCGGGTAAAACGCAGAAACTGGTGATGGAAAAAACCGACGGCCCGGCTGCTTTCTACATGCTCAGCGAAGCCGGTTTCGACAAGGGCGCCAAGCTCAAGCCGATCAACAATGGCCTGGAAATCATCCACGAATACCTCGACCTCAAAGGCGAGCCGGTGAGCAAAGTCGCGGTGGGCGACGAGTTCCTGGTGCGCCTGCGCCTGCGCGCCACCGACCGCGACCAAGTGCAGCAAGTGGCCGTGGTCGACTTGCTGCCCGGTGGCGTCGAGCCTGTGTATAACTTGCCGCCGGAGCCGGAAGCGGCTGCCAGCAGCGATGAAAGTGAAAGTGAAGGCGACGATTCCGAGTACGTGGAAACCGCCGACGGTGACGAAGCCGAGACCTGGCAAGCGCCGATCGGCGAGACCGAGCTGAGCAACTGGCAGCCGGACTACGTGGATGTGCGCGATGATCGGGTGGTGTTGTACGGCACCGCACTGCGTGATGTAGGCACTTTCGTGTACCGCGTGCGCGCCACCAACGCAGGGACGTTCAATACGCCACCGGCCTACGCCGAAGGCATGTACGAAACCACCCTGCAAGGGCGCGGCAAAGTAGGCCAGCTTGAAATTACCAAGCCTTAAACGCCTGACGCCGCTGCTTGCAGCGGCGGTACTCTGTACAGGCACGCTGGCGGGGCTGCGATGGTGGCCCCATGCCCCGCTGGAACAGGCCGTCACCTCGTCCCGCGTGGTGTTGGCCGATGACGGCGCGTTGCTGCGCATGACCCTGGCAGAGGATGGGCAATATCGCCTGTGGCTGCCGCTGGAACGCATGTCGCCGTCACTGGTCGAGGCCTTGCTGCTCAAGGAAGACCGCAATTTCTACTGGCACCCGGGCATCAACCCCCCGGCGTTGCTGCGCGCGGCCATGGCCACCTACAGCGGCGGCCAGCGCCAGGGCGGCTCAACCTTGAGCATGCAGCTGGCGCGGCGGCTGTGGGACCTCAACACCCGCCAAGTGCCGGGCAAATTGCAGCAGATGGCCCTGGCGCTGTGGCTGGAAGCGCGCTACAGCAAGCACGATATCCTTGAGGCTTACCTGAACCTGGCGCCCATGGGCGGCAATATCGAAGGTGCCGAGGCGGCCAGCCGGATTTACTTTGGCAAGTCGGCGGCGCAGTTGTCGTTGTCCGAAGCCTTGGCGCTGGCGGTGATCCCGCAGCAACCGGGGCGGCGCGCGCGCTTCGGGCCGTCGCTGCAACATGCGCGGCTGCGCTTGATGGCCGACTGGCGCGAAACTTATCCACAGGACGCTCGTAACGACAGTTTGCTCGACTTGCCCCTGGAAGCGCGCAACCGTCAGCAGATCCCGTTTCTGGCGCCGCACTTGAGCGAACAGTTGCTGGCATCCCAGCCCGGCAACGAGTTGAACACCACCCTCAACCTGCCTTTGCAGCAACTGCTCGAACGCTTGATCACAGGCTTTATTGCCGAGCGGCGCAGTACCGGTGTGGAAAACGCCACGGCCATTCTTGTGGACAGCCGCGACCAGAGCGTCAAGGCGCTGGTGGGTTCGGCGGATTACTTATCCACAAGCATCCACGGCCAGGTCAACGGCGTGCTGTCGCGGCGCTCGCCGGGGTCGACGCTCAAGCCATTTCTATATGGGTTGGCGCTCGATCAGGGGGTTATCCACCCCATGAGCATCCTCAAGGATTTGCCCAGTAACTTCGGCTACTTCCAGCCGGAAAATTTCGACGGCAGTTTTGTCGGGCCACTGACAGCGCGGGATGCGTTGATCCGTAGTCGCAATATTCCGGCGGTGTGGCTCGCCAGCCAGGTGCAGTCGCCCTCGCTGTATGGCTTGCTGCAACGCGCCGGTATCAAAGGCTTGCGTGGGGAAAGTCACTACGGTTTGGCCCTGGCTTTGGGCGGCGGCGAGATGACGCCGGAGGAACTGGCGCGCCTGTATGTGATGCTGGCGGGTGACGGGCATTTGCGGCCTTTGCGTTATTTGCAGGAGCAGCCGCAAACCACCGGTGCGCAACTGCTCACGCCCCAAGCGGCGTTTATGGTGCGCGACATGCTGCGCCGCAATCCGCGCCCGGATGGCCTGCCCGGCCGCCACTGGCGCACCGCCTGGAAAACCGGCACGTCGTGGGGCTTTCATGATGCCTGGAGCGCAGGCTTGGTCGGGCCGTATGTGCTGGTGGTGTGGGTGGGCAACTTTGATGGGCGGCCGAATCCGACGTTTATCGGCGCCAAAACCGCTGCGCCGCTGTTCTTCCGTATCGCCGACGCCCTGCCGCTGGCCTTGCCTAATGTGGTGATCAAGCCCGACAAGCCGCCCGCCGGGCTGGTGCGCATCGACGTGTGCGCGGCCTCCGGCGAATTGCCCAACCGCTGGTGCCCGCAAACCCGCAAGACCTGGTACATCCCCGGCGTGTCGCCGATTCGCGTATCCAACCTGCACCGCCCGGTACTGATCGATACGCGCACCGGCAAGGCCGCGTGCCCGCCGTTCGACCCGCAATACACCCGCGAAGAAGTCTTCGAATTCTGGCCCAGCGACGTGCAGCGCCTTTATCGCGCGGCCGGCCTGCCCCGGCGCACGCCGCCCAACGTGATGAAAAATTGCCAACCCAACCGCATCAGCGACCAAAGCGAAGCGCCGCAGATTCGCTCGCCGCTGACCCAGGTGAGCTACCAACTGCGCCTGTCCCAGCCGCAGGAAAGTATCCCACTCAATGCCAACGCGGCCAGCGACGCGACCACGCTGTACTGGTTTGCCGACCAGACGCTGATCGGCCAGGGCCCGCCGCAAACCACACTGAACTGGCGGCCGGGCAAGTCGGGCGAGTATCGGTTGCGGGTCAGTGATGATCAGGGCCGCAGTGCTAGCCGCGGGCTGAAAGTGGAGTTTGTGCCCTGAGCGGGCTAATCGCAGATCCCCTGTGGGAGCGGGCTTGCCCGCGATAGCGGTGGGTCAGCCAACATCACTGTTGGCTGGGCCGACGTCTTCGCGGGCAAGCCCGCTCCCACAGGGATCTTTGCTGCTTTAAGGATTGTGTTCTTGCTTCTTCAATCGCCCTGATCAGGCGTCTTCGTCGCCGAAGCTGGCTTTGCCCACGCGCTTGGCGTAATGGTTGTATGCCGCGCCGAGCTTTCTCTGCTCGAAGATCGAGAACACCAGGGTGCCCAGCAGGATCAGCATCCACACCAGAAACAGCTTCATCGTATCCACATGGGCAACGAACAGCAGCAGGGTCACAACGCCGCCAATCACCATGCCCAAGCCCATCCATGCCCCCAGTACGCGCCCCACGGCCAGGCGAATACCTTTGGGCAAGACCAGCCGCGTGGCCATCATGACGACGATAAGGGCCAGAAAGAAACCAAACGCGGCCATGAACGGAATCTGAAAGCCGCCCTCGCGGTACAGCCAGGCGAGCAACTGATAGAACGGACCCCGTTCGGCCATCTGTGGATAAGTATCGGGGCCGGGCAATTGCAGTTGAGCGAAATGCGCAGGGGTCATGGCCATGACGCCAACCCCGAGCAGCGCAATCACGGCGCCATAAAAACCACCGGCGCGCCATAAAGGCGCCAGCACTCGGCGGTTTTCCACATCCTCGGTCAATGCCACGCCAAACACCGCCTTCGGGTGTTTGCCCTGTGAAATAACGGTTTGGCCTTCTCGCTCACCGGCGTCGCCAATCAGCATCACGTCCAGGTCCTGGACCAACAGGATTTCACCCTGGCGGCGGGAACTGCCCAGCAGTTCGTACTCGTCTGGCGATTTATTGCCAAACAGGTCAATCCCTTCGGCAATCACGCGGACCTCACCGCTTGCATCCTGCAGCCGGAAGTCATGACAGCGCGCCTCACCCAACACCCGGCTCCAACTCCAATCGCCATCCTTGTCTTTGGTCCCCTCTTCGACAATCAACACGTAACCCACGCACGGCTTGCCGTAGACCGGCGACAGCATGGTCTGGTCGGCAAGCACCTTGCCGCGCACTTCCACCAGGCCCATGGCCAACGAACGAATCTGACTGGTGGCCAGGCGCTGCTCGGTTTTGTAGAAACTGGGGCCAAAGCTGACCAGCAAACCGACCAGAATGCCCACGGGGAAAAACAGCGCGATCAGGATGTTTGGCGCGTAAACCATCAAGGCGATAAAGCCGGCGAGGAACACCAGCGCCAGCGCGGTTTTCCACTTCGGCTTTTTCACCACAGCGCCTGCCTGGGTGGTTTTCATGCCCCCGGCACCTCAAGCTTCACGCCTTCGTAGCGGGTTTCTTCGGCGCTGATGGCCAACAACGGAATGCGCTGATAGCTGAGCATCCGCGCAAAGAACAGGTCGGGGAACACCGCAATGGCGATGTTGTAGAGGTTTACCGACTCATTGAAGAACTCACGCCGGTCAGCAATGCGCTCCTCCACGGCCGAGATAGCCTGTTGCAACTCGACCATGTTCGGCCCCGAAATCAGCGCCGGATAACTCTCCGCCACCGCAATCACCGACTTGAGCGCCGCGTTGAGCTGGTTGGAGGCCTCGACCTTATCGTTGAGACTGCTGGCGTTCAGGTATTGAGTGCGCGCATCGCTCAAACGCGTGAACAGCGCGTTCTCATGGTTCATGGCGGTCTGCACCACGCGCATCAGGTCGGGGATCTGATCGGCCCGTTGCTTGAGCAGCACGTCGATGTTGGCGAAAGCTTTATCCACATCGTTGCGCCGCATCACCAGGCCGTTGTAGACGCCGACCATCCAGCCGACAAGGCCCACGACAATGATCAGCACGACGATACCGGCGATAAGCAGTTCTATGTTCATGGTGAAGGCGTTCCCTGGCTGAGTTATCCACAGGGAGGCATTCTAGGGGCAACTTGAGAGCGGCATACGGTATTGGTGCACAAAAACCACAAACGCCGATGATCGGTTATTCAAGGGGCTTCCCCCTGTTCAAGGCGCATAAAAAACCCTCGATATCCGAGGGTTTTTTAGGTGACCACCAATCGAATCGTATTACTCCACCGTCACCGACTTCGCCAGGTTACGCGGCTGGTCAACGTCGGTGCCCTTGAGCACGGCAACGTAATACGACAGCAGCTGCAACGGGATGGTGTAGAGGATCGGCGACAGGGTGTCGTGGATGTGCGGCATGTTGATGACGTGGGTGCCTTCGGCGTTGGTCATGCCGGCTTTTTCATCGGCAAACACGATTAGCTGACCACCACGCGCGCGTACTTCCTGCAGGTTGGACTTGAGCTTTTCCAGCAGTTCGTTGTTCGGCGCGACGGTGACCACTGGCATGTCGTCATCCACCAGGGCCAATGGGCCGTGTTTGAGCTCGCCGGCCGGGTAGGCTTCGGCATGGATGTACGAGATTTCCTTGAGCTTGAGCGAGCCTTCCATCGCCACCGGGTATTGCGCGCCACGGCCGAGGAACAGGGTGTGGTTTTTGTCGGCGAACAGTTCGGCGACTTTTTCCACGATGCTGTCCATGGCCAGGGCTTCGCCCAGGCGGGTCGGCAGGCGGCGCAGTTCTTCGACCAGGGTGGCTTCGACGCCTTCGGCGAGGCTGCCGCGCACCTGGCCCAGGGACAGGGTCAGCAGCAACAGGCCAACAAGTTGGGTGGTAAAGGCTTTGGTGGACGCCACGCCGATTTCGCGACCGGCCTGGGTCAGCAGGGTCAGGTCGGACTCGCGCACCAGCGAGCTGATGCTGACGTTGCAGATCGCCAGGCTGCCAAGGAAGCCGAGTTCTTTGGCATTACGCAGCGCGGCCAGGGTGTCGGCCGTTTCGCCGGACTGGGAGATGGTCACGAACAGGGTGTCGGGCTGCACCACCACCTTGCGGTAGCGGAACTCGCTGGCAACTTCGACCTGGCACGGGATGCCGGCCAGTTCTTCGAGCCAGTAACGGGCAACCATACCGGCGTGGTAGCTGGTGCCACAGGCGACGATCTGCACATTGCGCACTTTGGCGAACAGCTCGGCGGCTTGTGGGCCGAAGGCGTTGACCAGCACTTGGTTCTGGCTCAGGCGGCCTTCCAGGGTGCGCTGCACCACGGATGGTTGCTCGTGGATTTCCTTGAGCATGAAGTGGCGGAATTCGCCCTTGTCGGCAGCTTCGGCGCCGTCGCGGTATTGCACGGCTTCGCGCTCGACCGGCACGCCGTTGACGTCCCAGATCTGCACGCTTTCACGGCGAATGTCGGCGATATCGCCTTCTTCCAGGTACATGAAGCGGTCGGTGACCTGGCGCAGGGCCAGTTGGTCGGAGGCGAGGAAGTTTTCGCCCAGGCCCAGGCCAATCACCAACGGGCTGCCACTGCGCGCAGCCACCACGCGGTCGGGTTGGCTGGCGCAGACCACGGCCAGGCCGTAGGCTCCGTGCAGTTCCTTGACCGTAGCCTTGAGCGCGACGGTCAGGTCGCCGAGGTCCTTGAGCTTGTGGTTGAGCAGATGGGCGATGACTTCGGTGTCGGTGTCCGAGGTGAACTCATAGCCCAGGCCCTTGAGCTGTTCGCGCAGCACTTCGTGGTTTTCGATGATGCCGTTGTGCACCACGGCAAGGTCGCCGGAAAAATGCGGGTGAGC
Organism: Pseudomonas sp. Leaf15; assembly: GCF_001421425.1. Lineage (NCBI taxonomy): Bacteria > Pseudomonadati > Pseudomonadota > Gammaproteobacteria > Pseudomonadales > Pseudomonadaceae > Pseudomonas > Pseudomonas sp. Leaf15. The sequence continues at coordinate 328,969 of NZ_LMKI01000033.1, forward strand.
GTTACGTTCGCACGGTGCACCGTGGGTAGCCCAACGGGTGTGGGCGATGCCCAGACGGCCCACCAGCGGCTCGCCGAGCAAAGCTTGTTCCAGCTCGCTGACTTTGCCTGGGCGGCGCATGCGCTCGAGCTTACCGGCGTTGGTAAATACGGCTACACCGGCGCTGTCATAGCCGCGGTATTCCAGACGTTTGAGGCCTTCAAGCAGGATGGCGGTGACGTTGCGTTCAGCGACTGCGCCTACAATTCCACACATGGTGTATCTCCTAGATGATTGCCGCGCATATCAGCGTAATGCCGCGGGCTTGGATCTGGTCGCGGGCCTCAAGCGGCAGGCGATCATCGGTAATAAGGGTATGGACGCTGCTCCAGGGCAGTTCCAGGTTGGGAATCTTGCGGCCGATCTTGTCGGATTCCACCATCACCACCACTTCACGGGCGACCTCGGCCATGACACGGCTCAGGCCCAGCAGTTCGTTGAAGGTGGTGGTGCCACGTGCCAGGTCGATGCCGTCGGCGCCGATAAACAACTGATCAAAGTCGTAGGAACGCAGCACTTGTTCGGCGACCTGGCCCTGGAACGAATCCGAATGCGGGTCCCAGGTGCCGCCGGTCATCAACAGCACCGGCTCATGCTCCAGCTCGCTCAGGGCACGGGCCACATGCAGGGAGTTGGTCATCACCACCAGGCCGGGCTGATGGCCCAACTCCGGGATCATGGCGGCGGTGGTGCTGCCGCTGTCGATGATGATGCGTGCATGTTCACGCAAGCGCATGACGGCCGCACGGGCGATGGCGCGCTTGTAGGCCGAGATGGGCTGCGCGGCGTCGCCAACCAGTTCCTGGGGCATGGTAATAGCGCCACCGTAGCGGCGCAGCAGAAGGCCATTGCTTTCGAGGGCGGCGAGGTCCTTGCGGATGGTCACTTCCGAGGTTTCGAAACGCTTGGCCAAGTCGTCCACGCTGACTTCGCCCAGTTCATTGAGCAGCGTCAGAATGTTATGGCGTCGTTGGGGTGTATTTCGTTTCGACATGGTAGTGATAAGTTTCGTTTCGAAAGATAACGAAGGCAATCAAAACCTATTGGCGAAAGATCGTCAAGCGGCAAGCTGTAATTTTTACGCTGATTTTTGCTAACACCACTAAACCAATGTGGGAGCTGGCTTGCCTGCAATAGCGGAGTGTCAGGCAACATTCATGTTGAATGCCAGACCGCTATCGCAGGCAAGCCAGCTCCCACAGGAGATAGCGTTAGCCGATGGGGTTGTGGATAACTCAGGTCTTTTTGATTTTGACCGGGCGTTTCCAGCCGTCGATATTGCGCTGGCGGGCGCGGGCCACGGCCAGTTGGGACTTATCCACATCCTGGTTGATGGTCGAACCTGCCGCAGTGTTGGAACCATCACCGATGGTGACCGGCGCAATCAGCGAGTTGTTGGAGCCGATAAACACGTCTTCACCAATAGTCGTCTGGTACTTGTTGGCGCCATCGTAGTTGCAGGTGATCGCACCGGCGCCGATGTTGCTGCGCGCGCCGATCACCGCATCGCCGAGGTAGGCCAAGTGACCGGCCTTGGCATCGTCGCCCATTTTCGCGTTTTTAAGTTCGACGAAATTGCCGACGTGCGCACGGGCACCCAATACACTGCCCGGACGAAGGCGCGCAAACGGGCCGGCATCACTGCCCTCGCCCATCACTGCACCCTCAAGATGGCTGTTGGCCTTGACCACCACGCCTTTGCGCAAGGTGCTGTCCTTGATCACGCAGTTCGGGCCAATCACCACGTCGTCTTCAATGATCACGCGGCCTTCAAGGATCACGTTGATGTCGATCAGCACGTCGCGGCCAACCGTGACCTCGCCACGCACATCGAAGCGCGCCGGATCACGCAGAGTCACGCCCTGGGCCATCAGGCGGCGACCTTCGCGCAGTTGGTAGTGACGCTCCAGCTCGGCAAGCTGCTTGCGGTCGTTGGCGCCCTGCACTTCCATCGGGTCATGGGGCTGCTCGGTGGCAACCAGCAGGCCGTCACTGACGGCCATTTCGATGACGTCGGTCAGGTAGTACTCGCCCTGGGCGTTGTTGTTGGACAAACGGCTCATCCAGTCCGCCAGCCTGTTGGCCGGCACGGCGAGAATGCCGGTGTTGCCTTCAGTAATCGCGCGCTGGGCTTCGCTGGCGTCTTTGTGCTCGACGATGGCCGCAACCTTGCCGCTCGCATCGCGCACGATGCGGCCGTAGCCGGTAGGGTCGTCCAGCTCAACGGTGAGCAGGCCCATCTGGCCAGGCACCACGTGCTTGAGCAGGCGTTGCAGGGTTTCGACTTCGATAAGCGGCACATCGCCGTAGAGGATCAGTACGGTGTCGGCGCTGATGAACGGCACAGCTTGCGCTGTCGCGTGGCCGGTGCCCAGTTGCTTGTCCTGCAACACGAAATTCAGGTCATCCGCAGCCAGGCGTTCACGCACCACGTCAGCGCCGTGGCCAATCACCACGTGAATGCGCTGTGGGTCCAGTTGCCGGGCGCTGTGGATAACATGACCAAGCATGGAATTACCCGCGACCGGGTGCAGCACCTTGGGCAGGGCCGAACGCATGCGGGTGCCCTGGCCTGCGGCGAGAATGACGATTTCAAGAGACATGAATGGCTACCAATCCTGGGCGGTCCGGCTTCAGACCAGAGAAGTGTTTTGCTGAAAAAGAAAAAGGGTAGCCGAGGCTACCCTTTTTAATCAATCGCGCTTGAAGCATTGCGGCCAGGCCACTTACTTCTTGCGGATCTGCTGGAGCGTGCGCAGCTGAGCTGCAGCCTCGGCCAGACGTACAGCAGCTGCGCTGTAGTCGAAGTCCGCACCCTTTTCGTTCAGGGCCTTCTCGGCAGCCTTTACGGCTTCCTGAGCGGAGGCTTCATCCAGGTCGCCAGCACGTTGCACGGTGTCGGCAAGTACCTTGACCATGTTCGGCTGAACCTCGAGGAAACCGCCGGAGATGTAAAACACCTCACGTTCCCCGCCTTGCTTGGTCAGAGTGATCGGACCTGGCTTCAAGCTGGTGATCAACGGCGCGTGGCCCATGGCAATACCCAGGTCACCGAGTTCGCCGTGTGCAATCACCATTTCTACCAGACCGGAGAAGATTTCCCCTTCCGCGCTGACGATATCGCAATGGACTGTCATAGCCATCTGATTGCCTCAACCTGATGAGCGCCCGTTTCCGGGCGCCGAGATTACAGTTTCTTGGCTTTCTCGATCGCTTCTTCGATGCCGCCGACCATGTAGAACGCTTGTTCTGGCAGGTGGTCGTAGTCACCGTTGAGGATGCCTTTGAAGCCAGCAATGGTGTCTTTCAGGGAAACGTATTTACCCGAAGCACCGGTGAAGACTTCAGCCACGAAGAACGGCTGCGACAAGAAACGCTGGATCTTACGAGCACGGTTTACCAACTGCTTGTCGGCTTCCGACAGCTCGTCCATACCCAGGATCGCAATGATGTCCTTCAGTTCTTTGTAACGCTGCAGCACGTACTGAACGCCGCGAGCGGTGTCGTAGTGCTCCTGGCCGATCACGTTCGGGTCCAGCTGACGCGAAGTCGAGTCGAGTGGATCGACCGCTGGGTAGATACCCAGGGAAGCGATGTCACGGGACAGAACGACGGTGGCGTCCAAGTGGGCGAAGGTGGTCGCAGGCGACGGGTCAGTCAAGTCATCCGCAGGTACGTATACCGCTTGGATCGAGGTGATCGAACCTTCTTTGGTCGAAGTGATACGTTCTTGCAGAACGCCCATCTCTTCGGCCAGGGTCGGCTGGTAACCTACTGCGGAAGGCATACGGCCCAGCAGTGCGGATACTTCAGTACCGGCCAAGGTGTAACGGTAGATGTTGTCGACGAACAGCAGAACGTCGTTACCTTCGTCACGGAACTTCTCGGCCATGGTCAGGCCAGTCAGTGCTACGCGCAGACGGTTACCCGGCGGCTCGTTCATCTGACCGTAGACCAGTGCCACTTTGTCCAGAACGTTGGAGTCCTTCATCTCGTGGTAGAAGTCGTTACCCTCACGAGTACGCTCACCCACACCGGCGAACACGGAATAACCGCTGTGCTCGATGGCGATGTTACGGATCAGTTCCATCATGTTTACGGTTTTGCCTACACCGGCACCACCGAACAGACCGACTTTACCGCCTTTGGCGAACGGGCAAACCAGGTCGATAACCTTGATACCGGTTTCGAGCAGATCGTTGCCGCCAGCTTGTTCGGCGAACGAAGGAGCTGGACGGTGAATGCCCCAGCGCTCTTCGGTGTCGATCGGGCCAGCTTCGTCAATCGGGTTGCCCAGTACGTCCATGATCCGGCCCAGGGTCGCTTTACCGACCGGTACGGAGATGGCAGCGCCAGTGTCAAGCACACCCAGACCACGTTTCAGGCCTTCGGTGGAACCCATTGCAATGGTCCGTACCACGCCGTCGCCCAGCTGCTGCTGAACTTCCAGAGTGGTGCCGGCATCGCTTTGTACTTTCAAAGCGTTGTAGATGCTCGGTACGCTGTCGCGTGGGAATTCCACGTCGATAACGGCGCCGATGATTTGAACGATACGTCCGCTACTCATAGCTGGATCCTCTGAATATTTGAACCGTTAAACCGCGGCAGCGCCGCCGACGATTTCCGAGATCTCTTGGGTGATCGCAGCCTGACGCGCCTTGTTGTAGATCAGCTGCAAATCGCTGATCAGATCACCGGCGTTATCGGTAGCGTTTTTCATCGCGATCATCCGCGCCGCTTGTTCAGCTGCGTTGTTCTCGACCACCGCCTGGTACACCTGCGACTCCACGTAGCGCACCATCAAGCCGTCAAGCAGCTCTTTGGCGTCTGGTTCGTAGAGGTAGTCCCAGTGGTGCTTGAGTTCCTGATCCGGAGTCGCCACCAGTGGAATCAATTGCTCCACGGTTGGCTGCTGGGTCATGGTGTTGATGAACTTGTTGGATACCACGGACAGGCGGTCAATCCGGCCTTCCAGGTACGCATCCAGCATCACCTTCACACTGCCGATCAAATCATTGATCGACGGCTCTTCACCCAGGTGGCTGATAGCTGCAACGACGTTACCGCCGAAGTTGCGGAAAAAGGCCGCACCCTTGCTACCAACTACACACAGATCGATCTCGACGCCCTTTTCGCGGTTTACCGCCATGTCCTTGACCAGGGCCTTGAACAGGTTGGTATTCAGACCACCGCACAAACCACGGTCACTGCTCACTACCACATAACCCACACGCTTAACTTCGCGGTCGATCATGAACGGGTGGCGGTATTCCGGGTTGGCGTTAGCCAAATGCCCAATTACCTGGCGGATACGCTCCGCATAAGGACGGCTAGCAGCCATGCGCATTTGTGCCTTGCGCATTTTGCTGACCGCCACTTTTTCCATGGCGCTGGTAATCTTTTGCGTGCTTTTGATGCTCGCAATCTTACTGCGAATCTCTTTTGCGCCTGCCATGTAACACCTATCAGGTTAGCAAGCGGGAGCCTTGCGGCCCCCGCTGCGGCTTACCAGGTTTGGGTGGCCTTGAACTTCTCGATACCGGCTTTCATGCCAGCGTCGATTTCGTCATTGAAGTCACCCTTCACGTTGATCTTGGCCAACAAGTCGGCATGATCGCGGTTGAAGTAAGCAATCAGCGCTTGTTCAAAGCTGCCGACCTTGGTGATTTCGACGTCAGTCAGGAACCCACGCTCAGCGGCATACAGCGACAACGCCATGTCAGCGATCGACATTGGGGCGTATTGCTTCTGCTTCATCAGCTCGGTAACGCGCTGACCATGCTCAAGTTGCTTACGGGTCGCTTCGTCCAGGTCAGAAGCGAACTGGGCGAATGCCGCCAGTTCACGGTACTGAGCCAGAGCGGTACGGATACCACCGGAGAGCTTCTTGATGATCTTGGTCTGAGCGGCACCACCCACACGGGATACCGAAACACCGGCGTTCACAGCAGGACGGATCCCGGAGTTGAACATGGCCGATTCTAGGAAGATCTGACCGTCGGTGATGGAAATCACGTTGGTCGGAACGAACGCGGAAACGTCGCCAGCCTGGGTTTCGATGATCGGCAGTGCGGTCAGGGAACCGGTTTTGCCGGTCACTGCGCCGTTGGTGAACTTCTCTACGTATTCTTCCGAAACGCGGGATGCGCGCTCCAGCAGACGGGAGTGGAGATAGAACACGTCGCCTGGGTAAGCTTCACGGCCTGGTGGACGGCGCAGCAGCAGGGAAATCTGGCGGTAAGCCACTGCTTGCTTGGACAGATCGTCATAAACGATCAGCGCGTCTTCACCGCGGTCGCGGAAGAATTCACCCATGGTGCAACCGGAGTACGGTGCCAGGAATTGCAGCGCAGGAGATTCCGAAGCACTGGCAGCCACGATGATCGTGTTGGCCAGGGCGCCGTTTTCTTCCAGCTTGCGAACCACGTTGGCGATGGTCGATTGCTTCTGACCAATGGCTACGTAGACGCAGAAAATGCCGCTGTCTTTCTGGTTGATGATCGCGTCGATCGCCAGAGCGGTTTTACCGATCTGACGGTCACCGATGATCAGCTCACGCTGGCCACGGCCGACCGGGATCATGGCATCGACAGCCTTGTAGCCAGTCTGTACAGGCTGGTCTACCGACTTACGCCAGATCACGCCTGGAGCAACTTTCTCGACCGCGTCGGTCTCGGTGTTGCCCAGTGGACCTTTACCGTCAACAGGGTTACCCAGTGCGTCGACTACGCGACCCAGCAGTTCCTTACCAACCGGAACTTCCAGGATGCGGCCTGTGCACTTGGCGCTCATGCCTTCAGCAAGAGACTGGTAAGCGCCCAATACAACGGCACCTACGGAGTCTTGCTCCAGGTTGAGGGCCATACCGTAGACGCCGCCCGGAAACTCGATCATCTCGCCGTACATTACGTCGGCCAGACCGTGAATCCGCACGATGCCGTCAGATACGCTGACGACAGTGCCTTCGTTACGGGCTTGGGAGGTCACATCGAGCTTGTCGATGCGGCCCTTGATAATTTCACTTATTTCGGAAGGATTGAGTTGCTGCATTGCTCTGCTGCCCCTTCAAACTCAAGATTTCAATGCTTCGGCAAGTTTCGCGATTTTGCCGCGAATCGAGCCATCGATAACCAGGTCGCCGGCACGGATAACAACACCACCAATCAGGGATGCGTCCTCCGAAGCTTGCAGGCGCACTTCCCGATTGAGTCGTGCACTGAGAACCTTGGCGAGTTTGTCTTGCTGTTCTTGGTTCAATGCAAAAGCACTGGTCACTTCAACGTCTACCGATTTCTCTTCTTCGGCCTTGTACAGGTCGAAAAGAGCGGCGATCTCCGGCAAAAGCGGGAGACGGTCGTTTTCGGCAACGACGTGGATGAAGTTCTGTACCTTCACATCAAACTTGTCGCCGCACACTTCAATAAAAGTGGCGGCCTTGTCTGCGCTCGTCAGTCGCGGGGCCTTGAGCACGCGCTGCATGGTGTCGTCTTGCGACACTGCTGCAGCCAGGCCGAGCATGGCTGACCAAGAGGCCAGCTGCTGGTGGGCCTGGGCGTGCTCGAAGGCTGCCTTAGCGTAAGGTCGGGCCAACGTGGTCAATTCTGCCATGATCGCCCTCGCTTAGATTTCAGCAGCCAGTTTGTTAACCAGCTCCGCGTGCGCGTTTTGATCGATTGTGGCACCCAGGATCTTCTCAGCACCGCCGACGGCCAGAGCACCCAGTTGGGCACGCAGCGCATCTTTGACACCGTTCAATTCCTGCTCGATCTCGGCCTGAGCCTGAACCTTCACACGGTCAGCGTCGATACGGGCTTTTTCAACAGCCTCTTCAACAATCTGATTACCGCGTTTCTTGGCTTGCTCAATGATTTCAGCTGCCTGTGCCTTAGCATCGCGCAGTTGATGGCCCGCTTTCTCTTGGGCCAACTCCAGGTCGCGAGCTGCACGGCTGGCAGCGTCCAGTCCATCCGCGATCTTCTTTTGACGTTCGTGCAAAGCTGCGATGACCGGAGGCCATACGAACTTCATGCAGAAAACGACAAAAATCAAGAACGCTAAGGACTGACCAATAATGGTTGCATTAATGTTCACGCCAATACCTCGCTCGTTCGTTGCACAACACACCAATCACTCGAAAAAACGAGTGATTAACCGGCGAGTTGACCAACGAAGGGGTTCGCGAAGGTGAAGAACAGAGCGATACCAACACCGATCATGGTCACGGCGTCGAGCAGACCGGCAACGATGAACATTTTAACTTGCAGCATTGGAACCATTTCTGGCTGACGCGCTGCGCCTTCCAGGAACTTGCCGCCCAGCAGGCCGAAACCAATGGCAGTACCCAGGGCGCCCAGGCCGATCAACAGTGCAACAGCGATAGCGGTTAGACCAACTACAGTTTCCATCTTTCCTCCCGACTTTTACGTCGTATGGTTTAGGTTTTTTAGATTTTAAAGCGGTAAAACAAATCGTTTCATAGCCCTGGTGGGCCACCTTCCCGTTTCACCGGGAAGGACATCAGACTAGTCGAGACTGGTCTTAATGGTTCTCTTCGTGCGCCATCGACAGGTAGACGATGGTCAGCATCATGAAGATGAAGGCCTGCAGGGTGATGATCAGGATGTGGAACACAGCCCACGCCCACTGCAGAACAATGCCCAGGCCGCTAAGCCAGAGCAGACCACTGCCGAACATCACAGCGATCAGAATGAACACCAGCTCGCCGGCATACATGTTGCCGAACAGTCGCAGAGCCAGGGAAATCGGCTTGGCGATCAGGGTGACGAATTCCAGCAGGAAGTTCACCGGGATCAGCAGGGCTTGAACAAAAATGTTCTTGCTGCCGAACGGGTGCAGGGTCAGTTCGCCGATGAAGCCGCCGATGCCCTTGATCTTGATGCTGTAGAAAATGATCAACGCGAATACCGACAAGGCCATGCCCAGGGTAGCGTTAGGGTCAGTGGTCGATACGGCACGGAATGGAATATGCGGGTCGCCGCTGATCGCCATGGCGAGCTGAGGAATCCAGTCAACCGGGATCAGGTCGACGGCGTTCATCAGGAACACCCAGACGAAGATGGTCAGTGCCAGCGGTGCAATCACCGGGCTGCGGCCATGGAAGCTGTCTTTCACGCTGCCATCGACGAATTCGACCAATACTTCAACGAAGTTCTGCAAAGCACCTGGCTGACCGGAAGTCGCCTTTTTTGCCGCCATGCGGAAAATCAGGACGAAGATCAGACCCAATGCGACCGACCAGCCCAGAGTATCCAGGTGGAAAGCCCAGAAACCCATTTCTTTGGCTTCTGCTGCGGTGTGGGCGAAGCCCCAGCCGCCGTTGGGAAGCTGACCGAAGGTCAGGTTCTGCAAGTGGTGCTGGATATAGCCCGAAGCGGTTGTTTCTGCCATGGTTGCCTCAAACGCCCTAAGGTTTCGAAAGTCTTGTTTTCATTAGCAGGGGAGCGAACCAGCTGACCAGTTGGGTCAACACGAAGACGCCGAATACAGCCAGCGGCGCCAATGGCTTCACACCTGCAAAGGTCAGTGCAAACAGCACTGCCGTCAAAATCAGTTTCCCCGCCTCGCCGGCATAAAATGACCGGACGATAGCCTGGGCTGCTCGGGCGCCGGAAAACCGAAAGGCCCTGTGAGCAAAATACATATTGGGCAGCAAGGCTATCAGGCCTCCGCAGAGTCCTGAATATCCGGCTACGACTCCATGCCAATACCAAAGCGCCAACGCGGCGATTAATAAAATGACAAATTGAGCCAATAAAACCGGGAAAACGGCCAAGCGATGGAACGGCAACGTGTTTGGCGTGCGGGTTTCCATCACTTTTGCTCCTCAATGGTCGGCTGCCGAGAATCAATAACTTGGCATAATTTGTGCCGACAAAATGCGCGCAGAGTATAGGGGCGGTTCAGCCCCTATTCAACTGTCGGGTAGTGTTTTCCGATCGCGCGCTACATAAGCAAATGTTTCAGCGGATGTGGGCAAGGACACCCTGAAGCTCGTCAAGCGAGTTATATCCGATGACCAATTGCCCTTTGCCCTTCTTGCCGTGACGAATTTGTACCGCAGAGCCCAGCCGCTCGGCCAGGCGCTGCTCAAGGCGTGCGATATCCGGATCAGGTTTGGCGGTTTCGACCGGTGCAGGTTTGCCGCTCAGCCACTGGCGAACCAGCGCCTCAGTCTGACGCACCGTGAGCCCCCGTGCGACAACGTGTCGCGCCCCTTCAACCTGTTGATTTTCCGGCAAACCGAGCAAAGCACGGGCATGACCCATTTCCAGGTCGCCGTGGGACAACATGGTCTTGATGACTTCCGGCAACGCGATCAGACGCAGCAAGTTGGACACGGTAACGCGGGATTTACCCACCGCGTCAGCCACTTGTTGCTGGGTCAGCTGGAATTCCTGCTGCAGACGCTGCAATGCGATCGCTTCTTCGATCGGGTTGAGGTCTTCACGCTGGATGTTTTCGATCAACGCCATGGCGATGGCGGTTTCATCCGGCACATCGCGCACCATCGCCGGAATGGTTTCCTTGCCGGCCTGCTGGCTCGCGCGCCAGCGGCGTTCGCCGGCGATGATTTCAAAACGACCGCCGCCGATCGGGCGCACCACAATCGGCTGCATCACGCCCTGGGCCTTGATCGAGTTGGCCAGTTCTTCCAGCGCCTGAGGGTCCATGTCCCGGCGTGGCTGGTACTTGCCGCGCTGGATCAGGTCCAGCGGCAGGTGTTGCAGCTCGCGCTCGTCGGCCTGCACCGCTTGCTCTTCAAGCGAAGTGACAGTCGGACCACTCAGCAGTGCATCCAGTCCACGTCCGAGACCTCGTTTCTTGACGGCCATGGGGATTCCTTAAGTTGGCTGGGCTGCAGCGGTGCGTGGATTGCGGCGTTGACGGCGAACCATCTCGCCGGCCAGTGCCAGGTAGGCAATGGCACCACGCGATGATTTGTCGTACGCCAGCGCGGGCATGCCGTAGCTTGGCGCTTCGGCCAGGCGGATGTTGCGTGGGATCACGGTGTCGTACAACTGATCGCCAAAGTGTTCCTTGAGCTGCGCCGACACATCGTTCATCAGGCTCAGGCGCGGATCGAACATCGTGCGCAGCAGGCCTTCGATCTGCAGGTTGGGGTTCAGCAGCTCGGCGATACGCTTGATGTTATCCACAAGGTCGCTCAACCCTTCCAGTGCGTAGTACTCGCACTGCATGGGGATAATCACCCCATCGGCGGCAACCAGCGCGTTGAGCGTCAGCATCGACAGCGACGGAGGGCAGTCGATCAAAATGTAATCGTAGTTCTCGCGGATTGGCGCCAAGGCGCTGCGCAGACGGCTTTCTTTCATCTGCATTTCGAGCAGCACCACTTCCGCCGCAGTCAAATCGCGGTTCGCCGGCAGCAGTTGATAACCACCGTGCTCGGAGTAGTGCATGGCCTGAGCCAGGTCACACTCGCCGATCAGCAAGTCGTAGACCGAATTTTCCAGGCCGTGTTTATCCACACCGCTACCCATGGTGGCGTTGCCCTGTGGATCGAGATCGATCAACAGCACCCGGCGCTTGGTGGCGACCAGGGATGCTGCGAGGTTGATGCAGGTGGTGGTTTTGCCCACGCCACCTTTCTGGTTCGCTATCGCGAATACCTTAGCCATTCTTGCTTGTGTTCCCAATCATGCCGTGCGGCGCAGTATCAGCAGATGGCGTTGGCCTTGGCAACCGGGTACGGCCAAGGCGTGTTCGCTATCGAGGTGGAAGTCTGTCGGCAATGCTAACAGCTCGTCGCTTGGATGAACGCCCTTCATTGCCAGCCAGCGGGTGTCGAGGTCGCCCAGATGGCGAGTCCAGTTGCTGAAGTTCTCCATGCTGCTGAAGGCCCGGGAAACAATTCCGTTGAAGGGCAGTACAGGCGTGAATTCTTCTACGCGACTGTGGATAACTTGCAGGTTATCCAGCTTGAGCTCGAGTTTGACCTGGGTCAGGAAGCGGGTTTTCTTGCCGTTGCTGTCCAGACACGTGACTTGCGACTCGGGAAACAGGATGGCCAGCGGGATGCCCGGCATGCCACCGCCACTGCCCACGTCCAGCCAGCGGCCGTTTTCGATAAACGGCATCACGCTCAAGCTGTCGAGCAAATGCCGCGAAACCATTTCGTCGGGATTGCGCACTGCAGTCAGGTTGTAGGCCTTGTTCCATTTGATCAACAGGGCCAGGTAGCCCAACAGCAATTCGTGCTGGGCTGCGGTCAGGTCCACGCCCAACTGGCGTGCACCTGTGGATAACTCTTCGGCGTGTTGCGAGGTGACCAACGAACTCAAGCGCTTTGCTCCAACTGACGGCCCGCGCCGCGTTTTTTCAAATGAATCATCAACAGCGAAATGGCTGCCGGAGTGACGCCGGGAATACGCGAAGCCTGGCCCAGCGTTTCCGGCCGAGTTATCCCCAGCTTGCTTTGGATTTCTTTCGACAACCCGGAAATCCCGGTGTAATCGATATCCACAGGCAGCTTGGTGTTTTCACTGGCGCGCAGGCGAGCGATCTCGTCCTGTTGGCGGTCAATGTAACCGGCGTATTTGGTTTTGATCTCTACCTGCTCGGCAACCTGTGGGTCTTCTGCGCCCTGTCCGGTTACTTCGACCAGACCAGCGTAGTCGATTTCCGGACGAGACAGCAGGTTGAGCAAGTTGTATTCGTGGGTCAGCGGCGTGCCGAATTTTTCCGCAATCGCATCGCCCTGCTCGGTGCCCGGGCGAACCCAGGTACTTTTCAGGCGTTGCTCTTCGAGCGCGATGCTTTCGCGTTTTTTGCAGAAGGCTGCCCAACGCGCGTCATCGACCAGGCCCAGCTCGCGACCTTTTTCGGTCAGGCGCAGGTCGGCGTTGTCTTCGCGCAGGATCAAACGGTATTCCGCCCGGGAAGTGAACATCCGGTACGGTTCCTGGGTGCCCAGGGTAATCAGGTCATCAACCAATACACCGATGTACGCTTCATCGCGACGCGGGCACCAGCTGTCTTTGCCCTGCGCGCGCAATGCTGCATTGGTCCCGGCGAGCAAACCTTGGGCGCCGGCTTCTTCGTAACCGGTGGTGCCATTGATTTGGCCGGCGAAAAACAGACCGGCGATAACTTTGGTTTCGAGGCTGTACTTGAGGTCACGCGGGTCGAAGTAGTCGTACTCGATGGCGTAGCCCGGACGCACGATGTGCGCATTTTCCATACCGCGAATCGATTGCACGATCTGGATTTGCACGTCGAACGGCAAGGAAGTGGAAATACCGTTCGGGTACAGCTCATGGGTGGTCAGGCCTTCCGGCTCAATGAAGACCTGGTGGCTTTCCTTGTCGGCAAAGCGATGAATCTTGTCTTCGATCGAGGGGCAATAACGCGGGCCGATACCTTCGATCACCCCGGAATACATCGGCGAACGGTCGAGGTTCGCGGCAATGATTTCGTGGGTGCGGGCATTGGTGTGGGTGATCCAGCAGCTCACCTGTTTCGGGTGCTGTTCTTTGTTGCCCATGAACGACATGACCGGGATCGGTGTATCACCGGCTTGCTCGGTCATTACCGAGAAATCCACAGAACGCCCGTCGATACGTGGCGGGGTTCCGGTTTTTAGGCGACCGACACGCAGCGGCAACTCGCGCAGGCGCTTTGCCAAGGCAATCGACGGCGGGTCACCGGCGCGCCCGCCGGAATAGTTCTGCATACCGATGTGGATAAGTCCGCCCAGGAATGTACCGGTGGTCAACACCACGGATTCTGCGAAGAAACGCAGCCCCATCTGGGTGACAACGCCCTTCACCACATCCTGTTCGACGATCAGGTCATCGGCAGCTTGTTGAAATATCCACAGGTTCGGTTGGTTTTCCAGGGTTTCACGTACCGCAGCCTTGTAGAGGATGCGGTCGGCCTGTGCCCGAGTAGCGCGTACGGCCGGGCCTTTGCGGCTGTTGAGCACGCGAAATTGAATACCACCTTTGTCGGTAGCCATGGCCATGACGCCGCCAAGGGCATCAATTTCTTTAACCAGATGGCTTTTGCCGATCCCGCCAATGGCGGGGTTGCAACTCATGGCACCGAGGGTTTCCACGTTATGCGTCAGCAACAGGGTTTTAACGCCCATGCGTGCTGACGCCAGTGCTGCCTCGGTACCGGCATGACCGCCGCCGATGACGATCACTTCAAAACGGGAAGGGAAATCCACCACGCACCTCGTGCCTGCTTATGTAGGTAATCAGGAATTGTTTGTTGAAAGAGTTTTAGAGCTTTGGCGGCAAGTATAGGGACTTAGCCCTTCCTAAAGAACCCTTTGCACAAAATTTAACCAGCTGTGGATGAATCACAGACAATAGAAATTAAAAAAGAAGAAATTTATAAGATCTTTGTTTTTATGTTTATTTCTACTGAGCCTGTTTTCTGTGGATAGATCTCTACAGGCCTTTATTTACTTTGTGTACAGAGATTCAAAAGTCTGTGGTCATGTGCCAATGAGGCCCTTGGATAAGTGCTTTAAGCCTGTGGATTAAAGGGATGGTTATCCACAGAGGGGTTTTTGCTCAGGTTTCAGGCCCTGTTATCAACTGGGCACAGGTGCGGTTATTCACAGGGCTTAATCCACAGAAATCCCGATTTGAGGGCATGGCAAGGCCGCCAAAGCTTTCGATTCGGTGTCTGGATCTAAAAAAAGCAGAGCTATTGTGAGAACTCGGCGGTGCAGTTAATAATAGCGATTATCATTAACCCGTCATGTCGCGCCCTATGCCCTTTCCTTCACACACGGCTGCCGTCCAGCACATCTATGAGCAGCACCATTCATGGCTGCACGGGTGGCTTAAAGGCAAGTTGCACAACGGTTGCGATGCAGCCGATGTGGCACATGACACCTTCGTGCGTATTCTGGGCGGTCGCCATGCAGGGCAAATCCTCGAACCGCGTGATTACCTGGCCACAATCGCCAGGGGTCTGGTGATTGACCGCTATCGTCGATCCGCCATTGAACAGGCTTATAAACAGTCGTTGGCCGAGCGTCCTGAAGCCACTGCCATCAGTGAAGAAGACAAGGCGATCATCATCGAAACCCTGGTGGCAGTGGATAAAGCCTTATCGGAATTAGGGCAGCGGACACGCCATATTTTCATGCTGTCGCAGATTGAAGGTCTGACTTATCAACAGATCGCCGAGCAGTTGCAGGTATCGCTGACAACGGTCAAGAAACACATGATCCGCGCACTCACCGAATGCTCATTGATCATGGCGACCCTGTAATGCCCGCGCCGGATCGTAAGGTTTTCGAGGCGGCTGCCAGCTGGTACGTGCAGTTTCAAGCGCAGGTGCCTACCCCGGCCGAACGGCATGCCTGGCAGCAGTGGCTCAACGGCGATCCCTCTCACCAAGCGGCGTGGAACCAGTTGGAGCAATTACAGCGCAGCCTCGGCGCCCTGCCCCAGGATTTCACGCGTCGCGCTTTGTCGGCCACGCAACAACGGCGCCAGGTGCTCAAGTGGATGTTGGTATTGGGCGCCACCGGTTATCTGGGCTTCAATGTTCAACAACACACGCCCTTAGGCAATTTCTGGGCGGATTATCGAACACGCGTCGGTGAACGCCGGCGCATCGAGCTGGCCGACGGCACTCAAATTGATCTGAACACCAGCACCGCCATTGATGTGGTGTTTGATCAACGCCAGCGTCTGGTCCGCCTGCGCGACGGCGAAATACTTATCCACACCGGCAAATTGGGTGGGCAAACGCCTTTTTACGTCGAAACCCGCGAAGGCCGGGTCCAGGCATTGGGGACTCGGTTTACCGTGCGTCAATTAGCGGGCTCAACTCGTGTGGGTGTGCTGGAAGACCAAGTGAGCCTCTCGCCTGCCGACCTACCGGATCACGAGCGAATACTCAGTGCCGGCGAAAGTGCTGACTTCGACCGGAGAAATGTGGGGCCCAATCATTTCTATCGACGGACCCAGGCGGCTTGGGTCGATGGCCAGGTCATCGTTCTCGACGCTCGCCTTGGGGATCTGCTCGCCGACCTTGCGCGCTACCGCCCCGGCGTTCTGCGATGCGATTCGGCTTCGGCAAGTTTGCGAGTCTCCGGGACGTTCCGCCTGGACTCCACCGACGCGGTACTGGCTAACCTGCAAGCCACGCTGCCGATACAGGTGAAATATTTCAGCCGCTATTGGGTCGCGGTCACGCACCTGGGCTGAAAGCAAAAAATAACCCACAGGGGGTTATCTTTTTTTTACCTGGCCCGGCCCTACAGGTAATCACGACGCTACCTAAAGGGCTTCACCACCTATGCGCCTTCCTACCAAACTACGCCAACGCCTTTCTCACCATGGCATGACCTACGGTTTATTACTGTGCTCGGCCTCCGCCGCAGGTTTATTGCTGCCAGCTTGTGCCATGGGCGCCAGCACAGAGCAGCACTTCACCATCGCTGCCGGCCCGCTGGACGCAGCCCTCAGCCAGTTTGCTGCCAGGGCCAATGTGATCCTGTCGTTTTCCCCCGAGCAAACCGCACGTTTAAACACGCCAGGGCTGGAAGGTGATTACTCGGTTGATCAGGGCTTTGCACTGCTGCTGCAAAACTCGGGGCTGCAGGCCGTGGCGCAGGCGCCTGGCAGCTATGTGTTACAAGCCGCGCCTGCCGGGCAACTCACGTTGGCAGCCACGACCGTCAGCACTTATCAACAACTGGGTTTCAACCAGGATAGTGCCGGTGATGTTGGCTACAAGGCACAAAACAGCCGTATCGGTACCAAGACCAGTACGCCGTTGTCGGAAACGCCCCGGTCGGTATCGGTGGTCACAGGTCAGCGCATCAAGGACCAGAAGTCGCAGACGCTGACTGAAGTCTTGGGCTATGTACCGGGAATTTTCGCTCCACCCTTTGCCGCCGGCGATAGCCTGGCCGGTGACCTGTTCTTCATTCGCGGCTTCAATGCCACGGATTATGGCTACGGCCTGTTGCGCGACGGCCTACGGGTGCAAGGTAACCGGTATGACACCACCAGTGAGCCCTATGGCCTGGAGCGCGTGGAAATTTTCCGTGGTCCTTCATCCCTGCTCTATGGCGAAAATGCACCCGGTGGCTTGGTTAACCTGGTCAGCAAACACCCGACTGCCACGCCGCAAGGCGAGGTGCAATTGGGCTATGGCTCCAACAATCGGCGCCAATTGGGTGTGGATATCTCCGGGCCGCTCAATGACAACGCCAATGTGCTGGGCCGCGTGGTCATGCTGGGCCGCAAGTCCGACACCCAGACCGACCATGTACCCGATGATCGCCTGTATATCGCGCCATCCCTGACCCTGAACTTCGATGACTACAACACCCTGACGCTGCTGGCCAACTATCAGAAGGACCACACCAACCTGGAACTCGGCCTGCCTGCCGCCGGTACTTTGCTCAGCAACCCCAACGGCAAGCTGTCCAAACACACCCTGCTTGGCGATCCGGATTGGAACACCTTTGAACGCGAAGCCTGGAGCACCGGTTACGAGTTCAGCCACAGTTTCAATGACGACTGGCAGTTCCGTCAGAACTCGCGCTACATGCAGTCGCGCATCAACCGCCATGAAACCTGGCCCAGCGCCTTGAATAATCGCGGCTTTGGTACCCAACTGAACATGACCGCCTACGACCGTTACAACAAGTCGATGGTGTATTCCCTGGATAACCAGCTCGAAGGTAAATTCCAACTGGGTGACCTGCAAAACACTGTGCTGTTCGGCGCCAGCTACGACCGCACCTCGTTCAATCAGGACTGGGACGCTGGGTTTGCCGGCACTATCAATGTGTATAACCCGGTGTATCTGCGCGACCCACTCACGCCGATCGCGGTACAGAACACCTTGCTTGAGCAGCAGATGAAAGGGGTTTATGCACAGGTGCAGAGCAAGTACGACCACTGGCTGTTCCTGCTGGGCGGTCGCCAGGACTGGGTCAACAGTGATTTTCGCGACAAGGTAAACAAGGCCAGTAACACCGGCTCTGAGGACAGGAAATTCACCTATCAGGGCGGGGTGATGTACCAGTTCGACAACGGGCTGACCCCGTATGTCAGCTACTCCACCGCATTTGTCCCGGTGCAGCAGATTTCCAACGCCGGCTCGCCGTTAAAGCCGATTACCAGCCGCCAATACGAAGTAGGTGTGAAATACGAGCCGATCGGCTGGGACACCGCGATGACGTTGTCGGTGTATGACCTGCGCAAGCAAGACGACACCTACCTGGACGCCACCACCAACAGCTATCGCCAGGTCGGTGAAAGTCGCGCCAAAGGTGCAGAAGTCGAGATCAACAGCAATCTCACGCCTAACCTGAATATCACCGCGGCCTACACCTATACCGACGCAAGGATTACCAAGGATTCTGCAACGTCACTGGTTGAGGGACGCCAGATGACAGGGGTTCCACGCAACCAGGCGTCGGTGTGGAGCAAGTACCGCTTCCTCGATGGCCAGCTCAAGGGTTTGTCCCTGGGCGGCGGTGTGCGTTACTTCGACAGTACCTTTTCCTACACCGCCCCTACGCTGTACGGCAAGTTGGATGCGGGAAGCGTGACGTTGGTGGATGCGTCCGTGGGATATCAGATCAACCCACACTGGTCGGTGGATCTGAACGCCAAGAACCTCTTCGACAAGGAATATGTATCCGGTTGCAACGATGCCGGCCGTTGCTACTGGGGTGACAGCCGTACCTTACTCGGCACGGTGTCCTACAACTGGTAAGGCCTTGTGGATAACTTGGCTACTTACCAATACAGAAGCTGGAAAAGATCCTTCCCAACAAATCATCGGAGCTGAACGCACCGGTGATTTCCCCAAGCAGCTGCTGTGCCTGTCGTAAATCCTCAGCCAGCAGCTCGCCAGCCCCCGCCAAGGTCAGCTGAGCCCGACCGTGCTCCAACGCCGCACTGGCGTGACGCAGTGCCTCCAGGTGCCTGCGGCGTGCGCTGAAGCTGCTTTCAGAGGTCTGTTCATAGCCCATGCAGGCTTTGAGGTGGTCGCGCAGCAATTCCAACCCATCGCCAGCGGACTTTGCGCTCAGGCTGATGGTCACGTGGCCATCGTCACTGGTCGCCATGGCAATGGCTTCGCCGGTTAAATCCGCCTTGTTGCGGATCAAGGTGACTTTGGCCGGGTCTGGCCGTTGCTCGAGAAATTCCGGCCACAGGGCAAAAGGATCCACAGCCTCTGGCGCAGTGGCATCCACCACCAGCAATACGCGGTCCGCTTCGCTGATCGCCTTGAGCGCCCGTTCCACGCCGATCTTTTCCACCTGGTCGTCGGTATCGCGCAAGCCGGCGGTGTCGACCACGTGCAGCGGCATGCCATCGATGTGGATATGTTCGCGCAAGATGTCCCGGGTGGTGCCGGCAATCTCGGTAACGATCGCGGCTTCCCGACCCGCCAGCGCATTAAGCAAGCTGGACTTGCCGGCATTCGGCCGCCCGGCGATCACCACCGTCATGCCGTCGCGCAGCAAAGCACCCTGCCCGGCTTCGCGCAGGACGGTGGATAACTCGTCGCGAACTTTATCCAGCATCGCCAGGACGTGGCCATCAGCGAGGAAGTCGATTTCTTCTTCCGGGAAATCAATCGCAGCCTCGACGTAGATGCGCAGGCTGATCAACTGCTCGGTCAAGTTATGCACACGCAGGGAAAAAGCGCCCTGCAACGAGCGCAACGCATTGCGCGCCGCCTGTGCAGAACTGGCCTCGATCAAATCGGCAATTGCCTCGGCCTGGGCCAGGTCGAGTTTGTCATTGAGGAATGCCCGCTCGCTGAATTCCCCTGGGCGCGCCAGACGGCAGCCCAATTGCAGGCAACGCTGCAGCAACATATCCAGCACTACCGGGCCGCCATGGCCCTGCAGTTCGAGGACGTCTTCACCGGTGAACGAGTTAGGGCCGGGGAAATACAGCGCCAACCCCTCATCCAATACCGTTTCATCAGCATCCAGGAATGGCCCGTAATGGGCATATCGGGGCTTCAACTCACGGCCGCTGATGGCCTGGGCTGCCACGCTGGCCAGCGGCCCGGAAATTCGAACGATACCGACACCGCCGCGACCTTGAGCGGTAGCGACGGCAGCGATGGTTTCACGAGGAGCGCTCATCAGCAGGTTCCAGAACAAAAGTGACAGAAAGCAAAACGCCCCACTAGGGGGCGTCTTGAGTGGTTATCCACAGAGTAAATTACGCCGCAACTTTTTTGGTAGCCGCTTCGATTTTACGTGTGATGTACCACTGTTGAGAGATCGACAACACGTTGTTGACCACCCAGTACAGCACCAGACCCGCTGGGAACCACAGGAAGAAGAAGGTGAAGATGATTGGCATCATTTTCATTACCTTGGCCTGCATCGGATCCGGTGGAGTCGGGTTCAGACGCTGCTGGATAAACATGGTCGCGCCCATGATGATCGGCAGAATAAAGAACGGGTCTTTAATCGACAGGTCAGTTATCCACAGAATGAACGGTGCCTGGCGCATTTCGACGCTTTCCAGGAGAACCCAGTACAGCGACAGGAATACCGGCATCTGCACCAGAATCGGCAAGCAACCACCCAGCGGGTTGATCTTCTCTTTCTTGTACAGCTCCATCATGGCCTGCGACATTTTCTGCCGGTCGTCACCATGTTGCTCTTTCAGAGCCGCCAGTTTTGGCGCAACGGCACGCATGCGCGCCATCGACTTGTAGCTGGCTGCCGACAGAGGGAAGAAAAGCCCTTTGATCAGCATGGTCAGGAAGATGATCGAGAAGCCCCAGTTACCCACAATGCTGTGGATATGTTGCAGCAGCCAGAAAATCGGCTGGGCAATGAACCACAGAATGCCGTAATCCACAGTCAGTTCCAGACCTGGGGACAACTCTTTGAGCACAGCCTGGCTTTTCGGGCCGGCGTACAGGGTAGTGCTGGTTTCAGCTTTGGCACCTGGAGCGACGGTCAACGCCGGGCCAGTAAAACCAATGATGTAGTTGCCTTGGCTGTCTTTGCGGGTTTGAACCAGGTTGGCTTCACCCTTGTTCGGGATCCATGCGGTCACGAAGTAGTGTTGCAACCAGGCAACCCAGCCACCTTGTACGGTTTCTTTCAGCGAGCCCTTGTCGATATCTTTCATCGACACTTTTTTGTACGGCTCGCTACTTGTCCACAGGGCGGCGCCCAGGTAAGTCGCGGTGCCGGTGGCGGTGCTGGAAGAAGGATCGGCGCTGTTGTCACGCTTGAGCTGGGCAAACAGGTTGCCCGTCCATGGCTTGGCGCTTTCGTTGTCGATCAGGTAAGTGACCTTCAAGTCGTACAGACCACGGGTGAAGCTGAAACGCTTGATGTAGTTGACGCCGTCGAGGCTGAATTTCAGGTCGACATTCAACTGATTCTGGCCGTCGGCCAGTTGATAAGTCTTCTGTTCGGTCGAATAAACCGGACGACCGGTAGCACGAGCATCCGGACCGTCAGTGCCGGTCAGGCCGCTTTGCGCCAGATAAGTACGTTCACCACCGTTATCGAACAGTTGGAACGGAACATCCGGATGGTCTTGGCGACGTGGATACAGCGGCAGTTTCAACTGCGCGATATCACCACCTTGTGGGTCGATAGCCAGGTCGAGCACATCCGTTTTTACGTGGATGAGGTCTTTATTGGTGACCACTGGCGTTTCTAGAGGGGCGCTTGTCTCGCCATTCGCGCTGGGAACATCGGCACTCGCGGACGCATTGTTACCCAGCGGGGTGTCCGGAATAGCCGGCGCAGCCTGATTGGTAGCAACATTCTGAGTCGGCAGGGCAGCCTGGCCGTAGTCCTGGTTCCACTTAAGAACCATGACGTAGGACACGATTGCCAGGGCGACGATCAGGATCGTGCGTTTAATATCCATGATTACTCGGCCATCGAAGAAGAACGGGAGGTAGGGATAGGTGGAACCGGGTCGAAACCACCGGGATTCCACGGATGACAGCGGCCTAAACGACGAAAGGCCAGCCAGCCACCGCGCAGAAGACCATGATTTTCTATGGCCTCTAACGCGTAGCAGGAACAACTGGGGTAGAAACGACAGTGGTCGGCCATCAGAGGACTAATGGCATAACGGTAAAACTGGATCGGAACGAGTGCCAGTTTACGCATTGGTGCTGTCTACCCCTACAGTTTCGGTGCTGACTGCTGGTGCTGGCTTGTTGGTACGCGCCAGACGTTTCCAGAGCTTGCCGAAATGCTGAATCAATTCGGGGTTTTCTACATCCCCCAAGCCTTTGCGCGCGACGATAACAATATCCCAACCAACCAGAGTGTCCTGGTGGAGGCGAAACGATTCGCGCATCAGACGCTTGAGGCGATTGCGCTCAACGGAGAGCTTTACGCTCTTCTTGCCGATCACCAACCCGAGACGGGGGTGATCCAGATCGTTGTTACGCGCAAGGAGCAGGAGATTTTTCCCCGGAACCTTGCCGGTGGGGGAGTCAAAGACTGCCTTGAAATGCCGGGGGGTTAGCAGACGCTTTTCCCGACTGAAGTCCTGACTCACCACCAGTACCGGATTATCAAACTGCCAGACGCGCACGACCTTTGGCGCGGCGACGCGACAGGACAGCACGGCCGTTCTTGGTAGCCATGCGAGCACGGAAGCCGTGAGTACGGGCGCGTTTGATGGTGCTTGGTTGGAAAGTACGTTTCATGGCGTTGTTACCTGGTTCGTCCACAACGGGCCGGAATGGCCCCCGTTTTAAGAGACCGGCGATTCTAGAGAAAGCAAGCCTCTAGGTCAATTTCCAACCAGCTTTTCCTTCAATTAGATCTTTCATAGGCAATCGGCCCTTTTCTGTCCGCCTGGCTTTCACGAGCAATGCCATAGATATAAAAATAAAGAAGGAAGTTATTTAAAGCTTTTCTGTAAAGCTTATAAAAGCTAGGCAGGCGATCATCTGTGGATAACTGCCTTGAGGCCATATTCCACCTGATGTACAGAGAATGACAAGTACGGGGGAAAACAGTGCTCTGCCTGTGCTGCGCTGTCGGATAAGCTGTGGGTGGAATGGGTTGTTATCCACAGGCCAGTTACCCACAGACTTTCGACCCCACTTGTACAACGAGCTTAGGTGCGCTTATCCACAGAGCTTATGCACAGACCATTGGTCGGCTTTTTTGCACTTAACACATTGATTTTGGCTGCTCTGTGAGCAACCTACATGTGGATAAGTGGGCGTCTGGCCGCTACAATGGCGGCTGTTTTTGCCTCACCGGCTTTCAACTTAGGGGATATCCGTGTCAGTGGAACTTTGGCAGCAGTGCGTGGAGCTTTTGCGCGAAGAGCTGCCTGCCCAGCAATTCAACACCTGGATCCGTCCGCTACAGGTCGAAGCCGAAGGCGACGAGTTGCGTGTCTACGCGCCGAATCGTTTTGTTCTCGACTGGGTCAACGAGAAATACCTGAGCCGCGTTCTCGAATTGCTCGATGAACACGGCAACGGCATCGCGCCCGTGCTTTCCTTATTAATAGGCAGCAAACGCAGCTCTGCGCCTCGCGCTGCGCCGAATGCGCCGCTGGCGGCTGCTGCATCGCAAGCTCAAGCGGCACCTGTTAATAACTCGCCGGCGCCGGTTGCCCAGGCACCGTCGAAATCGTCGTCGCAGAAAAACGCGCCTATAAATGAAGAGCCATCCCGTGACAGCTTTGATCCGATGGCTGGCGCCAGCTCGCAGCAAGCACCGGTTCGCGCCGAGCAGCGCACCGTTCAGGTGGAAGGTGCGCTCAAGCACACCAGTTACCTGAACCGTACGTTTACCTTTGAAAACTTCGTCGAAGGTAAATCCAACCAGCTGGCCCGCGCGGCCGCCTGGCAGGTAGCCGATAACCCCAAGCATGGTTACAACCCGCTCTTCCTTTATGGTGGCGTTGGCTTGGGTAAGACTCACTTGATGCACGCTGTGGGTAACCATCTATTAAAGAAGAACCCGAATGCCAAGGTTGTGTACCTGCATTCGGAGCGCTTCGTGGCTGACATGGTCAAGGCCTTGCAGCTCAACGCAATCAACGAATTCAAGCGCTTCTACCGTTCGGTGGACGCTTTGCTGATCGATGACATTCAATTCTTCGCTCGCAAGGAGCGTTCCCAGGAAGAGTTTTTCCACACCTTCAACGCCCTGCTCGAAGGCGGCCAACAGGTCATCTTGACCAGTGACCGTTACCCGAAGGAAATCGAAGGCCTGGAAGAACGCTTGAAGTCACGCTTTGGCTGGGGCCTCACCGTTGCGGTAGAACCGCCGGAGCTGGAAACCCGCGTGGCGATCCTGATGAAAAAGGCCGACCAGGCGAAAGTCGACCTGCCCCACGATGCAGCCTTCTTTATCGCCCAACGCATTCGTTCCAACGTGCGTGAGCTGGAAGGCGCGCTCAAGCGGGTTATCGCACACTCGCACTTCATGGGCCGCGACATCACCATCGAGTTGATCCGCGAATCCCTGAAAGACTTGCTGGCTTTGCAAGACAAGCTGGTGAGTGTGGATAACATTCAGCGCACCGTGGCTGAGTACTACAAGATCAAGATTTCCGACCTGCTGTCCAAGCGCCGTTCGCGCTCGGTGGCACGTCCACGTCAGGTGGCGATGGCGCTCTCCAAAGAGCTGACCAACCACAGCCTGCCGGAAATCGGTGATGTGTTTGGCGGTCGCGACCACACCACGGTCCTGCACGCGTGCCGCAAGATCAATGAACTTAAGGAATCCGACGCGGATATTCGCGAGGACTACAAGAACCTGCTGCGTACACTGACTACCTGATGACACCAGCGCAGCTTATTAAGGCAAGGGACTAGACCATGCATTTCACCATTCAACGCGAAGCCCTGTTGAAACCCCTGCAACTGGTCGCAGGCGTCGTCGAGCGCCGACAGACCTTGCCGGTGCTTTCCAACGTATTGCTGGTGGTCGAAGGCCAGCAATTGTCCTTGACCGGTACCGACCTGGAAGTCGAACTGGTGGGTCGCGTGCAGCTGGAAGAGCCGGCTGAGCCCGGCGAAATCACTGTGCCGGCACGTAAGCTGATGGACATCTGTAAAAGCCTGCCCAACGATGCGCTGATCGACATCAAGGTTGATGAGCAGAAGTTGGTGGTCAAGGCCGGTCGCAGCCGTTTCACGCTGTCGACCTTGCCGGCCAATGACTTCCCTACCGTCGAAGAGGGCCCTGGCTCGCTGACCTGCAGCCTGGACCAGAGCAAACTGCGCCGTTTGATCGAGCGCACCAGCTTCGCCATGGCCCAGCAGGACGTGCGTTACTACCTCAACGGTATGCTGCTGGAGGTCGCGGAAGGCGTTATCCGTGCAGTGGCTACCGACGGTCACCGCCTGGCCATGTGCTCAATGCGTGCCGATATCGGCCAGCCGGACCGTCACCAGGTCATCGTGCCGCGTAAAGGTATCCTGGAACTGGCGCGTCTGCTCACCGAGCCGGATGGCAATGTCAGCATCGTGCTGGGTCAGCACCATATCCGCGCCACCACGGGCGAATTCACCTTCACGTCCAAGTTGGTTGACGGCAAATTCCCGGATTACGAGCGTGTGCTGCCAAAAGGCGGCGACAAGCTGGTGATCGGCGATCGTCAGGCGCTGCGTGAAGCGTTCAGCCGTACTGCGATTCTGTCCAACGAGAAGTACCGTGGTATTCGTCTGCAACTGGCCAACGGTCAGCTGAAAATCCAGGCCAACAACCCGGAGCAGGAAGAAGCGGAAGAAGAAGTCGGCGTTGACTACAACGGCGGCTCGCTGGAAATCGGCTTTAACGTGAGCTACCTGCTGGACGTACTGGGTGTGATGACCACAGAACAGGTTCGCCTGATTCTGTCTGACTCCAACAGCAGTGCCCTGGTGCAAGAATCCGACAACGACGACTCGGCTTACGTTGTTATGCCGATGCGCCTGTAATCATGCTCAGCAGAAGCTAGATGTCCCTCAGTCGCGTCTCGGTCACCGCGGTGCGCAATCTGCACCCGGTGACCTTCTCCCCCTCCCCCCGCATCAATATCCTTTACGGCGCCAACGGCAGCGGCAAAACCAGCGTGCTGGAAGCCGTTCATTTGCTTGGGCTTGCCCGTTCCTTCCGTAGTGCTCGCTTGTTGCCGGTGATTCAGTATGAACAGCTGGCTTGCACCGTATTTGGTCAGGTTGAACTGGCAGAAGGTGGGCACAGCGCCCTGGGGATATCCCGCGATCGCGGCGGTGACTTCCAGATTCGCATTGACGGGCAAAACGCCCGCAGTGCAGCACAACTGGCAGAAATCCTGCCATTGCAACTGATTAACCCAGACAGTTTCCGCCTTTTGGAAGGTGCGCCGAAAATCCGCAGGCAGTTCCTCGATTGGGGAGTGTTCCACGTGGAACCGCGCTTCATGGCCACTTGGCAGCGCCTGCAGAAGGCCCTGCGGCAGCGGAACTCATGGCTGCGGCATGGTACACTTGACGCCGCTTCGCAAGCGGCCTGGGACCGGGAACTGTGCCTGGCCAGCGACGAAATAGATGAATACCGCCGCGCTTATATCAAAGCCTTGAAACCAGTCTTTGAGCAGACCTTGAGTGAGTTGTTGGAGCTCGAGGGGCTGACGCTGAGCTACTACCGTGGTTGGGATAAAGAACGTGAGCTGAGCGCAGTGCTCGCCACGTCCTTGCAGCGGGATCAGCAAATTGGCCATACCCAGGCAGGCCCACAACGTGCTGACTTGCGCCTTAGATTAGGCGCACACAATGCCGCGGATATTTTGTCCCGCGGTCAGCAAAAGTTGGTGGTGTGTGCACTGCGTATTGCCCAAGGGCATTTGGTAAGCCAAGCCCGGCGCGGTCAGTGTATTTATTTGGTGGATGACTTGCCGTCCGAACTCGACGAGCAGCACCGCCGTGCGTTATGCCGCTTGTTGGAAGACTTATGCTGCCAGGTGTTTATCACCTGTGTAGACCACGAATTATTGAGGGAAGGCTGGCAGACGGAAACGCCAGTCGCTTTGTTCCACGTGGAACAGGGCCGTATCACCCAGACCCACGACCATCGGGAGTGAAGGCATGAGCGAAGAAAACACGTACGACTCGACCAGCATTAAAGTGCTGAAAGGTTTGGATGCCGTACGCAAACGTCCTGGTATGTACATCGGCGACACCGATGATGGTAGCGGTCTGCACCACATGGTGTTCGAGGTGGTCGACAACTCCATCGACGAAGCTTTGGCCGGTCACTGCGACGACATCAGCATTATCATCCACCCGGATGAGTCCATCACCGTGCGCGACAACGGTCGCGGCATTCCGGTCGATGTGCACAAAGAAGAAGGCGTATCGGCGGCAGAGGTCATCATGACCGTGCTTCACGCCGGCGGTAAGTTCGACGACAACTCCTATAAAGTCTCCGGCGGTTTGCACGGTGTAGGTGTGTCGGTGGTGAACGCTCTGTCTGAAGAGCTGATCCTGACCGTGCGCCGTAGCGGCAAGATCTGGGAACAGACCTACGTCCACGGTGTTCCACAAGAGCCGATGAAAATCGTTGGCGACAGTGAATCCACCGGTACGCAGATCCACTTCAAGCCTTCGGCAGAAACCTTCAAGAATATCCACTTCAGCTGGGACATCCTGGCCAAGCGCATTCGTGAACTGTCGTTCCTTAACTCCGGTGTGGGTATCGTCCTCAAGGACGAGCGCAGCGGTAAGGAAGAGTTGTTCAAGTACGAAGGCGGCCTGCGTGCGTTCGTTGAATACCTGAACACCAACAAGACTGCGGTCAACCAGGTGTTCCACTTCAACATCCAGCGTGAAGACGGCATCGGCGTGGAAATAGCCCTGCAGTGGAACGACAGCTTCAACGAGAACCTGTTGTGTTTCACCAACAACATTCCACAGCGCGATGGCGGTACTCACTTGGTGGGTTTCCGTTCCGCACTGACGCGTAACCTGAACACCTACATCGAAGCGGAAGGCTTGGCCAAGAAGCACAAAGTGGCCACCACCGGTGACGATGCGCGTGAAGGCCTTACCGCGATTATCTCGGTGAAAGTGCCGGATCCAAAGTTCAGCTCCCAGACCAAAGACAAACTGGTGTCCTCCGAAGTGAAGACCGCAGTGGAACAGGAGATGGGCAAGTACTTCTCCGACTTCCTGCTGGAAAACCCGAACGAAGCCAAACTGGTTGTCGGCAAGATGATCGACGCGGCACGTGCCCGTGAAGCGGCGCGTAAAGCCCGTGAGATGACCCGCCGCAAGGGCGCGCTGGATATCGCCGGACTGCCGGGCAAACTGGCTGACTGCCAGGAGAAGGACCCTGCCCTCTCCGAACTGTACCTGGTGGAAGGTGACTCTGCTGGCGGTTCCGCCAAGCAGGGTCGCAACCGTCGCACCCAGGCCATCCTGCCGTTGAAGGGTAAGATCCTCAACGTCGAGAAGGCTCGCTTCGACAAGATGATTTCTTCTCAGGAAGTCGGCACCTTGATCACGGCGTTGGGCTGCGGTATCGGCCGCGACGAGTACAACATCGACAAGCTGCGTTACCACAACATCATCATCATGACCGATGCTGACGTCGACGGTTCGCACATCCGTACCCTGCTGCTGACCTTCTTCTTCCGTCAGTTGCCGGAGCTGATCGAGCGTGGCTACATCTACATCGCTCAGCCGCCGTTGTACAAAGTGAAAAAGGGCAAGCAAGAGCAATACATCAAAGACGACGACGCCATGGAAGAGTACATGACGCAGTCGGCCCTGGAAGATGCCAGCCTGCACTTGAACGACGAAGCCCCGGGTATTTCCGGTGAGGCGCTGGAGCGTTTGGTTAACGACTTCCGCATGGTAATGAAGACCCTCAAGCGTCTGTCGCGCCTGTACCCTCAGGAGCTGACTGAGCACTTCATCTACCTGCCTTCCGTGAGCCTGGAGCAGTTGGGCGATCACGCCCACATGCAGAATTGGCTGGCTCAGTACGAAGTGCGCCTGCGCACTGTCGAGAAATCTGGCCTGGTGTACAAAGCCAGCCTGCGTGAAGACCGTGAACGCAACGTTTGGCTGCCAGAGGTCGAACTGATCTCCCACGGCCTGTCGAACTACGTCACCTTCAACCGCGACTTCTTCGGCAGCAACGACTACAAAACTGTGGTCACCCTCGGCGCGCAATTGAGCACCCTGTTGGACGACGGTGCTTACATCCAGCGTGGCGAGCGTAAGAAGGCGGTCAAGGAGTTCAAGGAAGCCCTGGACTGGTTGATGGCCGAAAGCACCAAGCGCCACACCATCCAGCGATACAAAGGTCTGGGCGAGATGAACCCGGATCAACTGTGGGAAACCACCATGGATCCCGCTCAGCGTCGCATGCTGCGCGTGACCATCGAAGACGCCATTGGCGCAGACCAGATCTTCAACACCCTGATGGGTGATGCGGTCGAGCCTCGCCGTGACTTCATCGAGAGCAACGCCTTGGCGGTGTCTAACCTGGATTTCTGATCAGGCTGCCCGTTAAAACAAAAAGGCCAACGCTTAGCGTTGGCCTTTTTTATTGGGTGAAACTTAAGCGTTTTGCAATTGCTCCACGTGGAACATCACCGTTTTTAGCCTTGGGCGGCAGCTGCCACACTCTCCAACCGATAGCCGTACCCGTAGATGGTCAGCAGCTGCCAACCTCGGTCGGCGGTCAGCCCCAGCTTGTTACGCAGCCGATAAATATGCGTATCCAGTGGCCGCGAGGAGACCATTTCTTCATGGCTCCAAAACCGCTCATACAGATATTCCCGAGACAGTGGCCGAGCCAGGTTGGCGAACAAGCAACTGGCCAGGCGGTATTCACGCTCAGTGAGGTTGATCGGCTTACCCGCACGCGTTACCGTCAGTTCGGCATCATCAAAGGTCAGGTCGTTGAAGCTCTGCACTTCATTAGTCGCAGGCTTTTGCAGCCCATGCCGGCGTAGCACGGCGTTGACCCGAGCCTTGAGCTCGTTTGGCCGAAATGGTTTGCTGACGTAATCGTCCGCCCCACTGTTGAGGGCGGTGACGATATCGCTCTCGGCATCGCGGCTGGTCAACATGATCACCGCAGGGGGTGAGTCCATGTGCTCACGGGTCCAACGCAGCAATGCGATGCCTGTGATATCGGGCAGTTGCCAGTCGAGTATTAACAGGTCAAAGGTTTCACGGCGCAGTTGGCGCAGCAGGTCTTCACCGCGCTCGAAGAAATGCAGAGACCAGGGTTGCTCTGCGGTGCTGGGGATCTGTCGCAGCGT
This sequence comes from Pseudomonas sp. Leaf15, assembly GCF_001421425.1. Taxonomy (NCBI): domain Bacteria; kingdom Pseudomonadati; phylum Pseudomonadota; class Gammaproteobacteria; order Pseudomonadales; family Pseudomonadaceae; genus Pseudomonas; species Pseudomonas sp. Leaf15. The sequence continues at coordinate 359,265 of NZ_LMKI01000033.1, forward strand.
CTGTTCAACCCGACGCAATTCAGCGGGTTCGTCGTCCAGTATTGCGACACGCATGGGTGGGTCCTTTCTACAAAAAATACGACAGCCGACGGTCTGTTCAATCGCGTAGGTAGTGCGCAGATGCCTTTGGTTGAATCTGAAGAATTGTGGCCAGACTCAATGTTCACAGGATCTATCGGTACGCTGATGTCAAAGGGCCGTAAACCCGTTTAAAGTCTTTTGTACCTATTAGTCGAAAGATACCGGCTCCTACCCCTGAGGAAAAGGATCAGCCGACACATGCGCTGCCGTAAACCTGTATGTGCTGAGGTCAGACGCCGTCTGAAACTACCCGGGTGATGAGCACCATGACCTGTTTTGCCTATCGATTATGGTGTGCCCTACCCGCGTTGCTGGCCTTGGTCATCGATACTGCGCAGGCTGCTACGCCCTATCGCCCTGCTTATATTGACGAGCCGTTCCAGTGCCGCGCTCAACCGTTGCCGGCGGTTGTGCAGCATTTGACGGGTGCAGCCTGGAAGCTCGACGCCAAAGGCAGGGCTCAGCCCCTGCTGGAAGGGATGAACATTGATGAGCAAGAAGGCGTGAAGACGTCGACATCGGCTTTCGTCAGCCTGCGCCTGGGTGATGGTTCCCGCGTGGTGCTGCCTTCCAGTTCACAGGTGCGCCTGCACTGGTTGCAAAAGCAGGCGATTCCCCAGGTCATTCTGGAACAGGGCCAAGTCGAGACCTACGTGATCAAGCGGGCCAGCGACTACGACCGTTTTCAGATCGTGACGCCCGTCGGCATTCTCGGTGTGCACGGTACGCACTTTCGCGTGCGCAATGACGGCGAGCAATCTGTGCTGGAGGTGCTCAACGGCCAGGTTGCGGTTAACCGTGCGCAAGGCAGCGCCTCATCCGAAGTAAAGGTGGGCGCACGCCAAGGTCTGCTGATCAAACAACAAGGTGAACTCAAGGCCGTGGAGCTTTTACCCGCGCCGGTATTGATTGGCCAGGACGGCCAGAAAGGTCAATCGCCGGTCTGGAGCTTGTACCTGCGGCCATTGCCTGGTGCACAGCGCTATCGTGCCCAAGTGGCGACCGACTCAGCCTTTATGAACATCAAGCAGGAATACTTTTCCAGTGAGCCGAAAATGCGCTTCACTGGGCTCAAAGCATCGTTTTACCACGTGCGTTTGTCCGCCTATGACGCGCAGGGCCTGGAGGGAGAAACCGGGGTTTATGACATCTTCTATTACCCACCCGCCACCCAGGCACAGGCCAGCGGTGGTTGACCAATGATGCTGTGGCGCAAGGCCGAAAAACGCCAGCCCACCCATGCCCAGCGCTTGTTCCACGGCCTCGTGCGCGAGTGGCTGTGGATAGGTTTGCTGTTGTTGCCGATGACGGCTTACCTCTCGTTGAGCCCGGGCCTGGCGCTGAACAACCCGCTGTATGACAGCCTCAGGCGCCTGGCGCCCTTACCGGTAGACCCGCGAATCTTGCTGGTGACCATCGACGACCCCAGCCTGAAAGAGCTGGGGCGCTGGCCTTGGCCGCGCAGTTTGCATGCCGACCTGATCAATCGCCTGAGCGCCGCACAACCGGCGGCCATCCTCTTCGATGTGATCTTCAGTGAGCCCGGTATCCCCGCCAACGATCAACGCCTCACGGCGGCCGTGTGCAACGCTGGCAACGTGGTACTGCCGTTGCTGCGTGAGGAAGCGGCCAGCTACAGCGCGCCCGACGCGCAAATGCTGCCGCTGCTCAAATGCGCTAAAGGTCTCGGGCATATCAATGTTGAAGCAGACAGTGACGGCGTAGTGCGCAGCCTGTTTTTGCGTGAAGGCCCGCCCGGTGACACCACGCCGCAGTTGGCGTGGATGGCCTACGCGTTGAGCGGCCAGGCCTCTGAGATGCCAGGCGAAGCCCAGCAACCGATCAACCCGTCCTGGCATCGGGAGCACGCCATTCGGATCCCGTTCATCGCTGCCAACACCCGCTTTCCTACGGTCTCCTACGCCAGCGTTCTACGTGGTGAGGTCGATCCGGAACGGCTGCGTGGCCGGCTGGTTCTGGTGGGCGCCACCGCGTCCGGCATGGGCGATCGTTTCGTTACCCCGCTCTCCTCCACGGTCGGCACCACGGCGGGCGTGGAGATCCAGGCCAACGTGCTTAATGGCCTGCTGCAAGGGCGCAGCATTGTTGACCTACCCGGCGCGGTGTCGGCCCTGATGGCGACTACCTGGGTGGCATTGTTACTGGGCCTGTTGTTGTATCGCCCACGCTACGCGCTGTGGATGACCCTGGGCTGCATGGCGAGCGCGTTGTTGGTTTCGTGGGTGCTGCTGGGCCTGGGCCACTGGTGGTCGCCCGCTGCGTGCCTGATTGGTCTGCTGCTCAGTTATTTGATCTGGAATTGGCGGCGCCTCAGCGTGATTCTTGCCTACTTCGGCTGGGAGCTGGCGCGGCTGGATAACGAACCCAAGGTGCTTCCCGAGCGTCGTCGTGCGCCCGCGAGCAAGGGCGATGTGCTGCAAGCGCGAATCTTTGCACTTGAACAAGCGGTAAGCCGTACACGCGACACCCGGCGGTTTATGGCTGACGGGCTGGAGTGCCTGCCAGTGGCCACGCTGATTACCAACCCCAGAGGCAGCATCCTGCTGGCCAACCGGATTGCGCGTGAAGTGTTCAGTAATGAGTTGGTCAACCAAAACCTGCTCGATCAACTCGCCGATCTGGGTTATCCGCCGCTGCACAATGGCGTGCGCCCTGCTCTCTCAGCGTTGGAACTCGTTGAGTTTCGCGACATCCACCAGCGTAGCCTGCGCATGGAGCTTGCCCCCTTGCTGCCGGCCGAAGGTGACGTCGCCCTCGGTTGGCTGCTGAGTCTCACTGACCTGAGCAAGGAACGCGAAGCCCAGCAGCACCGCGAAACCATGCTGCGCTTTTTGTCCCATGACCTGCGTGCGCCGCACTCGGCGATCCTGGCGCTGCTGGACGTGCATAACGGTGAGTCGCCGGTGTTTGTTCAGATCGAACAACAGGTCCGGCGCGCTTTGAGCCTGACTGAATCCTTCGTGCAGTTGGCCAAAGCCGAGGCCGATGGCTACCAGTTTCAACCCACGCTGTTTGCCATGCTGGTGATGGATGCATTCGATCAAGTGGCGGTCATCGCCCAGCTCAAAGGTATTCACCTGGTCCATGACCTGGACGAGGCCGATGAAGGCATGGTCTGCGCGGATCAATCGCTGCTGACCCGAGCGTTGTTCAACGTGCTGGAAAATGCGATCAAGTATTCCCCTTCCGGCACCACCGTCACTTTGAGCCACGGCAGCGCGCAAGGGTGGCTGGAATGCCGTATCAGCGATCAAGGACCTGGCATTGCGCCAGAGGATTTACCGGAGTTGTTCAGCCAATACCGACGCTTTGACTCGGCTCAGGGCAGTGAGGGCCTGGGGTTGGGCTTGACCATGGTCAAGGCTGTGGTGGAGCGCCACGGCGGTCGCATTCTGTGTGAAAGCGAGGTGGGTAAAGGTTCGACTTTCAGCCTGCAATTGCCACTGCTCGACGATTAAAAAACGTACTTTTTTACTGTGCATAAAAAACCGGTCACAAGGACCGGTTTTTTATGCTGAAAAAACTTATGCACGTTTTTCGTGATTTTATGAGCTTGAGAAATATGTAAGTAAATCAACTTGTTATGAAGCAAAAACGTCAATTCGCCAACAAACCGTACACAGGTTATCCACAGATCCTCAAATCGCTGGGGTCTCGACTACAACCGGCTCCGGAGGCAGAGAACCCATGGCGCGTTGCTGCGCTTCATTCCACGCTTGGGCGCGGTCATTGAGTGCGGCAATGGCACGTGGCCCTTCACCTTCGGCGTACATGGGCTCGCCAATAATCACAGTGATCGTACCTTCGCGTTTGGCCCAACCGGTCTTCGGCCAGAACTTGCCGGCGTTATGCGCAATCGGCAGCACGGGCAGGTGGGCGTTGACCGCCAATGCAGTACCACCGCGTGAGAACTTGCCCACAGTGCCATACGGCACACGCGTACCTTCCGGGAAGATCAGCACCCAAACACCATCCTTGAGCAGCTCGTCACCCTTCTTGGCCACGTGCTTGAGCGCCGCCTTGGGGTTGTCACGGTCAATGGCGATCGGCCGCAGCATGGCCATTGCCCAGCCGAAGAACGGCACGTACAGCAACTCACGCTTAAGCACCTGGCTCAGGGGCGAGAAGTACGCGGACAAGAAGAACGTTTCCCAAGTGCTCTGGTGGTTCGACAGAATCACGCAGGGCTGGTCCGGGACGTTTTCAGCGCCCTTGATCTCGAAACGAATGCCCAGGAATACCTTGGTCAGCCATAACGCACAGCGGCACCAATAGACGTTGATAAAACGATAACGCGCCTTGAACGGCAGGAACGGCGCGATAAAAAAGCTCAGGGTGCACCACAGAAACGAACTGGTGCCCAGCAGCAGGTAAAAGAAGAAGGTTCTGATGGCCTGCAAAATCGACATGGCAGCATTTACCGTTGCGGGACATGGCCCGCCTGCTAAAAGCGCACTCCCGAGCAATCCTTGTTCAGGAAGCCGAGGGTGGCTAGTTGTTAATAAGTTCTGCGGCAACCGCCGCCAGATCGTCAAAAATCAAAGTGCCTACCGGCAGGTTTTTCGCCTGGGTCTTTTCGCCTTTACCGGTTTTAACCAAAACTGGCTGAGAGTCGACGGCTTTGGCCGCCTCCAGGTCACCGAGGCTGTCCCCGACGAACCATAGCCCAGCAAGCGGCACCTTGTAATGTTCTGAAATGGTTTTCAACATGCCGGGTTTGGGTTTGCGGCAATCGCAGCCCTCATCCGGCCCGTGGGGGCAGTACACCACCAGCCCCACCTCACCGCCCTGCTCGGCCACCAGCGTGCGCAAGCGCGCGTGCATGGCGTCCAGGGTGGCGATGTCGTAATAACCGCGGGCGATGCCGGACTGGTTGGTGGCGATGGCCACCGTCCAGCCGGCTTTGCTCAACTGCGCGATGGCCTCGATCGAGCCGGGCAGTGGAATCCACTCCGCCACCGACTTGATGTAAGCGTCGGAGTCGTAATTGATCACCCCGTCCCGATCGAGAATCAGCAGTTTCAACATGATCAGCCCAGTACGGAAATATCAGCGATGTTGATGAACAGGCCGCGCAAACGCGCCAGCATGGCGTAGCGGTTTTTCCGCACACCAGCATCCTCGGCATTGATCATCACCGCTTCAAAGAACGCATCCACCGGCTCACGCAAGGTGGCCAGGCGCGCCAGTGCTTCGGCGTAGTTGCGTTCGGCAAGCAGCGGCTTCACGGCGTTTTCCGCTTTGGCGATGGCCGAGTTCAGCGAGAACTCCTTGGCATCGGCAAACAGGCCAGGGTCGACTTCGACATAGCCGAGGTTGTCAGCCTTGCTCAGCAGGTTCGACACACGCTTGTTCACGGCGGCCAGGGCATCGGCCTCCGGCAGCTTGCGGAAGGCTTGTACGGCCTGTACGCGCTGGTCGAAGTCCAGTGCCGAACCCGGTTGCAGGGCACGTACCGACAGGTAGACGGACACGTCCACGCCTTCATCTTCGTAACGCGCACGCAGGCGGTCGAATACAAACTCCAGCACTTGCTCGGCCAGGCCGGCTTGCTTGACCTTGGTGCCAAACTGGCCGACAGCGAACACCACGGCCTGGGTCAGGTCGAGGTCGAGCTTTTTGTCGATCAGGATACGCAGCACGCCCAGGGCCGCACGGCGCAGGGCATACGGGTCTTTGCTGCCGGTAGGCAACATGCCGATACCGAAGATACCGACGAGGGTGTCCAGCTTGTCAGCGATGGCCACGGCCGCACCGGTCAAGGTGCTTGGCAGCTCAGCGCCAGCACCGCGCGGCATGTACTGCTCGTTCAGTGCCAGGGCTACATCGTCCGGCTCGCCGTCGTTGAGGGCGTAGTAGTAACCGGCGACGCCTTGCATCTCCGGGAACTCGCCGACCATTTCGGTGGCCAGGTCGCACTTGGACAGCAAGCCAGCGCGGGCTGCCCAGGCAGCGTCACCGCCAATGCGTGGGGCAATGTAGGCGGCCAGCTTGGAAACGCGCACGGCCTTGTCGTAGACGCTGCCGAGTTTTTCCTGGAACACCACGTTTTGCAGGCGCAGGTTGAAGTCTTCGAGCTTCTGCTTCTTGTCTTGCTTGAAGAAGAACTCGGCATCAGTCAGGCGCGGGCGTACGACTTTCTCGTTACCGGCGATGATCTGCTGCGGGTCTTTGCTTTCGATGTTGGCCACGGTGATAAAACGCGGCAGCAACTTACCGTCCACATCCAGCAGGCAGAAATACTTCTGGTTGTCCTGCATGGTGGTGATCAGCGCTTCTTGCGGCACGTCGAGGAAACGCTCTTCGAACGAGCACACCAGCGGCACCGGCCATTCAACCAGCGCGGTCACTTCGTCGAGCAGGCTTGGCGGCACGATGGCGGTGCCTTCCTGCAGGCGGGCCAGCTCTTCGGTGCGCTTGCTGATCAGCTCGCGACGCTCGTTGGCATCGGCCAGCACGTAAGCGCCACGCAGGTCGGCGGCGTAGTTGGCCGGCGAGGTGATGCGCACGGCTTCTGGATGGTGGAAGCGGTGACCACGGGAATCACGACCAGCCTTCTGGGCGAGGATCGTGCAATCGATGACTTGGTCACCGAGCAGCATCACCAGCCACTGAGTTGGGCGCACGAACTCTTCCTTGCGCGCACCCCAGCGCATGCGCTTGGGGATCGGCAGGTCGTTCAGCGAGTCTTCAACGATGGTCGGCAACAGGCTCGCCGTTGGCTTGCCGGTAATGACCTGGCTGAAACGCAGTTTCGGGCCGCTCTGGTCGATCTCGCTCAGCTCAACGCCACACTTCTTGGCAAAACCAAGGGCGGCTTGAGTCGGATTGCCTTCAGCATCAAACGCCGCCTGACGCGGTGGGCCGTCGAGGTTGATGTTGCGGTCCGGCTGCTGGGTTTCCAGCGCGGTCAGCAACACCGCCAGGCGACGTGGCGCGGCGTAGACTTTTTTCGCAGCGAATTTCAGGCCGGCGCTGTGCAGGCCTTTTTCGATACCGGCCAGGAACGCATCGGCCAGGGTGTTGAGTGCCTTGGGTGGCAGCTCTTCGGTGCCCAGTTCAACCAGGAAATCTTGAGCACTCATTGTGCAGCCTCCAGCTTAGCCAACACTTCATCACGCAGGTCCGGGGTTGCCATCGGGAAGCCCAGCTTGGCGCGAGCCAACAGGTAGGCTTGGGCGACGGAACGCGCCAGGGTGCGTACACGCAGGATGTATTGCTGGCGCGCAGTTACCGAGATGGCACGGCGGGCGTCCAGCAGGTTGAAGGTGTGGGATGCCTTCAGAACCATTTCATAGCTCGGCAACGGCAGCGGCTGGTCGAGTTCGATCAGGCGCTTGGCTTCGCTTTCATAGAAGTCGAACAGTTCGAACAGCTTGTCGACGTTGGCGTGTTCGAAGTTGTAAGTGGATTGCTCCACTTCGTTCTGGTGGAACACGTCGCCGTAGGTGACTTTGCCGAACGGGCCGTCAGCCCACACCAGGTCGTAGACCGAATCCACGCCTTGCAGGTACATGGCCAGGCGCTCGAGACCGTAAGTGATCTCGCCGGTCACCGGGTAGCACTCGATGCCGCCCGCTTGCTGGAAGTACGTGAACTGCGTCACTTCCATGCCATTGAGCCAGACTTCCCAGCCCAGGCCCCAGGCGCCCAAAGTTGGCGATTCCCAGTTGTCTTCGACGAAACGGATGTCGTGCACCAGTGGGTCCAGGCCGACATGTTTCAGCGAGCCCAGGTACAGCTCCTGGAAGTTATCCGGGTTCGGCTTCAATACCACCTGGAACTGGTAGTAGTGCTGCAGACGGTTCGGGTTTTCGCCGTAGCGGCCGTCAGTCGGGCGACGACTGGGCTGCACATAAGCGGCGTTCCAGGTTTCCGGGCCGATGGCCCGCAGGAATGTTGCGGTGTGGAAAGTGCCGGCGCCTACTTCCATATCGTAGGGCTGAAGTACCACACAACCTTGCTCGGCCCAGTATTGCTGGAGGGCGAGGATCAAGTCTTGGAAGGTACGCACGGCTGGCGTAGGCTGGCTCACGAAATTCACCTGTTACTTGGGCTGCGATTTAAAGAGCGGGAGTATACCCGATTCGGCCCCGCCACCACTCCCTGGAGCCTTATGCCACGCTGCTTTTGGTGTTCTGAAGATCCGCTGTACATGGCTTATCACGATCAGGAGTGGGGAACGCCGCTGCGCGATGCGCAGGGTTTGTTCGAGTTGCTTTTGCTCGAAGGGTTCCAGGCGGGCCTGTCCTGGATCACCGTTTTACGCAAACGCGAGCATTATCGAAAGGTCTTGTTCGGCTTTGATGCGCAGCGTTTGGCCAGGCTGACCGATGCTGAAATCGAAGCGCTGATGCTCGACCCCGGCATCGTGCGCAATCGCCTCAAGCTCAACGCCACTCGCCGCAACGCCGCCGCCTGGCTGGCGCTGGAGGACCCGGTGGGCTTGCTTTGGTCGTTTGTCGGCGGCGTGCCCAAGGTCAATCACTTTACCGATCGCAGCCAAGTCCCGGCGATTACCCCCGAAGCTGAAGCCATGAGTAAAGCATTGAAAAAAGCCGGTTTCACCTTCGTCGGCCCGACCATCTGCTACGCGTTCATGCAGGCCTCGGGGATGGTCATGGACCACACTCAGGACTGCGACCGTTACGCGGACTTGGCCAACGCCGGTTAGAATGCCCGCTTTGCGCACCACACACGATCAGGAGTGACCTGTGGAAAAGTTTAAAGGCGCCTTGCTGGTAGGCGCTCTTCGGTTGTTTGCCCTGCTGCCCTGGCGCGCTGTCCAGGCCGTCGGCACGGCGATTGGCTGGATCATGTGGAAAACCCCCAACCGCTCCCGCGACACGGTGCGGATCAACCTCTCCAAATGCTTCCCGGACATGGACCCGGCCGCCCGCGAGCGTCTGGTGGGCCAGAGCCTGATGGACATCGGCAAGTCGCTGACCGAAAGCGCCTGCGCCTGGATCTGGCCGGCTCAGCGTTCCATCGACCTGGTGCGCGAAGTCGAAGGCCTCCAAGTGCTGCATGAGGCATTGGCCTCAGGCAAAGGCGTGGTCGGCATCACCAGCCACCTGGGCAACTGGGAGGTGTTGAACCACTTCTATTGCAACCAGTGCAAACCGATCATTTTCTACCGCCCGCCCAAGCTCAAGGCGGTGGATGAGTTGCTGCAAAAGCAGCGCGTGCAGTTGGGTAACCGCGTGGCGGCTTCCACCAAGGAAGGCATCCTCAGCGTGATCAAGGAAGTGCGCAAAGGTGGCCAGGTGGGTATTCCGGCTGACCCGGAGCCTGCGGAATCTGCGGGCATCTTCGTGCCGTTTTTCGCCACCCAGGCGCTGACCAGCAAGTTTGTGCCGAACATGCTGGCGGGCCACAAGGCTGTCGGCGTGTTTCTGCATGCCCTGCGGCTGCCGGACGGTTCGGGTTACAAAGTGATTCTGGAAGCGGCCCCGGAAGATATGTACAGCACCGACACCACCACGTCCTGCGCGGCGATGAGCAAGGTGGTGGAGCGTTATGTCGGGGCCTACCCGAGCCAGTACATGTGGAGCATGAAGCGCTTCAAGAAACGCCCGCCGGGTGAAAAGCGCTGGTACTGACCACGTGATCGTTCCCACGCTCCGCGTGGGAACGCCGCCTGTGACGCTCCGCGTCACGGTTCTAAGGGCAGGCGCAGAGCGCCCAGGGCTGCATTCCCACGCAGAGCGTGGGAACGATCACAAACTCGGTTTTTCAGCCATACCGAGGTGATGCTATCGCAGGCAAGCCAGCTCCCACAGGGATCAATTCAGGCCAGGCGGTCGAGTTTCTTCAGGAACACCGTCATCTCTTTTTCGGCCTGTTTGTCGCCATGTGCTTGGGCCGCTTCAATGCCCTTCTCCCACGCCAGCCGTGCTGCGGCACTATCACCCAGACCGTGCTGCGCCTTGCCCAACAACTTCCACGCCGCCGAATACTTCGGATCGAACTCGACGCATTTCTGCAAATGCTCGGCTGCCTTGGCGTTGTCCTTCACGTCCAGATAACCCTTGCCCAAGCCAAAGCGCAGCAATGAATTATCCACACCCTTGGCGAGCATTTTTTCCAGGGATTCGAGCATGGCTGTGCGTCCTTTAGCTACATAGCGGTTTCGATATCGTCATCGCGGGCAAGCCCGCTCCCACACTTGGAACGCGATCACAGGTGGGAGCGGGCTTGCCCGCGATGGCGTCGGCAGGCTCACTCAAATTTTTAATCAGAAAAAACTCAGCCCCACGTGAAACAGCTTCTCCACATCGCGAATATGCTTTTTATCCACAAGGAACAAAATCACATGGTCACCCGTGGCGATCACCGTATCGTCATGGGCGATGATCACTTCTTCATCACGAATAATCGCACCAATGGTGGTACCCGGCGGCAGGCCGATATCGCGGATGGCCTTGCCGATCACCTTGCTCGACTTTGAATCACCATGGGCAATCGCCTCGATGGCTTCCGCCGCGCCTCGGCGCAGGGAGTGCACGCTGACGATATCGCCACGGCGCACGTGGGCCAGCAAGGTGCCGATGGTCGCCAGTTGCGGGCTGATGGCGATGTCGATGTCGCCGCCCTGGATCAGGTCGACATAGGCCGGGTTGTTGATGATGGTCATCACCTTCTTCGCCCCCAGCCGCTTGGCCAGCAACGAGGACATGATGTTGGCCTCGTCATCGTTGGTCAGGGCCAGGAAGATATCGGCGTCGGCGATGTTTTCTTCCATCAGCAAGTCGCGGTCCGAGGCGCTGCCTTGCAGGACCACGGTGCTGTCGAGGGTGTCGGACAAATGCCGGCAGCGTGCCGGGTTCATCTCGATGATCTTCACCTGATAGCGGCTTTCGATGGCCTCGGCCAAGCGCTCGCCGATCTGCCCGCCGCCAGCGATGACGATGCGTTTGTAGCTCTCATCGAGTCGACGCATTTCGCTCATCACCGCACGAATATTCGCTTTGGCTGCGATGAAAAACACTTCGTCGTCCGCTTCGATCACTGTATCGCCCTGGGGCAGGATCGGTCGGTCGCGACGGAAAATCGCCGCCACGCGGGTTTCCACATTCGGCATGTGTTCACGCAACTGGCGCAGTTGCTGGCCCACCAGCGGCCCGCCGTAATACGCCTTCACCGCCACCAGTTGCGCCTTGCCTTCGGCAAAGTCGATGACCTGCAAGGCGCCGGGAATTTCGATCAGGCGCTTGATGTAATGGGTCACCACCTGTTCGGGGCTGATCAGCACGTCCACCGGAATCGCATCGTTGTCGAACAGACCGGCACGGGTCAGGTAGGCGGCTTCGCGCACGCGGGCGATCTTGGTGGGCGTGTGGAACAGGGTATGGGCGACCTGGCAGGCGACCATATTGGTCTCGTCACTGTTGGTCACCGCCACCAGCATATCGGCATCGTCGGCACCGGCCTGGCGCAGCACCGTCGGGAATGACGCGCGGCCTTGCACGGTGCGGATGTCCAGGCGGTCGCCCAGGTTGCGCAGGCGCTCGCTGTCGGTGTCGACCACGGTGATGTCGTTGGCTTCGCTGGCCAAATGTTCGGCCAGCGTGCCGCCGACCTGCCCTGCACCAAGGATGATGATCTTCATCCGGTCACTCCCTTAAACCCATTAGCTGCGCGCGGCAGCAATCTTGATCAGTTTGGCGTAGTAGAAGCCATCGTGTCCGCCTTCCTGCGCGAGCAACTGGCGGCCATGGGGCTGCTTAATACCGGCCGTCGTGGCGAGGTCCAGTTCCCGCGCGCCACTGGTACGGGCGAGGAAGGCTTGGATCACCTCGGTGTTTTCTGTCGGCAGCGTGGAGCACGTGGCGTAGAGCAGGATGCCGCCGACTTCCAGGGTTGGCCACAGGGCATCGAGCAGTTCGCCTTGCAGCACGGCCAGGGCGGCGATGTCGTCGGGTTGGCGGGTGAGCTTGATATCCGGGTGACGGCGGATCACGCCCGTGGCGGAACATGGCGCGTCGAGCAGGATGCGCTGGAACGGTTTGCCGTCCCACCAGGTGGCGGTGTCGCGGCCGTCGGCGGCGATCAGCTCGGCGCTCAGGCCCAGGCGCGCGAGGTTTTCACGCACACGCACCAGGCGCTTGGCTTCCAGGTCGACGGCGACTACACCGGCAAGGTCTTTTTCGACTTCAAGAATGTGGCACGTCTTACCGCCCGGTGCGCAGCAGGCGTCCAGCACGCGTTGGCCGGGGGCCAGGTCGAGCAGGTCGGCGGCCAGTTGTGCGGCTTCGTCCTGCACGCTGATCCAGCCTTCGGCAAAGCCCGGCAGGCTGCGCACGTCGGTGGCGGTTTCCAGCACAATGCCGTCGACGCTGTACACACACGGCGTGGCACTGATGCCTGCATCGGCCAGCAATTGCAGGTAGGCATCACGGCTGTGATGGCGACGGTTAACCCGCAAAATCATCGGCGGATGCGCATTGTTGGCGGCGCAAATGGCTTCCCATTGCTCGGGCCAGAAGGCTTTCAGGGATTTTTGCAGCCAGCGCGGGTGAGCCGTGCGCACCACCGGGTCGTGTTCCAGCTCGGCCAGCAGCGCTTCGCTTTCACGCTGGGCGCGACGCAGTACGGCATTGAGCAGGGCCTTGGCCCACGGCTTTTTCAGCTTGTCGGCGCAACCAACGGTTTCACCGATGGCGGCATGCGCGGGCACGCGGGTGTAGAGCAACTGATAGAGGCCCACCAGCAGCAGCGCTTCTACATCAGCATCAGCCGCTTTGAACGGCTTTTGCAGCAGCTTGGCCGCCAGCGCCGACAAGCGCGGCTGCCAGCGGGCGGTACCAAAGGCCAGGTCCTGGGTGAACCCGCGATCACGGTCTTCAACCTTGTCCATTTGTGTAGGCAACGAACTGTTCAGCGAAGCCTTGCCGTTGAGTACGGCAGCGAGCGCCTTGGCGGCGGCCAGACGCGGGTTCATTGAGCGACCGCCCCGAGAACCGTGCCCAAGGCAAATTTCTCACGACGGCTGTTGAACAGGTCGCCGAAGTTCAGTGCCTTGCCGCCGGGCAATTGCAGGCGGGTCAGGCACAGCGCCTGTTCACCGCAGGCGACCAACAGGCCGTCCTTGCTGGCGCCGATGATTTCACCCGGAGCGCCTTTGCCATCCGCCAAGGTGGCGGCCAGCACTTTCAAGGCTTCGCCATTGAGGGTGCTGTGACAGATCGGCCACGGGTTGAAGGCGCGCACCAGGCGCTCCAGCTCCACGGCCGGGCGGCTCCAGTCGATGCGGGCTTCATCTTTGTTCAATTTGTGCGCGTAGGTGGCGAGGCTGTCGTCCTGCACTTCGCCTTCCAGCGTACCGGCCGCCAGGCCAGCGATGGCCTGGATAACGGCAGGTGGGCCAAGCTCGGCCAAGCGGTCGTGCAGGCTGCCGCCGGTGTCTTCGCCCGTGATCGGCGTGGCAACCTTGAGCAGCATCGGGCCGGTATCCAGACCCGCCTCCATGCGCATCACGGTCACGCCGCTTTCAAGGTCACCGGCTTCCACAGCGCGCTGGATCGGCGCCGCACCACGCCAGCGTGGCAGCAACGAAGCGTGGCTGTTGATGCAGCCCAAGCGTGGGATATCCAGTACGGCTTGAGGCAGGATCAAACCGTAAGCCACCACCACCAGCAAGTCGGGCTTCAACGCCGCCAGTTCTGCCTGGGCATCGGCATTGCGCAGGGTTGGCGGTTGCAGCACGGGGATGTTGTGCTCAAGCGCCAACTGCTTGACCGGGCTTGGCATCAGTTTTTGCCCGCGACCGGCCGGGCGATCCGGCTGGGTGTACACCGCCACGATGTCATAAGGGCTGGCAAGCAGCGCCTTGAGGTGTTCGGCAGCAAATTCGGGAGTGCCGGCAAAAACAATGCGCAGTGGCTCGGTCATGGGAGTTCTCGGTAAAAAACAGTCACAAAAGAAAAAGGCTTGCCGCAGCAAGCCTTTGGAAGAAGGGCATCAAGCTTGCTGGCGATGCTTTTTTTCCAGCTTCTTCTTGATCCGGTCGCGTTTAAGCGTGGACAGGTAATCAACAAACAGCTTGCCGTTGAGGTGGTCGCATTCATGCTGAATGCACACTGCCAGCAGGCCTTCGGCGATCAGTTCGTAGGGCTTGCCGTCACGGTCCAGGGCCTTGATCTTCACGCGCAGCGGGCGTTCGACGTTCTCGTAGAACTCCGGCACCGACAGGCAGCCTTCCTGGTATTCGCCCATCTCTTCGGTCAACGGTTCGAACTCGGGGTTGATAAACACCCGTGGTTCGCTGCGATCTTCCGACAGGTCCATGACCACGACGCGCTGATGCACGTTGACCTGGGTGGCGGCGAGGCCGATGCCCGGGGCTTCATACATTGTTTCAAACATGTCATCGACCAACTGACGAACCTTGTCGTCCACTACGGCCACCGGTTTGGCGATCGTGCGCAGGCGCGAGTCGGGAAATTCGAGGATGTTCAAAATAGCCATAAGCGTAATTGCTGCACATGTTAGGTAGAGGCAAATCGGCGTTGGGATGGACCCAGACCGCCGGTGTGAAAGGCTCGAAAGCCGCGAAGGCTGTGGCATTTCACGCGAACGCACATAATAAAGGAGATTGACCCCATGAGGAAATCGCTACTCGTCTTGCTGTTGTGGGCGCCGCTCGCCATGGCCCTGGTTCCCCAGCCCGGCCCGCGCCTGGAACAGGCCACGCAACAGGCCATCCGCCACTTCTTGCTGCACAACCGTATTTTCGATACGCCCCAGGACCTGGACAACGCGCCTTACATTGTTGCCGCCGACGCAGGAAGAGTCCTGGGTGCCAACGGTGAGCGCGTGTATGCCCGCGGTGACTTGGACCCGACCCAGCCGGACTATGGGATCTTTCGTCGCGGCAAAACCTACACCGACCCGCAAACCCGGGAGTTGCTGGGCATCAATGCCGATGACATCGGCAGCGCACGCTTTGTATTGGCGGGCGACCTCAGCACCCTGGCCGTGCAACGGGTCACGCAGGAAGTGCGCCCGGGCGACCGCTTGCTGCGTGCCGAACCGCCCGTCGAATGGGCCAATCGGCAGCCTGCGCCTTTCATCGAGGGGCACATTATTGATATTCCCAAGGGTGTCACCCAGATCGGCGTAATGGATGCCGTGACTTTGAACAAGGGCCGCCGTGACGGTCTGGCCGAAGGCCACCTGCTCACGGTGATCAAGGCTGGCGCAAGCGTTCGCGACAGCCTCTCTGGCGCCCCGGCCCAACTCCCCGATGAAGATGCTGGCACGCTGTTGGTGTTTCGCACCTACGAAAAACTCAGTTATGGCCTGGTGCTCAGAGCCTCACGTTCGCTGGCGGTGATGGATCGATTCGAGACTGCCCGACAAACGCAATAAATAGCCTGCTAAATAAGTTACCAACAGAGTTATCCACAGCTTGTTCAGATCAAGGACGATCAAATGTATCCGACAAACAACCCTGAAATTTCCCCTGCAGAACTGGAAGCCCGACTACGCTTGCACAGGCTGCCGGAACTGGGCCCCAAGCGTTTTCGTGTATTGATCGAGGCATTCGGTTCTGCCTCCAAGGCCATCAGTGCACCGGCAAGTGCCTGGCGTTCCCTTGGGCTGCCAGCCGTTAGCGCCGATGCCAGGCGCAGCCCTGACATTCGCGATGGCGCCAGTGCTGCGCTCGCATGGTTGGAGCGCCCGGCCCAGCATTTACTGATGTGGGACCAGCCTGAGTACCCTGCATTGCTGGCGCAGATCGACGATGCACCGCCGTTGTTATTCGTCGCCGGCGAGCCGAACATCCTCGAAAAACCGCAGTTGGCCATGGTCGGCAGTCGCCGTGCATCACGCCCTGGGATGGACACTGCCGCCGCCTTTTCGCGCAGCCTGGCGAGTGCCGGTTTTGTCATCACCAGTGGCTTGGCCTTGGGCATCGACGGTGCTGCGCACCAAGCGGCATTAGATGTCGGGGGGCAGACAATCGGCGTGCTCGGCACCGGCCTCGAAAATTTTTATCCACAACGCCACCGCCAGCTCGCCGCGGCGATGATTGCCCAGGGCAGCGCGGTGGTTTCCGAGTTCCCGCTGGACGCCGCGCCCCAGGCCGCCAACTTTCCACGACGCAACCGGATCATCAGCGGCCTGTCGCTGGGGGTGCTGGTGGTGGAAGCCAGCATGGCCAGCGGTTCGCTGATCACTGCCAAGCTTGCGGCCGAGCAAGGGCGTGAGGTGTATGCGATTCCGGGCTCCATTCATCATCCGGGCGCCAAGGGCTGCCATCAGTTGATTCGCGATGGCGCGACGCTGGTGGAGTCCATCGAGCACATCCTGGACGGCTTGCGCGGCTGGCAGGCGTTGTCCCGCCCGGCGCCGATGCCGGTCACCCATCCGCTGGTGGCGCTGTTGCACGCGGCGCCCCTCACCAGCGAGGCTTTGGCGGTTGCCAGCGGGCGGCCTTTGGCCCACACACTGGCGGCGCTTACCGAGCTTGAACTTGAGGGCCTGGTGATCTGCGAAAGCGGGCGCTGGCTTGCGCGCGGCCCGCTTATGTAATTAGTTTTTGCAAAGAACATCGGTAAACTGCGCAGAGCTTTAGTCCGGAGAGTGAGCAATGGTCAACAGGTGGCGTGTGCTGGAAGCCGCACGAGAAATTCGCGCAGGCGCGGTGATTGCCTATCCGACCGAAGCGGTCTGGGGCCTGGGCTGCGACCCGTGGAATGAAGACGCGGTAGACCGGCTGCTGGCGATCAAGAATCGCTCGGTCGACAAGGGGCTGATCCTGGTGGCGGACAATATCCGTCAGTTCGATTTCCTGTTTGAAGACTTCCCGGACACCTGGATCGACCGCATGGCCAGCACCTGGCCCGGGCCGAACACCTGGCTGGTGCCGCATCAGGGCATGCTGCCGGAATGGGTGACCGGTGTGCATGACACCGTGGCGCTGCGGGTCAGCGATCATCCGTTGGTGAGGGATTTATGCGCGCAGGTGGGGCCGTTGATCTCTACCTCAGCCAACCCGCAAGGCCGCCCGGCGGCGCGCACGCGGCTTCGTGTGGAGCAGTATTTCCGTGGCCAAGTGGATTTGGTGCTGGGGGGTGCCCTGGGTGGGCGCAAGAACCCGAGCCTGATTCGCGATTTGGCGACGGGTGAGGTAGTGCGGCCTTCTTGAGACCGAGGTGCCTGCATTCGCGAGCAAGCCCGCTCCCACATTTGACCCAGTTCCAAATTTGGAATGCGATCAAATGTGGGAGCGGGCTTGCTCGCGAAGAGGCCATCACTGACCCCAGAGATAGATCGCCTTATGGCAGCAAAATGGTCGACCCGGTCGTCCTGCGCCCCGACAACTCCGTCTGCGCCTTCGCCGCATCCGCCAGCGCAAACCGCTGGTTGATATCAATACGCACCTTGCCGCTCGTGATCATCGCGAACAGATCATCAGCCATCGCCTGCAAATCTTTCGGGTTACTGGCGTAGGTCGCCAAGGTCGGCCGAGTGACATACAGCGAGCCCTTCGCCGCCAGAATCCCCAGGTTCACGCCATCCACCGCGCCTGACGCATTGCCGAAACTCACCACCAAACCCCGTGGCGCCAGGCTGTCCAGTGAGGTCAGCCAAGTGTCTTTGCCAACGCCGTCGTACACCACCGGGACTTTTTTGCCGTCGGTCAATTCCAGTACGCGCTGTGCGACGTTTTCCTTGCTGTAATCGATGGTTTCCCAGGCGCCAAGGGATTTGGCCAGTGCGGCTTTTTCCGGCGAACTCACGGTGCCGATCAGCTTCACGCCCAGCGCCTTGGCCCATTGGCAGGCCAGGGAGCCCACACCACCGGCAGCGGCATGGAACAAGATGGTTTCGCCGCCCTTCAACTCGTAGGTCTGTCGCAACAGGTACTGCACGGTCAGGCCCTTGAGCATCGCGCCGGCAGCCTGTTCGAAGCTGATAGCGTCCGGCAAGTGCACCAGGTTGGCGGCAGGCAGCACGTGCAGCTCGCTGTACGCACCCAGCGGGCCGCTGCCGTAGGCCACGCGGTCGCCGACCTTGAACTGTGTGACCTCGCTGCCAACCGCATCCACCACGCCAGCACCTTCTGCGCCAAGGCCCGATGGCAGCGCGGGCGGCGCATACAGGCCACTGCGGAAATAGGTGTCGATGAAGTTCAGGCCGATGGCCTCGTTACGCACACGCACCTGCTGGGGTCCAGGTTCTGCCGGGGTGTAGTCCACATACTCAAGCACTTCGGGGCCGCCATGGGCGCTGAACTGGATACGTTTGGCCATCTGCACTTCTCCTGAGGTCGAATCGCGTAGCCCCCTATCCCACTCCTAACCTTGATCTTCGTCAACTGCGGCGCACTCAAGTGCGGAGGGACGTAAGCGCGGTGGTATCCTGTGCGCCCATTTGCCGCCGACGCCCAATGGCCTCGCGTAGCTTTGCCCGATTCAAGGTGATGCCATGACTACTCGCACCGAGGCTGTAAAGGCCTACCTGCTCGACCTGCAAGACCGCATTTGCAGCGCCCTGGAAACCTTCGAGACGGACACTCGCTTTATCGAAGACGCCTGGACCCGGCCTGCCGGCGGCGGCGGTCGTACCCGTGTGATCGAAAACGGTTCGGTGATCGAAAAGGGCGGCGTCAACTTTTCCCACGTATTCGGCAGCGGCCTGCCGCCGTCAGCCAGTGCGCATCGCCCGGAGCTGGCTGGCCGTGGCTTTGAAGCCCTTGGCGTGTCGCTGGTGATCCACCCGCACAACCCGCACGTGCCAACGTCCCACGCCAACGTGCGTTTTTTCATCGCCGAAAAAGACGGCGAAGAGCCGGTGTGGTGGTTCGGTGGCGGTTTCGACCTCACGCCCTACTACGGCAATGAAGAAGACTGCATCCACTGGCACCGCGTGGCCGAGCAGGCCTGTGCGCCGTTTGGCGCGGACGTGTACGCGCGCTACAAGGCCTGGTGCGACACCTACTTCCATATCAAGCACCGCAACGAACCGCGCGGCATCGGCGGCTTGTTCTTCGACGATTTGAACGAGTGGGGCTTCGACACCTGCTTCGCCTTCATCCGCGCCATCGGCGATGCTTATATCGACGCCTACCTGCCGATCGTGCAGCGTCGCAAGGCCATGGCTTACTCCGAGCAGCAGCGCCAGTTCCAGGAATTTCGTCGCGGCCGCTACGTTGAATTCAACCTGGTCTACGACCGTGGCACCCTGTTCGGCCTGCAATCGGGCGGGCGTACCGAGTCGATCCTGATGTCACTGCCGCCGCAAGTACGCTGGAGCTACGACTGGAAAGCCGAGGCCGACAGCGAAGAGGCGCGCCTCACCGATTACTACCTGCAAGACCGCGACTGGCTGGGCCTTGCTGTGCCCAAGGCGGCTGTCTGATGGACCGTTATGTGGTGTTCGGCAACCCCATCGGCCACAGCAAGTCGCCGCTGATTCACCGTATGTTCGCCGAACAGACCGGCGAGCAACTGGACTACAGCACCTTGCTCGCGCCGCTGGAGGATTTCACCGGCTGTGCCCGTGAGTTCTTTGCACAAGGCCGTGGCGCCAACGTCACCGTGCCGTTCAAGGAAGACGCCTACCGCCTGGCCAACAGCCTGACCGAACGCGCCCAGCGCGCAGGCGCCGTGAACACCCTGAGCAAGTTGGGCGACGGCACCTTGCTGGGCGACAACACCGACGGCGCCGGCCTGGTGCGCGACCTCACGGTGAATGCCGGGCTGAGCCTGCAAGGCAAACGTATCCTGTTGCTGGGCGCCGGTGGCGCGGTACGCGGGGCGTTGGAGCCATTACTGGCTGAGCAACCTGCGTCGCTGATCATCGCCAACCGCACCGTGGAAAAGGCCGAGTTGCTTGCCGAGCTGTTCGACGATTTGGGGCCCGTGTCTGCCAGCGGTTTCGATTGGCTGCGTGAGCCGGTGGACGTGATCATCAATGCCACGTCTGCCAGCCTGTCAGACGATGTACCGCCAATTGCCGGCAGCCTGATCGAACCGGGCAAGACCTTTTGCTACGACATGATGTACGCCAAGGAGCCGACCGCGTTCTGTCGCTGGGCTACCGAGCAAGGCGCGGCGGTGGCGATGGATGGTTTGGGCATGTTGGTGGAGCAGGCCGCAGAAGCCTTCTTCCTGTGGCGCGGTGTGCGCCCGGAGTCGGCGCCGGTGTTGGCTGAGTTGCGTCGGCAGTTGGCTGCGGCATAAATCTAAAAGTGAACACGGCCTAATGTGGGAGCTGGCTTGCCTGCGATAGCCATAGGTATCTACACAACTTTGGCCCCACGCTGAACGCCCGGCAGATAGGGCACCTGTGGCGAGCGGGCTTGTCCCGCGTTGGGCTGCGAAGCAGCCCCAGTAAAGAGGAACGCGGTGTATCAGACACTCTGTAGAGGCTGGTTTTGGGGCTGCTACGCAGCCCAACGCGGGACAAGCCCGCTCGCCACAGGGAGATTTGTCAGGGTCTGAAAAGTTGTGTAGATACTTATGCTGCGATAGCGGTGTATCAGATACAGATGTGCTGGCTGATCCACCGCTATCACAGGCAAGCCAGCTCCCACAGTTATCACCGCATTCAGTCTTCGAAATGGATGGGGCAGTTGTCGGCCCCTTCCAGCTTTTTCAGCTCTTCGACGACTTGCGGCCTGGCCCGGCGCAACGTCAGGCTACGCCCCACACCCACCAACCGCCGCGCCTCCTGGTGCAGCATCTCCACTCCGGAATAGTCGATAAAATTAATCTGCTGCGCCTCGATCACCACCCGCTCGCCCTGCAAGCTTTGCAGGCGCACTTGCAGGTAATGGCTGGCGCCAAAAAAGATCGAGCCGCCCACCCGCAACACATCCTCATCACCGTCGCGCCACTGCTGAACCCTCGGCTGCGAGGTGCGTTTGAGGTAGAAAAACAACGATGCCAGCACGCCCGCGTAAATCGCCGTTTGCAACTCCAGCAGTAAAGTCGCGATGCACGTCAGGCTCATCACCACAAACTCGGCGCGGCTGACGCGGAACAGCGCGCGAATGCCACGATGATCCACCAGGCCCCAGCAAATCAGCAGGATGCTTGCGGCCATGCTCGGGATCGGGATGTGCGCGATCAACGCCGCGCCGAACAGCGCAAACACTGCCACCCACAGCGCGGAAAACACGCCGGCCAACGGCGAGCAGGCGCCCGCTTCATAGCTCAGGCCGGAGCGGGTAAAGGAACCGGCCGACAAGTACCCGGAGAAAAAGCCACCGACGATGTTGGATAAACCCTGCGCGCGGACTTCCTGATTAGCGTCGAGCAATTGCTGTGAACGCGCCGACAACGAGCGCGCAATCGACAGGCTGGTGACCAGCCCAAGCATGCCCACCGCCACGGCGCTGGGCAGCAGGCGCAGGAGCATGTCCAGGTCCATCGGCAGCGGGCTGAACGGCGGCAGTTTGCCGATAAACGAACTCACCCGCGCCACATGCCCGAACATCGCCGGCCACAGCCACGCCACCAGGCTGCCCAGCGCCAGCGCGATCAACAGCGTCGGCCAACGCGGGACCCGGTATTTGAGCAGCGCGCCCACCAGCAAGGTGCCCAGGCCCAGCGCAAGTGAGGCGTGGTCCCATTCCCCGGCATGGTCCACCAGTGCCAGCAAGCTATTGATCGCCGTGGCCTGGCTGGGTAAATCCAGCCCCAGCACGTTGGGCAATTGCCCCAGGGCAATCACTACGGCGGCGCCCAGAGTGAAACCCAGCACCACCGAATGCGAGACGAAATTCACCAGCGCGCCGAAGCGCAGCATGCCCAGCAACCACTGGAATACACCGGCGAGAAATGTGAGCAACAGGATCAACGTGATGTAGTCCTGCGAGCCAGGCACGGCCAGCGGACTGACGCTGGCGTACAGAACGATGGATATCGCCGCCGTCGGCCCGCAGATCAGGTGCCACGACGAACCCCACAAGCACGCGATCAACACCGGGATGATGGCGGCATACAGGCCGTATTCGGGTGGGAGCCCGGCGATCAGCGCGTAGGCAATCGACTGCGGCAAGGCGAGCACGGCGCCGCTGAGCCCGACAATCGCGTCCCGGCCGACGCTGGCGCGGGTTTGGCGCGGCAGCCAGGCGAGGAAGGGGAAGAGAGTGTGGCGGTTGGGCCGGGGCATCGAAAACTCGGGTTAAAAGGATTGGCTTAGAGTATCAGTACACACTAGTCCCCTGTGGGAGCGGGCTTGCTCGCGAAAGCGGTGTGTCAGCTCGCACATGTATCAACTGAACCACCGCTTACGCGAGCAAGCCCGCTCCCACATTTGGATTATGTTCGACCTTAAAGTTTGGCTTTTACGGCAGGCAGTGCGTCTTTGCCGTCGAGGGTTTTTACGCCATCGAGCCACTTGCCCAATACCGCCGGGTTAGCCTTGATCCACGCCTTCGCCGCCTCGGCATTGCTGACCTTGTTGTTCACCACTTGGGCCATGATGCTGTTCTCCATCTCCTGGGTAAAACTCAGGTTGGTCAGCAATTTTCCTACGTTCGGACAGGCCTGTGCATAACCTTTGCGGGTCAAGGTATACACGCTGCCGGTGTCACCAAAATATTTCTCGCCGCCTTTGAGGTAGTGCATCTTCAACTGCACGTTCATTGGGTGCGGCGTCCAGCCGAGGAAGGTCACGAACTTCTGTTTTTTCACCGCCCGCGACACTTCGGCCAGCATCGCCTGCTCGCTCGACTCGATCAGCTTCCACTGGCCCAGGTCGAAGTCGTTCTTCTTGATGATCTCCTGCAGCGAAATATTCGCCGGTGCGCCGGAGCCGATGCCGTAGATCTTCTTGTCGAACTTGTCGGCAAACTTGTTCAAGTCGGCAAAATCATGCACACCGGCATCCCACACATAGTCCGGCACGGCGAGGGTGAACTCGGTGCCGTCGAGGTTTTTCGCCAGTTGCACCACATCGCCATTGGCCACGAACTTGTCGTAGAAACCCTGCTGTGCCGGCATCCAGTTGCCCAGGAACACATCCACCTGGCCATCCTTGAGCCCGCCAAACGTGATCGGCACCGCCAGGGTGTCGACCTTGGCCTTGTAGCCCATGCCGTTCAACAGGAAACCGGTGATGGCATTGGTGGCGGCGATATCGCTCCAGCCTGGATCGGCCATTTTTACAGTTTCGCAGCTAGCGTCTGCGTACACATTGGCGCTGCCCAGCACCAACATACTCAGTACCACGGTCAACTTTTGCATGGCCTTCCCTCTGTCTATTTATTGGTTTTGGCAGGGTTGTGGATAACGTGCCTTGCGCTCCAGGTCGTCGAGGTCGATATGGTTGCGCATGTATTGCTGACTGGCGTCCACCAGTGGCTGGTGATCCCAGCTCTTCAGCTTGCCTTGGGTCAGCGCCTCGAACACCAGGCGGCGACGGCGTTGGCTGGCGAGCACCTGCTGGTGGATCGCCGGGATGTCCCATTTGGCCCGCGCCTCAGTCAAAAACGCCTCGAACAGTGGCCGGTGTTCCGGTGACTGGCTGAGGTCTTCCCGCTCGTGCGGGTCGTTGTGTACATCGAACAGTAGACAAGGGTCGTCTTCGCTGTAGATGAATTTGCAGGCGCCGCGCCGAATCATCATCAGCGGGCTGATGGTGCCTTCGGCCATGTACTCGCCAAACACTTCGTCGTGCCCGCCCTGCCCTTGCAGGTGCGGGACCAGCGAGCGGCCGTCCAGCGCCAGGCGCGGGTCCAGTTCGCCGCCGGCCAGTTCCACCAGGGTGGGCAGCAGGTCGGCGGTGGACACGGCCTTGCTGACGCGGCCCGCCGCAAACTGGCCTGGCGCACTCACCAGCAGCGGTACGCGGGCGGCCATTTCGAACCAGTGCATTTTGTACCAGAGGCCACGCTCGCCGAGCATGTCGCCGTGGTCGCCGGAGAAGATGATGATCGTGTCGTCGGCCAGGCCGGTGTCTTCCAGGGTTTGCAGGAGTTTGCCGACGTTGCTGTCGATATAGCTGCACGCGCCGAAATACGCGCGGCGCGCATCGCGGATCTTGTCCACAGGCAGCGGCTTGCCCCACAGGTCGTAAACCTTGAGCAGGCGCTGGGAGTGCGGGTCGAGATCGCCTTGCGCGAGGGTTGCCGGCATTGGGATGTCGTTGTCGTCATACAGGTCCCAGAACGGCTTGGGAATGGTGTACGGGTCGTGCGGGTGCGTCATCGACACGGTGAGGCAGAACGGCTGGTTGCCGTCTTCACGGATATGGTCGAACAGGTATTGCTGGGCCTTGAACACCACCTCTTCGTCGAAATCCAGCTGATTGGTGCGCACGCACGGCCCGGCTTGCAGCACCGAGGACATGTTGTGGTACCAGGAGGGGCGCACATCCGGCTCATCCCAGTTCACCGCCCAGCCATAGTCGGCGGGGTAGATGTCGCTGGTCAGGCGTTCTTCATAACCGTGCAACTGATCTGGCCCGCAGAAATGCATCTTGCCCGACAGCGCCGTGCGGTAGCCGAGGCGGCGCAGGTAGTGGGCATAAGTCGGTACATCGGCGGGAAAATCGGCGGCGTTGTCGTAGGCGCCAATCTTGCTCGGCAACTGGCCGCTGACCAGGGTGAAACGCGAAGGCGCGCACAACGGGCTGTTGCAGTAGGCGGCGTCAAACACCACGCCCTGTGCAGCCAGGCGGCTCAGGTTCGGCAACTTGATCGGGGAAGGTCCGTAGAACGGCAGCATCGGCGCGGCCATTTGATCGGCCATGATGAAAAGAATGTTCTTGCGCTTCATGATCTATCGGAATTCCATAGGCGGTGTTTATGCGAATGAGCATGCGGCCCATGGAAAATGGGGTAAAGCCCATGAAAAGCAATGTCTAGGATAAGCACAGCTTATGTATGAAGCCCTCGGTGATCTGTCCCTCGACCTGCTGCGTGCCTTTGAAGCCGCGGCGCGCCATCGCAGCTTTACCGCCGCTGCGATGGAGTTGGGCACTACGCAGCCGGCCATCAGCCAGCAGATCAAGCGCCTTGAAGAACAACTGGCGATCCGCCTGTTCGATCGCATCTACCGAGGCATCGAACTGACGGATGCGGGCGCGCTGCTCTTCGAGCATGTGCAAGGCGGTATGCAAACTATCAACCAGGGCCTCAGCGCAATCACCCAGCAGGACCAGCACGAAGTGCTGCAAGTGGCCACCGACTTTGCTTTCGCCGCCTACTGGCTGATGCCGCGCCTGCATCGCTTTCACCAGGCCAACCCGCAGGTGGATGTGAGCCTGGTGACCAGCGAGCGCAACCACGCCACGTTGCGCAGCGATATCGACGTGGCGGTGTTGTTTGGCGATGGTCGTTTCAAGCAGGGCGAGAGCTTGTGGCTGTTCAACGAGGAAGTGTTTCCGGTGTGCAGCCCGCAGTGGCTCAAGGCTCAAACCACGCCACTGAC
The DNA here is from genome assembly GCF_001421425.1 of Pseudomonas sp. Leaf15. NCBI lineage: Bacteria > Pseudomonadati > Pseudomonadota > Gammaproteobacteria > Pseudomonadales > Pseudomonadaceae > Pseudomonas > Pseudomonas sp. Leaf15. The sequence continues at coordinate 384,761 of NZ_LMKI01000033.1, forward strand.
TGTACAAAATTTGCACGATTACCCGCTGCTGCACCTGCGCCAGGGAAACAACAGCCAGTGGTTCGACTGGAGCGGCGTTTTTCGTGAGTTGGGCATCACCACGGCGCCTACGCCTGGGCAATTGCGCTTCGACAATTACACCCTGCTGATTCAGGCGGCGATTGCCGGCCAGGGCGTGGCCATCGGCTGGCGGCATTTGGTGGATAACCTGCTGGAGCAGAATTGGCTGTGCCGGCCGATCAGCGACACGGTGATCTCGCGCTTCGGTTATTACGTGGTGCAACCCCAGCGCAAACGCCGGGGGCAATTGGTCGAGCGCTTTGTCGACTGGCTGGTGGCCGAGCAAGCCAGCAGCGCGCAGTCGCTGACCGGGCTGGCCCTGCCGTCGATTGCGGTCTAGGATCGGCGCATATTGGATCCGGATTTCGCCATGCAACGTATCAAGGGCTACCACGCCCATATCTACTTTGACGCCAGCACCATCGACCAGGCGCGCAAGCTCTGCGAGGACGCGGCCAAGCTGTTCCCGCTGAGCATGGGCCGTGTACACGAAAAGCCGGTCGGCCCGCACCCGGACTGGAGCTGCCAGCTGGCATTCGAGCCGGAATACATCGGCGTGGTGTTGCCCTGGCTGGCGCTGCATCGTGATGGGCTGGTGGTGTTCCTGCACCCGGACACCGGCGATGACCTCAAGGATCACACCGATTACGCGATCTGGATGGGCGCGATGCGCGAGCTGAACCTGTCTGGTTTTTAACCACGGTTAATACCAATCCCATCACCTTGCGCAAAGGCGATGGGATTTTTTATGATTAATTCCCAATATATGGGACTGTTATTTATATATTGAGATGTTACCGGCCGTAGGTTTATATTCGTCCATCAGCTTTTTCAGCACCCACTCATTTCAGGTGAAGCGATGCAGGCGCAATTGATCGCGCTCGACTGGGGGACCAGCTCCCTTCGTGCTTACAAACTCGGCCCGGCTGGCAGCGTGCTCGAACAGCGCGCTTTGGCGTTCGGCATCATGCACCTGCCCAGTGAACCCCGGGTCATTGCTGGCGTGCTGTGCAGTGACGGCTTTGAGTTGGCGTTCGATGCGGCCTGCGGCGACTGGCTCGACGCGCAGCCCGGCCTGGCGGTGATTGCCTGCGGCATGGTCGGCAGCGCCCAAGGCTGGAGCGAAGCGGCTTACCGCCAAACGCCCGTCGATGTCGCCAGCCTCGGCCAGGCCCTGCACCCTGTGCGCAGCCTGCGCGGGGTGCAGGTGCATATTGTGCCGGGTGTGATCGAGCGGGTCGGCTTGCCCAATGTGATGCGCGGCGAAGAAACCCAGGTGCTGGGTGTGCTGCAAGGCCTGGGCGCCGACGTGTTGATCGGCCTGCCGGGCAGCCATTCCAAATGGGTCGAGGTGGTTGAAGGCTGCATCACCCACTTCGACACCTTCATGACCGGCGAGGTGTTTGCGGTACTCAGCAAGCACAGCATTCTCGGGCGTACCCAGCAACCGTCGGAACAATTCCAGGTCGAGGCCTTTGATCGTGGCGTGCGCGTGGCGCTCTCGGAGGATGGCCGGCGCGGTGTGCTGTCGACCTTGTTCAGCGCTCGTACCCTGGGCTTGACCGGCGAACTGGCACCCGACGAACAGCCCGATTATCTGTCCGGCCTGCTGATCGGCCACGAACTCGCCGGTTTGCCACAGCAGGCCAAACACACGCCTATCGTCCTGGTCGGCGCTGCCAAACTCTGCGCCTGCTACCAACGCGCCCTCGCCCTCAGCGGCTTTACCCACGTCAGCTTTGCGCAGGAAGCCACCGCGCGCGGTCTGTGGCAGTTGGCCGTCGCCGCTGGGCTCACTCAACCTGTACAGGAGGCCTGACATGCTCAAGCAAGCACTCGCACACAACGGTTTGATCGCAATTTTGCGCGGCGTGCGACCGGATGAAGCGCAAGCGATTGGCCAGGTGCTCTATGAGGCCGGTTTTCGCGTGATCGAAGTGCCACTGAATTCGCCGGACCCTTACACCAGCATCCGCACCCTGCGCGACACCTTGCCCGCCGATTGCCTGATCGGCGCGGGCACCGTGTTGACCCCGGAACAGGTTGAGCAGGTCAAAGCCGCCGGCGGCCAAGTGATTGTCATGCCCCACAGCGATGCCAAGGTATTGCGTGCCGCCAAGGCGGCGGGCCTGTTCCTGTCGCCGGGTGTGGCAACGCCGACCGAGGCCTTCGCCGCGTTGGCCGAAGGCGCGGATGTATTGAAGCTGTTCCCGGCCGAGCAAATGGGCCCGGCGGTAATCAAGGCGTGGCTGGCGGTATTGCCCACCGGCACCTTGCTGCTGCCGGTAGGCGGCGTGACACCCGACAACATGCAAGTGTATTTCGACGCGGGCGCGAAGGGTTTCGGCCTGGGTTCCGGGTTGTTCAAACCGGGCATGTCGGTGGACCAAGTGGCGAGCAATGCCCAGGCCTATGTCGCGGCCTGGAACGCGCTTAACTGAACTCAAGGTTTGCGCCCCTGGCGCTGCATCGATAAGAGAGATAAGAAGATGAAAATCACCAAACTGACCACCTTTATCGTCCCGCCGCGCTGGTGCTTCCTCAAGGTCGAGACCGACCAGGGCGTGACCGGCTGGGGCGAACCTGTGGTGGAGGGCCGCGCCCACACCGTGGCCGCCGCCGTCGAGGAACTCTCCGACTACCTGATCGGCAAAGACCCACGCAATATCGAAGATATCTGGACTGTGCTCTATCGCGGCGGCTTCTACCGGGGCGGCGCGGTGCACATGAGCGCCCTCGCCGGTATCGACCAGGCACTGTGGGACATCAAGGGCAAGGCGCTCGGCGTGTCGGTCAGCGACCTGTTGGGTGGCCAGGTGCGTGACAAGATCCGCGTGTATTCCTGGATCGGCGGCGACCGCCCCGCCGACACCGCCCGCGCCGCCAAAGAGGCCGTGGCCCGTGGCTTTACCGCCGTGAAGATGAATGGCACCGAAGAATTGCAGTTCGTCGACAGTTTCGAAAAAGTCGACCTCGCGCTGGCCAACGTGGCCGCCGTGCGCGATGCCGTCGGGCCTAACGTCGGCATCGGCGTCGACTTCCATGGCCGCGTGCACAAGCCCATGGCCAAGGTGCTGATGAAAGAGCTGGACCCGTACAAACTGATGTTTATCGAAGAGCCGGTGCTCAGCGAAAACTACGAAGCGCTCAAGGAGCTGGCGCCGTTGACCAGCACGCCGATTGCTTTGGGCGAGCGGCTGTTTTCCCGTTGGGACTTCAAGCGAGTGCTCAGCGAAGGCTACGTCGACATCATCCAGCCGGACGCGTCCCACGCCGGCGGCATCACCGAAACCCGCAAGATCGCCAACATGGCCGAAGCCTACGACGTGGCCCTGGCCCTGCATTGCCCGCTGGGCCCGATTGCCCTGGCGGCGTGCCTGCAATTGGACGCGGTTTGCTACAACGCGTTTATTCAGGAGCAAAGCCTGGGTATCCACTACAACGAGAGCAATGACCTGCTCGACTACGTGCGCGACCCAGGCGTGTTCGACTATGACAAAGGCTTTGTGAAGATCCCCAACGGGCCGGGCCTGGGCATTGAGATCAACGAGGAATACGTGATCGAACGCGCCGCCATCGGCCACCGCTGGCGCAACCCGATCTGGCGGCATGCCGACGGCAGCTTCGCCGAGTGGTGATTGCTTACTGAAGGAACCGGATCAACTGTGGGAGCTGGCTTGCCTGCGATAGCGGTCCGCCTGTGCCAGATCAGTTAGCTGATGCACCGCCATCGCAGGCAAGCCAGCTCCCACATTGACCGCGCCCCGTCCTCAATAATCACAAGAAGAGGCAACCCCCCATGCACCCTGAATCCTTCACCGGGCAGGCTTCTCTCGTCACGCCTAGCAGAAAGCGTTTCTTCATCATGGTGCTGCTGTTTATCACCGTGGTGATCAACTACCTCGACCGCAGCAACCTGTCGATTGCCGCCCCGGCGCTGACCAGCGAACTGGGGATCGACCCGGTGCATGTCGGGCTGATCTTCTCCGCGTTCGGCTGGACCTACGCCGCCATGCAGATTCCCGGCGGCTGGCTGGTGGACCGCGTGCCGCCGCGCATTCTCTATACCGCTGCCCTGCTGTTGTGGTCCATTGCCACGGTGATGCTGGGGTTTGCGGCCAGCTTTATCGCGCTGTTTGTGCTGCGCATGGCTGTCGGTGCCCTGGAAGCGCCGGCTTACCCAATCAACAGCCGTGTGGTCACCACCTGGTTTCCCGAGCGCGAGCGTGCCACCGCGATTGGCGTTTACACGTCCGGGCAATTTGTCGGGCTGGCGTTCCTCACGCCGGTACTGGCCTGGCTGCAACACGCGTTTGGCTGGCACATGGTGTTTGTCGCCACCGGTGGCGTCGGCATCCTGTGGGCGTTGATCTGGTACGCGGTGTACCGCGAGCCGAAAGACTTCAAAGGCGCCAATGCGGCAGAAATTGAGCTGATCCGCGAGGGCGGCGGCCTGGTGGATATGCAGGCAAAAGCGGTCAAGGCGCCGTTCAGTTGGGTCGACCTCGGGACAGTGCTGAGCAAGCGCAAGCTGTGGGGCATCTACCTGGGTCAGTTCTGCCTGAACTCGACGCTGTGGTTTTTTCTGACGTGGTTCCCGACCTACCTGGTGAAATACCGCGGCATGGACTTCATCAAGTCCGGCCTGCTGGCCTCGCTGCCGTTCCTGGCTGCGTTTATCGGTGTGCTGTGTTCGGGGATTTTTTCTGATTGGCTGATTCGCCGGGGCACGTCGGTAGGGTTTGCGCGCAAGCTGCCGATCATTGGTGGGTTGCTGATTTCCACGGCAATCATCGGCGCCAACTATGTGGACTCGACGGCCTGGGTGATCGCGTTTCTGGCGGTGGCGTTCTTTGGCAACGGCTTGGCATCGATCACCTGGTCATTGGTGTCGACCGTGGCGCCCGCGCGGTTGCTGGGGCTGACGGGTGGGGTTTTTAACTTCATCGGCAACTTGTCGGCGATTACCACGCCGATAGTGATTGGCTTTCTGGCCAGTGGGGATTCGTTTGCGCCGGCGATCACCTATATCGCGGTGCTGGCATTGCTGGGGGCGCTTTCCTACGTGTTGCTGGTGGGCAAGGTCGAGCGCATAGAGCTGTAAATCCATTGTTTGAGTGGACCGAAACCCTGTGGCGAGCGGGCTTGTTGTGGCGAGCGGGCTTGCCCCGCGTTGGGCTGCGCAGCAGCCCCAATAAGGCCACTGCGGTTTTTCCAGATGGAACCGTGTTGTCAGGTTTTGGGGGCGCTTCGCACCCCAACGCGGGGCAAGCCCGCTCGCCACAACAGCCCTCCCGCCACAAAAGCTTTCCTGGGCTAGTAGAGGGCGCCATCCAGGATTTGGTAGACGATGCTGGTGCCAATGGCGATCAATACGATATCGCCGCCGGACCGGCGCCATTCATACCCTGGGTATTGCGGCAGATGGGCCAGGGCGCGGTTGTCGAGGCGTTCGCCGTAGTAGTTGCGCGGCAGCGGTTGGCCCCGCACCAGGCGCACGCCTGGAGGCGGTGGCGCGCCACGACGGAAGTCGTTGTGGTTGTCACGGATCACCTGGCGCACCGGGCCGAAGTCCTGCGGCGGGCCACGACGGTTATCCTGTGGGCCGCGATGGTCGTCGCCGTGTTGCTCGTACTGGCCTTGCGGGCCGCCACGGCCTGGGCCATCGCCGCGTTGATCGGGCGGCGCGGCTTGCGCCAGAGCACTTGCGCCGAGCATCAACACGCCAAGACCTGCGATCCAGCGTTTAGGCATTTTCATGGGGGCTTTCCTCAGTACTGCACGAACAAAAAAGGGATTTCGAACGAGGCTCGAAATCCCTTGGTCTTGTCAGTTTAGGTACTGGATTACCCAGATGATTCCTCTGTATCAGGAACTTTACCCATTGCTACACGCCGCTTACTTACGGGCGTTACGGACACCTTCCGACAGCGCCGCGCAGAGGCTCAATACGCCATCGATCGCTTGTTGATCATTTTTCGCAGTGGCGATGTGATCGATCAGCGCCGAACCGACCACCACACCGTCTGCCAGACGCGCGATAGCGGCGGCTTGTTCCGGCGTGCGAATACCAAAGCCGATGCTGATCGGCAGGTCGGTATGCCGACGCAGGCGGGTCACGGCTTCCTCGACGTGTTCCAGGGTGGCGGCACCGGCACCGGTCACACCGGCCACCGACACGTAATACACAAAACCGGAACTGCCGTTGAGCACGGTTGGCAGGCGCACGTCATCGGTGGTCGGCGTGGTCAGGCGGATAAAGTCGATGCCTGCGGCCTGGGCCGGGTCGCACAGCTCGCCGTTATGCTCAGGCGGCATGTCGACCACGATCAGGCCGTCGACACCGGCTTCTTTGGCGTCAGCGATGAACTTGGGTACGCCGTATTTGTGGATCGGGTTGAAGTAACCCATCAGCACCAGCGGCGTGTCCTGGTTGTCTTTGCGGAATTCGCGAACCATCTGCAGGGTTTTCAGCAGGTTCTGTTTGGCTTCCAGCGCACGGATGTTGGCCAGTTGAATCGCCGGGCCGTCGGCCATCGGGTCGGTGAAGGGCATGCCCAGCTCGATCACGTCGGCACCGGCGGCGGGCAAGCCCTTGAGGATCGCCAACGAGGTGTCATAACCCGGGTCGCCGGCGGTGACGAAAGTCACCAGGGCGGCGCGGTTTTGTTCTTTCAGTTGCGCAAAACGGGTTTGCAGGCGGCTCATCAGTGTTTCTCCTGCTTCGACTGCTCTTGTTGAGAGAGGTCCATGTGGTGCATCACGGTCTGCATGTCTTTGTCGCCACGGCCGGACAGGTTCACCACCATCAGGTGATCTTTCGGCAAGGTTGGTGCGCGTTTGAACACTTCAGCCAGGGCATGGGCGCTTTCCAGCGCAGGAATAATCCCTTCCAGGCGGCAGCATTTGTGGAAGGCTTCAAGGGCTTCGTCGTCGGTCACCGAGGTGTACTGAACGCGGCCGATATCATGCAACCACGCGTGCTCAGGGCCGATGCCTGGGTAGTCGAGGCCGGCGGAAATCGAGTGGGCGTCGATGATCTGGCCGTCGTCGTCCTGCAACAGGAACGTGCGGTTGCCGTGCAGCACGCCCGGTACACCGCCGTTAAGGCTGGCGGCGTGCTTGCCGGTTTCGATGCCGTGGCCGGCGGCTTCAACGCCGATGATTTCGACGCTGGTGTCATCCAGGAACGGGTGGAACAGGCCCATGGCATTGGAGCCACCGCCGATGCATGCCACCAGGCTGTCCGGCAGGCGGCCTTCCTGGGCTTGCAGTTGGTCGCGGGTTTCCTTGCCGATCACGGCCTGGAAGTCGCGCACCATCGCAGGATACGGGTGTGGGCCGGCCACGGTGCCGATCAGGTAGAAAGTGCTGTCGACGTTGGTCACCCAGTCACGCAGGGCTTCGTTCATCGCGTCTTTAAGGGTGCCGGTGCCGGCCACGACCGGGATCACTTCGGCGCCCAACAGCTTCATGCGGAACACGTTGGCCTGTTGGCGCTCGATGTCGGTGGTGCCCATGTAAATCACGCAATCGAGGCCAAAGCGCGCCGCCACGGTGGCAGTGGCCACGCCGTGCATGCCCGCGCCGGTCTCGGCGATGATGCGTTTTTTTCCCATGCGCCGCGCCAGCAGGATCTGGCCGATGCAGTTGTTGATCTTGTGCGCGCCGGTGTGGTTGAGCTCTTCGCGCTTGAGGTAGATCTTGGCGCCGCCGCAGAACTCTGTAAGGCGCTCGGCAAAATACAGCGGGCTTGGGCGTCCGACATAGTCGCGCTGGAAGTAGGCCAGTTCTTCATTAAAGGCCGGATCAATCTTGGCCGCTTCGTATTCGCGGGCCAGGTCGAGGATCAACGGCATCAGGGTTTCAGCGACGTAGCGGCCGCCGAACGCGCCAAACAGGCCGTTGGCGTCGGGGCCGTTGCGAAGGTCGGTCTGGGACTGAGTCATGGGGCGCTCCGGGAAATAAGGTAAGGAGAGGCAATGACGGCCACTCTACCCCTGACGCTCGACGCTGAAAACCGATAAGATCGCCACAACCTGTCAGGAAAACTCACAGATGAGCCGAGACCTACCGCCCCTCAATGCCCTGCGTGCGTTTGAGGCCACCGCCCGCTTGAACAGCGTCAGCCAGGCGGCTGAGCAACTGCATGTGACCCATGGCGCGGTCAGTCGCCAGTTGAAGGTGTTGGAAGAACACTTGGGTGTCAGCCTGTTTGCCAAAGACGGACGCGGCCTTAAACTCACAGATGCAGGCGTCCGGCTCAGGGACGCCAGCGCCGAAGCGTTCGAGCGTTTAAGGGATGTTTGCGCCGAGCTGACCCAGGCCAGCGCCGACGCGCCCTTCGTGCTCGGCTGCTCGGGCAGTTTGCTGGCGCGCTGGTTGATTCCGCGCCTGGGCCGCTTGAACGCAGACCTGCCCGACCTGCGCTTGCATCTATCGGCGGGTGATGGCGACCTCGACCCACGGCGCCCCGGCCTGGATGCCTTGCTGGTTTTTGCTGAGCCGCCGTGGCCTGCGGACATGCAGGTGTATGAGTTGGCCAGCGAGCGCATTGGCCCGGTAATGAGCCCGCGTTTTGCCGGTTACGAACGCCTGCGCCAGGCGCCGCCCCACGCCCTGTGCGGTGAAGCCTTGTTACACACTACCTCGCGCCCGCAAGCCTGGCCCAGTTGGGCGCAGCAACACGGCATTGAGCCCGGCGCGTTGAAGCACGGCCAAGGGTTTGAGCATTTGTATTATTTGCTGGAGGCGGCGGTGGCGGGTTTGGGTGTGGCGATTGCGCCGCAACCGCTGGTAGCAGAGGACCTGCGAGCGGGTCGCCTGGTGGCGCCGTGGGGTTTCAGTGAAACCCCGGCGCACCTGGCGTTGTGGCTACCCAAGCGCGCCGCAGACGGGCGCGCGGGTCAGTTGGCGCAGTGGCTCAAGGCTGAGCTGTTGCGCCAACCCGTTTAGTCACCGCGTTTGCACAGCAGGTAAGCCGCCAACAGGCCCAGCGCGCCAACGGCAACGCCGGCGGTGGTCCATGGGTGCTCTTGTGCGTAGTCACGGGTTGCCGCGCTGGTTTCGCGGATTTTGACTTTGCTTTCTTCGTAGGCATCGCTGATCAGGTGGCGGGAATGCTTGAGGGCATTCTCGGCATTGCTTTTCAGGGCCTTCAGCGTTTTGCGCGACTCATCGGACGCATCGTCCTTGAGGCTCTCAAGGGACTTGAGCAGGCTCGAAATCTCGGCTTCCATGCTTTCCAGCGACGCTTTGCGTAAAGAAGTGTTGGCCATGTGGAACTCTCCTGAAGTGATTGAGTGGCATGTGTAGATACCGACTCCTGGGTTTTCAGAAAGTGCAGTAAATATGAACTTTCGAGTGGGAATGGTCGCCAGAAGCAGTACGAACATTCACTGCTACGCTGACTAGAGACCTCAGGAGAAACGTTATGTCTGATCATCACACCTACAAGAAAGTCGAACTGGTCGGTTCCTCGACCACCAGCATCGAAGATGCCATCAACAATGCCCTCGCCGAAGCGCACAAGAGCATCAAGCACCTGGAGTGGTTTGAAGTGACCGAAACCCGTGGTCACATCAAGGACGGCAAGGCCGCGCACTTCCAGGTCACGCTCAAGGTGGGATTCCGAATTGCCAGTAGTTGATCCCGTGAGTTGAACTTGCTGACTGGCCGATTGCCATAACCTGCGCTACAACCATTGGGTGCCGACGCCACAAGCGTCGGCACGCTCTTTTCGATCAGCGCAAGGAAAGTAACGGATGAAGAAGTTCCTGTTAGCGGTAGGTTTGTTGAGCATTGCGGGCACTGCCCTGGCGGCGGGCAAGCCTTGTGAAGAGCTGAAAGGTGAGCTCGCGGCTAAGCTCGACGCTAAAGGTGTTCAGCATTATTCGCTGGATGTTGTCGACAAAGGCGCGGCAGCCGATGGCAAAGTGATTGGCAGCTGCGAAGGCGGCACCAAGGAAATCGTCTACAAGCGCGGTTAATCCCGTGCTCCAGACATAAAAAACCGACGCGAGTGCGTCGGTTTTTTTTGCCTGCGGGTTATCAGCCCTTCATCACCTGCGCCAGCAGCTCGTAGGAGTGAATCCGGTCGGCATGCTCATACAGGTCGCTGGTAAAGATCAGCTCATCGGCGTCGGTCTGCTCGATCAACACGTCCAACTTCGCGCGAATCTTCGCCGGGCTACCGACCATGGCCAGGCCCAAAAAGCTGCCCACCGCGTCTTTTTCATGGGGCAGCCACAGGCCGTCCATGGTTTTAACCGGCGGGCGCTGCACCAGGCTTTGCCCGCGCATCAGCGCCAGAATACGTTGGTACACCGAAGTGGCCAGGTAGTCGGCCTGCTCGTCGGTGTCGGCGGCCACCAGCGGAATGCCGAGCATCACGTAGGGCTTGTCCAGCACGGCTGAAGGCTTGAAGTGATTGCGGTACACGCGAATCGCCTCGTGCATCAAACGGGGTGCGAAATGTGAGGCGAAGGCGTAGGGCAAGCCGCGCTCACCGGCCAATTGCGCGCTGAACAGGCTCGAACCAAGCAGCCAAACGGGCACGTTGGTGCCGGTGCCGGGTACGGCGATGATCCGTTGGTCGGGCGTGCGCGGGCCCAGGTAGGCCATCAGTTCGGCCACATCTTCCGGAAACTCGTCAGCACTGCCGGAGCGTTCACGGCGCAGGGCGCGGGCGGTCATCTGGTCGGAACCGGGGGCGCGGCCCAGGCCCAGGTCGATGCGGCCGGGGTACAGGCTTTCCAGGGTGCCGAACTGTTCGGCAATCACCAACGGCGCGTGGTTGGGCAGCATCACGCCGCCGGAGCCGACGCGAATCGTCGAGGTGCCACCGGCCAAATAACCCAGCAACACCGAAGTGGCCGAGCTGGCGATGCCGTCCATATTGTGATGTTCAGCCACCCAGAAACGGTTGTAGCCGAACTTTTCCACGTGCTGGGCCAGGTCCAGCGAGTTGCGCAGCGACTGCGCAATGCTGCCGTTGGCGCGCACTGGCACGAGGTCTAGGGTCGAGAACTTCACGTCGGACAGCGATTTCATAAGCCTGCTTCTCCATTAGGTGCGCAGGCTTATAGACGAACCAAAACCTGCCGCTTCATGTGCATGCTCTATGCAATGAGGGCATATACCCGAGATTCAATAGCAGCCTGCGAAATTTCCTACTGAATCGCTAGGTTTCTCCGACAAGATGAACTTTGCCGGGCCGTCTATCCTCAGAACCCTTACTGACGCAAAACCACCGTTCGAGGAGAGAGCTATGAGTATCGTTAAAAAAGCATCCGCGCATTGGGAAGGTGATCTGAAAACTGGCCTGGGTTCCATCTCCACGGAAACCGGCGTGCTGCGCGAAGCACCCTACGGCTTCAAGGCCCGTTTCGAAGGCGGCAAGGGCACCAACCCTGAAGAATTGATCGGCGCGGCTCACGCGGGCTGTTTCTCCATGGCGTTTTCCATGATTCTTGGCGATGCCGGCCTTAAGGCTGACAGCATCGACACCCAGGCTGAGGTGACTCTGGATCAGGTTGAGGGCGGCTTTGCGATTACCGCCGTGCATCTGATTCTGAAAGCCAAGATTCCGGGCGCAAGCCAGGCGCAGTTCGAGGAACTGAGCAAAAAGGCGAAGGAAGGCTGCCCGGTGTCGAAAGTGCTGAACGCAAAAATCAGCCTGGATGCCACGCTGGTCTAACTCACACAGCAAGATCCCTGTGGAAGCGGGCTTGTGTTTAGATCGTTCCCACGCTCCCGCGTGGGAATGCAGCCCGTGACGCTCTGCGTCACACCTGCGCAGAACTTAAATGCTGTGGGCGGGACGCGGAGCGTCCCAGGCGGCATTCCCACGCAGAGCGTGGGAACGATCTGATAGGTTCACCTCGGTTAGCCAGTTGTATCGAGGCGTTGCCATCGCAGGCAAGCCAGCTCCCACACGGGCCCGCTCCCACAGTTTGTTGTGCGTTAAATCAGAACTCGCGTTTCCAAAATGTGGTCGAATAGCCTGGGCGCACACCCGTGCGCAGTGCATTCACGGAGCTTCACACATGAAACGTTTTGCCTTGGCGATCATTTGCGGTGTATTGGCCACTTCGGCTGTGGCCGCGCCAAAAGATTGTGAAGAGCTCAGGAAAGAAATTGAGGTAAACATCCAGGCCAAGGCGATTCCGTCTTACACTCTGGAAATCATCACCGCCGAAGAAGCCAAGAATCATGACAGCGCCATGATCGTCGGCTCCTGCGAAAACGGCACCAAGCGCATCATCTATCAGAAGAACAGCGACTGATCAGATGCAGTTAACACTGCGCTCTTCAGCCAACAGCTGACGCGCCGAGTTGTACAGCCGGATGTTGGGCGTAAAGGCCAGCGAGCGCCCTTCCAGCACATAGCGCTGGCCTGCCTGGAAGTTGTCGTATTGCAGGGTCATGAAGCAGGTTCGGTCATGGGTCTGGTCCATGCCGCCAAAGCCCGTCCCGGTGTTCACCTCGAAATCAAAGCGCACCATCAGCTCATGGCTGCCCGGTGGCACCTGAAAGAAACGCCCGTCGTTGAGGTTCTTGCCGTCCAGGCGCTGGGCCATCACCAGTTTTGCGCCGGGTGTCGGCGTGGCGAAATCAATCCAGGCCTGGTGCGGGTCGACCGGCGGGATAGGGGTCGAAGCGCAGGCGCTGAGCAACAAGGCGGTGACGGGTAGCAAGAGCTGGCGCATGGCGGGCACTCAACGGTGGGTAAGAATTGAACCTGGCAGCCTGTGGCAACAGACGCTGTATCAGTATAAACACGCCACGGCATGGAAAAATTCCGTGTAGGCAGGATAGTCTGGCGGGCAAATAACCCAGGGGCGGTCGGTGCATGGTCAGGCGTTTTCTTCCAGGGTTGATGGTGCTGCTGCTCAGCGGCTGTTCCAGTGTGAGTTATTACAGCCAGTTGGCCAGCGGCCAATGGCAGTTGCTGCGGGCTCGGGAGCCGGTTGCCGAGGTCATCGCCGACCCTGCTCGCCCGCAGGCGTTGCGCGAGCATCTGGTGCAATCGCAAAAGGCCCGCACCTTTGCCAGTGAGCACCTGCATCTGCCTGACAACCAGAGTTACCGCCTGTACGCCGACATTGGCCGGCCTTACGTGGTCTGGAACGTGTTCGCCACGCAGGAGTTTTCCCTGTCGCCTGAGACCCACTGCTTCCCTATCGCTGGGTGTGTGGCCTATCGCGGCTATTACAGCCAGGGCGCAGCACGCGGCGAAGCGGCGCTATTGCAGCAACAAGGCATGGATGTGTCGATTGGCGGCGTCGAAGCCTATTCCACCCTGGGCTGGTTCAACGACCCGATCATGAGTTCGATGATGAGTTGGGGTGACGAGCGCCTGGCCACGCTGATCTTCCACGAGCTGGCGCACCAGCGTTTTTATGTAAAGGACGACACTGAGTTCAACGAGTCCTACGCCAACTTCGTCGAGCAGGAAGGCACCCGTCAATGGCGCGCGGCGCGGGGCCTGGCGCCGCTGAGCAATGCGGCGTTGCAGCAGCGCGACCAATTTATCCGGCTGGTGCTCGATACCCGCAAACGCCTGGAGGCGTTGTACGCACAGCCCTTGGCGGCGGATGTGATGCGCCAGGCCAAGGCGGCAGAGTTCGAGCGTTTGCGCAGTGAGTACCGGCACATGCGCGACAGCCAATGGGGCGGTGACAAGCGTTATGACGTGTGGATCAACCAGCCGATGAACAATGCGCGGTTGTTGCCGTTCGGGCTGTATGACCAGTGGGTGCCGGCGTTTGCTGCGTTGTTTGCGCAGCAAGGCGGGGATTGGGTGAAGTTCTTTGCGGCGGTGGAGAAGCTGGGTGGGTTGCCGGTGGAGCAGCGTAAGGCGGCGTTGCGGCAGTTGGGAGCTGGCTTGCCTGCGATAGCGGCCTCAGGAACGCCGCAAAAACGCCTGATGCATCTGCTCCAGCGTCTCAAAATGCCAGGTCGGCGCCTCGGCATTCAACTCCTCAAAACTGCCAAACCCATACCCCACTGCCGCCGAATCCAGCCCATTGCTGCGCGCGCCGATCAAGTCATGTTTGCGATCACCAATCATCAAGGTGGTCGCCGGGTCCAAACCCTCTTCGCTCATCAGGTGCGCAATCAGCTCAACCTTGTGGGTGCGCGTGCCATCCAGTTCGCTGCCGTAGATCACTTTGAAGTGCTTGGCAAAATCAAAATGCCGGGCAATCTCACGGGCAAACACCCACGGCTTGGATGTGGCGACATACAGCTGGCGGCCCTGGCCGTTCAGCTCCTCAAGCAACGGCATCACGCCATCGAATACGCGGTTTTCATACAGGCCGGTGACCTTGAAGCGCTCGCGATAAAAATTCACCGCTTCCCAGGCTTTGGCCTCATCGAAGCCGTAGAACTGCATAAAGGCTTGCAGCAACGGCGGGCCGATAAAGTGTTCCAGCTTGGTCAGGTCCGGCTCGTCGATGCCGAGTTTGCCAAGGGCGTACTGGATCGAGCGGGTGATGCCCTCGCGCGGGTCGGTCAGGGTGCCGTCCAGGTCAAACAACACGGTTTGGTATTGCTGGGTCATCGGTCGAATCCTTCAGCCAGGTGCAAATCTTTGAGCTTCACGTAGTTCGCGGCGCTGTAGGTGAAGAAGGCGCGCTCTTTGTCAGTCAGTGGGCGGATCTGTTTAACCGGGCTGCCCACGTACAAAAAACCGCTCTCCAGTTTCTTGCCGGGCGGCACCAGGCTGCCGGCGCCGATGATCACATCGTCTTCCACCACCGCGCCGTCCATCACGATGCTGCCCATGCCGATCAAGATGCGATTGCCGACCGTGCAGCCGTGCAGCATGACTTTGTGGGCGATGGTGACATCATCGCCGATCAGCAGCGGGAAGCCGTCCGGGTTGAACGGCCCGGCGTGGGTGATGTGCAGCACACAGCCGTCCTGCACGCTGGTGCGCGCACCGATGCGGATGCGGTGCATGTCGCCGCGAATCACGGTCAATGGCCAAACCGAGCTGTCGGTGCCGATTTCGACATCGCCGATCACCACCGCCGAAATATCGACAAAAGCCCCGGCGCCCAGGGTTGGCGTGTGGTTCTGATAGGTGCGAAGGGTCACGATAGCCTCTCTCTTACAGGTTGATAGCTGCGGTGGGTGTTGATTGTAATTAAGATGGCCCCATCTTTGTCTTATCAGTTTCTTCAGCCAAGGTACCCACCGTGAGCGCGAACAACCCACTTTTGCAGTCCTACGACCTGCCGCCGTTCTCGGCGATCCGTGCCGAGCACGTGCAGCCGGCCATTGAACAGATCCTCGCCGACAACCGCGTTGCCATCGAAGGCATCCTGCAAAGCCAGGGCAAAAACCCTACGTGGGCCGGTCTGGTACTGGCCATGGACGAACTGAATGACCGCCTGGGCGCCGCCTGGAGCCCGGTCAGCCACCTCAACGCCGTGTGCAACAGCGCTGAATTGCGCGAAGCCTACGAGGCTTGCCTGCCGGCATTGAGCGCCTATTCCACCGAGATGGGCCAGAACCGCGAACTGTTCCAGGCCTTCGAAGCCCTGGCCAACAGCCCGGAAGCCGCCGGTTTTGACGTGGCGCAAAAAACCATTCTGGAACATTCGCTGCGCGACTTCCGCCTGTCGGGTATCGATTTGCCGCCAGAGCAGCAAAAACGTTACGCCGAAGTGCAGAGCAAGCTGTCTGAGCTGGGCAGCAAGTTCTCCAACCAACTGCTGGACGCCACCCAGGCGTGGACCAGGCACGTCACCGACGAAGCCACCCTCGCCGGCCTGACCGACTCGGCCAAGGCGCAAATGGCCGCCGCCGCCCAGGCCAAAGGCCTCGATGGCTGGTTGATCACCCTGGAATTCCCAAGCTACTATGCGGTAATGACCTACGCCCACGACCGCGCCCTGCGTGAAGAAGTCTATGCGGCCTACTGCACCCGTGCGTCGGACCAAGGCCCGAATGCCGGTAAGAACGATAACGGCCCGGTGATGGAACAGATCCTCGACCTGCGTCAGGAGTTGGCCAAACTGTTGGGTTATGCGTCGTTCTCCGAGCTGAGCCTGGCCACCAAAATGGCCGAGTCCAGCGACCAGGTGCTGAGCTTCCTGCGCGACCTGGCCAAGCGCAGCAAGCCGTTTGCCGCCCAGGACCTGCAACAGCTCAAGGCTTACGCTGCCGAACAAGGCTGCGCCGACCTGCAAAGCTGGGACAGCGGTTTCTACGGCGAAAAACTCCGCGAGCAGCGTTACAGCGTGTCCCAGGAAGCCCTGCGCGCCTACTTCCCGATTGACAAAGTGTTGAGCGGCCTGTTTGCGATCGTCCAGCGCCTGTACGGCATCGAAATCGCCGAGCAAAAAGGCTTCGACACCTGGCACCCGGATGTTCGTCTGTTTGAAATCAAGGAAAACGGCCAGCACGTTGGCCGCTTCTTCTTCGACCTGTACGCCCGCGCCAACAAGCGTGGCGGCGCGTGGATGGACGGCGCGCGCGATCGCCGCCGTACTGTCGACGGCGTGCTGCAAAGCCCGGTGGCGAACCTGGTGTGCAACTTCACCCCGGCCGACAGCGGCAAGCCTGCCCTGCTGACCCACGATGAAGTGACCACGCTGTTCCACGAATTCGGCCACGGCCTGCACCATCTGCTGACCCGCGTTGAACACGCGGGCGTGTCCGGCATCAACGGCGTGGCCTGGGATGCGGTGGAATTGCCGAGCCAGTTCATGGAGAACTGGTGCTGGGAGCCGGAAGGCCTGGCACTGATCTCCGGCCACTATGAAAGCGGCGAGCCGCTGCCCCAGGACCTGCTGGAAAAAATGCTCGCGGCGAAGAACTTCCAGTCCGGCCTGATGATGGTGCGCCAGCTGGAATTCTCGCTGTTCGACTTCGAACTGCACGCCACCCACGGCGATGGCCGCACGGTAGCGCAGGTGCTTGACGGTGTGCGCGATGAGGTCTCGGTTATGCGTCCGCCTGCCTACAACCGCTTCCCCAACAGCTTTGCGCACATCTTCGCTGGCGGTTACGCGGCGGGTTACTACAGCTACAAGTGGGCCGAAGTGCTGTCTGCCGACGCCTTCTCCAAGTTTGAAGAAGACGGCGTGCTCAATGCCGAAACCGGTCGGGCATTCCGTGAGGCGATCCTGGCGCGCGGTGGTTCCCAGGCACCGATGGTGCTGTTCGTCGACTTCCGCGGACGTGCGCCGTCGATTGACGCACTCTTGCGCCACAGCGGCCTGAGTGAGGACGCAGCAGCATGAGTGATGGGCCTGTGGTGACCAAAAAGCAATTTATCGCCGGGGCGGTCTGCCCGGCGTGCGAAGAGTTGGACAAGTTGAAAATGTGGACCGAAGACGATGTGCCGCACCGCGAATGTGTGGCCTGCGGCTATTCGGACACGCTGAATGAACAAGGCAATTCGGTGCCCAAGGAATTGGGCACGCGGGTCAATACGTCGGCGTTGAAGGCGCCCGCGGACCCGAAGGTGCAGGCGGTGCAGTTTTTCCCTAATCCCAAGCTGAAAAAGGACTGATCCCTGCTTAAGGTGTGAGTACTAATTCGGTGTCTTTCTTGGGGTCGACACGGCTGCTACCGGCCGTGTTGATCCAGCTTTTCATCGAGCACAACGCAAACTCACTGGTGCTGCAGTCGCCATTGGCCAACGCGGTGCGCAACTTGTCGATATCCGCCTTCATCATGTAGCGAACGCCGTCTTTAAAGCCATTACTGGTGCCAAAGCCACCCAGCGTCATCTCGTTCAGCGCATCCTCCTTGCTCCACCCCTGAATCACCACCCGATACATCGCCGCCATCAGGCCAGTGCGATCGGAGCCGTGCTTGCAGTGCATCAGCACCGAGCCATGGGTTTCGGCTTCCTGGATGGCCCGGAGTGCCGCCAGCACGTCGGCATCGTCGACATGGTTGGTGCGATAGGTCAGCTGCACCTGTTTGATATCAGATGTCTTCAGCCAGGGCGCATCAGTTTCCGGCAGGAAGTTGATCACCGTGCCGATCTTCAGATTTTGCAGTACAGGCAGCGCAGTGCTGTCCGGCAATGCACTGCGATACAGCGTGGGCGTCATTTGATGCAGGTTGAATTGGTCGCCCACAGGCTGGGCCCACTCAGGCGAGCGGATAGACGCAGCCTCGTCGGCCTGGGCCTGCAGTGTGGTGAACAGTGCCATGAACGCCAGGCCAAGGGCGGGCAGTAATCGAATCGTGAACATGCGTGTTGAGACCGAATGGGATAGGGCTGATGGGCTACAGATTCGCCTGCGAGGGGTCAATGCCGTGTGAGGTGGCCGTCAAAGAATCGTGAATCCGCCCATCTGATCCGCTGTTTTTCGCGCTGAATCGATTTCTCTTAATGCTTAGGCTGCTATCATTTGTAACTATTGATTGCCAGTGTGTGCTATCTCTTTGGATCCAATGCCCTGGCAAACCATCACGCTGCTCCCAGAAGCGGCGGATAAACCCGTGACCACATGATGAGGTGCACCTATGTCTGATCAAGATCAGGACAACCCGCGGCGTGACTTTTTACGCAAATCCTTGACCTTGATCCCGGTGGTCACGGTTGCCAGCACTGGCCTTGGCGGCTCGATGTTGATGGCCACACCGGAGCCGGTGCAGGCCGCTCCCGCCAAAACGCCCGTCAGCGACAAAGCCTACGAGCCAAGCTACTTCACGGCCGAAGAGTGGGCGTTTATCAACGCCGCCGTCGCCCGCCTGATTCCCGCGGATGCCCAAGGCCCAGGCGCCCTGGAAGCCGGCGCGCCGGAATACATCGACCGCCAGATGAACACCCCGTATGCCGCTGGCGCGCTGTGGTTCATGCAAGGCCCGTTCAACGCCGATGCGGCGCCAGAGATGGGTTGGCAGAGCAAACTGGTGCCCAAAGACATCTATCGCCTGGGTATTGCCGCCACGGATGCCTGGTCGAAGGCGTTCAACGGTAAAGCTTTTGCTGCGCAAGACAGCGCTACCCAGGATGACATGCTGCGGCGTATGGAAGCGGGCGGCGGCGAGATGACCGCGCATTTCGAGGCCGTACCGGCCAAGATGTTCTTCAACCTGTTGTTGCAAAACACCAAGGAAGGCTTCTTCTGCGACCCGATCCACGGTGGCAACAAAGGCATGGTCGGCTGGACCATGATCGGCTTCCCCGGCGCCCGCGCCGATTTCATGGACTGGGTTGAACGCAACGAGCAATACCCCTTCCCGGCTGTTTCCATTCGCGGCGAGAGGGCATAAACGTGGCGACCATCATGAAGAAAGTGGACGCGGTGATCGTCGGTTTCGGCTGGACCGGCGCGATCATGGCCAAGGAGCTGACGGAAGCTGGCCTCAACGTGGTAGCGCTGGAGCGCGGCCCGATGCAGGACACTTACCCGGACGGCAACTATCCCCAGGTCATCGACGAACTGACCTACAGCGTGCGTAAAAAACTCTTTCAGGACATCTCCAAGGAGACGGTGACCATTCGCCATAGCGTGAATGACGTCGCCCTGCCCAACCGTCAGTTGGGTGCGTTCTTGCCGGGCAATGGCGTGGGTGGCGCGGGCCTGCACTGGTCGGGCGTGCATTTTCGCGTCGACCCGATCGAGCTGCGCATGCGCAGCCACTATGAAGAGCGCTACGGCAAAAATTTCATCCCCAAGGACATGACCATCCAGGACTTCGGCGTGAGCTATGAAGAGCTGGAGCCGTTTTTCGACTACGCCGAAAAAGTCTTCGGCACCTCCGGGCAGGCCTGGACCGTAAAAGGCCAGTTGGTGGGTGAAGGTCGTGGCGGCAACCCTTATGCGCCGGACCGCTCCAACCCGTTCCCGCTGGAATCGCAGAAAAACACCGTGTCTGCGCAGTTGTTTCAGAAAGCGGCCACCGACGTCGGATACAAACCCTACAACCTGCCATCGGCCAATACTTCGGGGCCGTACACAAACCCCTACGGCGCGCAGATGGGGCCGTGCAACTTCTGCGGTTTCTGCAGTGGCTACGTGTGCTACATGTACTCCAAGGCCTCGCCGAACGTAAACATCCTGCCGGCGCTGCGTCAGGTGCCGAACTTCGAGCTGCGGGCCAATTCCCACGTGCTCAAGGTCAACCTCGACAGCACCAAGAGCAAGGCCACCGGCGTGACCTATATCGACGCTCAGGGCCGCGAATGCGAGCAGCCGGCGGACCTGGTGATCATCGCCTCCTTCCAGTTCAACAACGTGCGCCTCATGTTGCTCTCGGGCATCGGCAAACCTTACGACCCGATTACCAATGAGGGCGTGGTGGGCCGCAACTTTGCCTACCAGAACATGGGCACCATCAAGGCCTTCTTCGACAAGGACACCCACACCAACAACTTTATCGGTGCGGGCGGTAATGGCGTGGCCATCGATGACTTCAACGCGGACAACTTCGACCACGGCCCGCATGGCTTTGTGGGCGGCTCGCCGATGTGGGTCAACCAGGCCGGCAGCCGGCCGATTGCCGGTACGTCCAACCCGCCGGGTACGCCGGCGTGGGGCAGCGCCTGGAAGCGCGCCACCGCCGATTACTACACCCACCAAGTGTCGATGGACTCCCATGGCGCGCATCAATCCTACCGGAGCAACTACCTGGATCTGGACCCGGTTTACCGCGACTCCTACGGCCTGCCGCTGCTGCGGATGACGTTCGACTGGCAGGAAAACGACATCAAGATGAACCGCTTCATGATGGAGAAAATGGGCAAGGTCGCCGCGGCAATGAACCCCAAGGCCATTGCTGTGCTGGGCAAAAAAGTCGGTGAGCAGTTCAGCACTGCGTCCTACCAGACTACCCACCTCAATGGTGGCGCGATCATGGGCACCGACCCGAAAACCAGCGCGCTGAACCGTTACCTGCAAAGCTGGGATGTACACAACGTGTTTGTCCCAGGCGCATCGGCTTTCCCACAAGGCCTGGGCTACAACCCTACCGGCCTGGTGGCAGCGTTGGCCTACTGGTCGGCGCGGGCGATCCGCGAGCAGTACCTTAAAAACCCCGGCCCTCTGGTTCAGGCATAAGGAGCGATGACCATGAAAGCACTTGTTATCGCGAGTTTCGTCCTGCTCAGCAGCTGCTCGGTAAGCGCGGCTGAAACCGATTTGATCAAGCAGGGTGAATACCTGGCACGCGCCGGTGACTGCGTGGCCTGCCACACCGCCAAGGGTGGCAAACCCTTCGCCGGTGGGCTGCCGATGGAAACCCCGATCGGCGTGATCTATTCCACCAACATCACCCCGGACAAAACCGGCCTGGGCGACTACAGCTTCGAAGACTTCGACAAGGCCGTGCGCCATGGCGTCGCCAAGAACGGTAGTACGCTTTACCCGGCGATGCCGTACCCGTCCTACGCGCGTGTCAGCGACAGCGACATGCAGGCGTTGTATGCGTACTTCATGAAGGGCGTGGAGCCCGTCGCCCAAGAGAACAAGGACAGCGATATTCCCTGGCCCTTGAGCATGCGTTGGCCATTGGCAGCCTGGCGCTGGATGTTCGCGCCGGCGGTCGAGGAGCATCAGGCGCAAGCCGCCACCGACCCGGTGGTCGCTCGCGGTGCCTATCTGGTTGAAGGCCTCGGCCATTGCGGCGCGTGCCACACCCCGCGTGCCCTGACCATGCAGGAAAAAGCCCTCAGCGCGACTGACGGCAACGCGTTCCTGTCCGGCAGTGCGCCGCTGGAAGGCTGGATCGCGAAAAGCCTGCGCGGCGACCACAAGGACGGCATTGGCAGCTGGAGCGAGGAGCAGCTGGCGCAGTTCCTCAAGACCGGCCGCAGTGACCGCAGTGCAGTGTTTGGTGGCATGAGTGATGTGGTGGTGCACAGCATGCAGTACATGTCCCAGGACGACCTCACCGCGATTGCGCGATACCTCAAGAGCCTGCCGGCGGTGGACCCGAAGGATCAACCGCATCAGTACGACAAGCAGGTGGCCGAGGCGCTGTGGAAAGGTGACGACAGCAAGCCGGGCGCGTCGGTGTATATCGACAACTGCGCGGCGTGCCACCGTACCGACGGCCATGGCTACACGCGGGTGTTCCCGGCGCTGGCGGGTAACCCGGTGTTGCAGACGGCGGACGCCACCTCGTTGATCAACATCGTGTTGAACGGCGGCACCTTGCCGGCCACCCACACGGCGCCGTCGACCTTCACCATGCCGGCGTTCGCATGGCGTCTGTCGGACCAGGAAGTCGCGGATGTGGTCAGTTTCGTCCGTGGCAGCTGGGGCAATCAAGGCGCACCGGTCAAAGCCAGTGACGTGGCAGACCTGCGCAAGAGCGATATGCGCACCACGTCGGGTGACGACTTGGGGCAGGTCACGCAAAAGCACTGATCCTGCCCTGGCCGCCAAACGGCACTGGTCAGAAACCTCTCGCCTCGATACTGTATATAAAAACAGTATCGAGGCGTTTTCATGACTACTGCGCTGCCGCCCCGTGGCCGGGGCACGGCCACTAACCTGCACAACCGCTTTGCGCCGACCGTCAGCGTGGCCGAAGACGACGGCTGGTTTCAGGAAGTGCCGCCGACCCAGGGCACCGAAGTGCGTATCGAAACGGCCAAGAGCATCATCACCCGCAACAACTCGCCGGATTTGCCGTTCGACCGCTCCATCAACCCCTATCGCGGCTGCGAGCATGGCTGCATCTACTGCTATGCGCGGCCCAGCCACGCCTATTGGGACCTGTCGCCAGGGCTGGATTTCGAAACCAAACTGATTGCCAAGACCAACGCCGCCGAGGTGCTGGAGCAACAGCTGTCCAAGCCAGGTTATGTGTGTGCGCCGATCAACCTGGGCTCCAATACCGACCCGTACCAGCCTATCGAGCGCGACTACACCATCACGCGGCAAACCCTCGAAGTGCTGCTGCGCTATCGGCACCCGGTAACCATCATCACCAAGGGCTCGCTGATTTTGCGCGACCTCGACCTGCTCACCGAATTGGCGCGTCAGCGGCTGGTGGCGGTGATGATCAGCCTCACCAGCCTGGACGACGAGCTCAAGCGCATCCTGGAGCCGCGCACGGCGGCGCCCAAGGCGCGGTTGCGGGCGATTCGGGTGATGCGCGAGGCGGGTATCCCGGTGGGCGTGCTGTGCTCGCCGATGATCCCGATGATCAACGACAGCGAGCTGGAAAGCCTGCTGACCGAAGCCCACGCTGCCGGTGCGCAGAGCGCCGCCTACATGATGCTGCGGCTGCCGTTGGAAGTGGCGCCGCTGTTCGAGGAATGGCTGGCGGCGCATTACCCGCAACGCGCGGCCCATGTGATGAGCCTGGTGCGTCAGGTGCGCGGCGGCGAGGTGTATGACAGCCGTTTCGGCGTGCGCATGCGTGGTGAGGGGCCGTTTGCCGATTTGCTGGCGCAGCGTTTCAACAAAGCGATCAAGCGGCTGGGGCTCAATCGGCGGGAAGGGTTTAATCTGGATTGCACGGCGTTCTGCCCGCCGGGCAGGCAGATGGCATTGTTGTAAACTGAAGAGAACGCTGGCGTCATGCTGTAGGAATAGTCGCGTTTTGACATCACTGAAACCCGCGTTCTAGAGCGGTTCATTCAGTTTGAGTTAAGTTTCGGCGGTTACCTTGTTCAGCGAGTGACTGGTGAGTCGACGCCTTGGGTTGTTTAGTTTTTCAACTTTTCCGATAGCCAGACGTCGAACTGACCTGAACACTCCCCTGCATTAATCAAGAGGATGAATCATGAGTGACAAGGATAAACAGCCGTTGGCTGCGTCGGCTTCAGCCCCTGAGGTGGCGGAGTCTGCCGATGCAGCGTTAAAGCACATCGTTGACGGCTTTTTGCATTTCCATCACGACGTCTTCCCGCAGCAGGAAGAACTCTTCAAGAAACTCGCCACGGCCCAGAGCCCGCGGGCGATGTTTATTACCTGCGCCGACTCGCGCATCGTGCCCGAGCTGATCACCCAAAGCTCCCCCGGCGATTTGTTCGTGACACGTAACGTCGGCAACGTGGTGCCGCCCTACGGTCAGATGAACGGCGGGGTTTCCACCGCCATCGAGTACGCGGTACTCGCCCTGGGCGTACAGCACATCATCGTGTGCGGGCACTCCGATTGCGGCGCCATGCGCGCGGTACTCAACCCCGACAGCCTGGAAAAGATGCCGACGGTACGCGCGTGGTTGCGTCATGCCGAAGTCGCGAAGTCCATGGTTGAAGACAACTGTGACTGCGCCAATGAAGGCGAGAGCATGAAGGTGCTGACCGAAGAAAACGTCATCGCCCAGTTGCAGCATCTGCGTACCCACCCTTCCGTGGCTTCGCGCATGGCCAATGGTCATTTGTTTATCCATGGTTGGATCTACAACATCGAGACCAGCGAAATCCGCGCTTACGATGCAGACAAGGCGGCATTCAGACCGCTGAACGGCACCGAGCCGATTCCTTGCGCGACGCCTAGAGCGCGCTTCTAAAACACTTCCCTGCCGGGTCAAGCGGTGGCTGCCATGGATGCAGCCAGGCTTTGCCGCGCCCGGCGAATCCCTCGGGAGAGCCATCATGCGTGCTGCTCAATTGAAAGCTGTATTGCCACGGGAGCTGCTGGCCTCGGTGGTTGTGTTTCTGGTCGCCCTGCCCTTGTGCATGGGTATTGCGATCGCGTCCGGCATGCCGCCGGCCAAGGGGCTGATCACCGGGATTATCGGTGGCCTGGTGGTGGGTTGGCTGGCGGGCTCGCCGCTGCAGGTCAGTGGCCCTGCGGCGGGTTTGGCGGTGTTGGTGTTCGAGCTGGTGCGCCAGCACGGGATGATGATGCTGGGGCCGATTCTGTTGCTGGCGGGTTTCCTGCAACTGGTGGCCGGGCGTTTGCGCCTGGGCTGCTGGTTCCGGGTCACGGCGCCGGCGGTGGTGTACGGCATGCTGGCGGGTATCGGCGTATTGATTGTGCTGTCGCAGGTGCATGTGATGCTCGACGGCGCGCCCAAGCCATCAGGGCTGGATAACCTGGCAGGCTTCCCGGCAGCCGTGGCCGAGGCGATCCCGACGCTGGGCGGTGGCCTGGGTTGGCAGGCTGGCTTGCTGGGCTTGTCGACCATGCTGGTGATGTACTGCTGGGATAAATTCCGTCCGCAAACATTGCGCTTCGTACCGGGTGCCTTGTTAGGTGTGGGCCTGGCGACGGTAACCAGCCTGGTGCTGGCGTTGCAGGTCAAGCGCGTGGAAGTACCTGAAAATCTCGCCGACGCCATCGACTGGCTGCGCCCCAGTGACCTGCTGAACCTGGCCGATCCGCAACTGCTGATCGCCGCCTTCGCCGTGGCGTTTATTGCCAGCGCCGAAACCCTGCTTTCTGCAGCAGCCGTCGACCGGATGCACAGCGGCCAACGCTCCAATTTCGACAAGGAACTGTCTGCCCAAGGTGTAGGCAACATGCTCTGTGGTTTGGTTGGCGCTTTGCCGATGACCGGCGTGATCGTGCGCAGCTCAGCCAACGTGCAGGCTGGTGCTACCACGCGGCTGTCGGCGATGTTCCATGGTGTGTGGCTGCTGGGCTTTGTGTTGCTGCTGTCGAGCGTGCTGCAAAGCATTCCGGTGGCGAGTTTGGCGGGCGTGCTGGTGTACACCGGGATCAAGCTGGTGGACGTCAAAGCGTTTCGCGCGCTGGGCCGTTATGGGCGGATGCCGATGTTTACCTACGCCGCTACGGCACTGGCAATCATCTTCACCGACCTGCTGACCGGCGTATTGGTGGGCTTTGGGCTCACGTTGCTGAAGCTCGCGTTTAAAGCTTCGCGATTGAAAGTCAGCCTGATCGATTTGCCCCAGGACGGTGAGATGGAGCTGCGATTGACCGGTGCCGCGACCTTCCTGAAAGTGCCGGCTCTGACTCAGGTGCTGTCGACGGTGCCTGCGGGGACCACCTTGCATGTGCCGCTGAGCAACCTGAGCTACATCGACCATTCGTGCCTGGAGTTGCTGGAGGAGTGGGGCCGGGCCAATGCGGCCAAGGGCTCGACACTGGTGATCGAGGCGCGGGGGTTGAAGCGCAGGCTCGAAGGCCGGGTGCGGACGACGGTGGGGATAGGTTCGGCGCCGCCAGTCACCTGACGAAACCGGATCAAAACTGTGGGAGCGGGCTTGCTCGCGAAAGCGGTAGATCAGTCAACATCACTTTGGCTGACACAGCGCTTTCGCGAGCAAGCCCGCTCCCACATTCAGATCTATGTTGGCTTGAAAATCAGGCTGGCTGATCCAGTGCCAATTCAACGCCCAACTGCCGCGACAGGCACGGCCAGCGCTTCCACGCCGCTTCCGTGTTCGGGCTCTTGAGTGTTTCGCGATACGCCTCAACCGACTCCAGCGCAAAGCTCTCTTCGTTGAGCATCTCATCCACCGCCAAATGCACCGCTTCATCCAGTTGATTGGCGAATTGCTCACCGATCAGTTGATGGGCAATCAAGTTGGCGACGGTGGTATCCGCCGGAATCAACGGCTGGCCGAAATGCTTGATATACAGGTCGTTGACCTCTTCAACCAAGCGGTGAGCCAGGTAGGCCTCATCCAGCAGGCTGTCGAGGCCTTCATGGCCGGCCAGGATTGCAGGCGGCTGCAGGAAGAAATGCTCGGCGATTTTCAGCACCGGTTTGATCTGGCTTTCGATACCGGCTTCGCGGGCCACATCGTTGGCGGCTTCCAGCAAGTCCGGAACCAGTTCGATGTAGGCAGTGACAAAGCGGGTCATGACAATGTTGCGATCACCGTCAGCCAGGGAAATGGCCGAATGCAGGTGCGGCAATTGTTTTTCCAGTTGCTGGGCAAGCTGGCCCGTAGTGGCTTCGTGTTGATGGGCACGGGAAATCTGCTCGCGCAATGCGGCGGTGTTCATGAAGGCTCCAGTGAAACAGGCGTAGGAAAAGGAGAGGATAAGGTAGCTCGTTTATACGAGCGCCTAAGACGCATTTGTCATAATTATTTCATGGTTATGCGTGTGCGTTATATCGAAATGCCATCGTTCGTCGGATAAACGTTTGCGCCCCCGGGTTTATTGGGGCCGCCCGTCTGTTTTTGCTCATTTGCCCCTACACATTGCGGGGTTGCAGGCGCTGTCTATACTCGGGTTTGTACGCAATTAGCTGATGACGCCCAACTGCATGACGCAGGCAAGGCTTGGCGGTTGTAAGCAGTATGGAAGCCGCTCCCTTCGCCGCAGGTGCAAACCGGCGGGATAACAAGAAACATAAAGGGGAACCCGCAATGACGCGACATCCACACGTTTGGATGGGCCTACTGTTGTGGTCAGTATTCGGCCAGGCGCACGCCGCCTGGACAACGAATATGGCGCCAGGGGCTACTGAAGTCAGTCACGCCGTGTTTGACCTGCACATGACCATTTTCTGGATCTGTGTGGTAATCGGCATCGTCGTGTTTGGCGCGATGTTCTGGTCGATGATCCTGCACCGCCGGTCCACGGGCCAGGTGGCGGCCAAGTTCCACGAGAGCACCACCGTGGAAATCCTCTGGACCGTGGTGCCCTTGCTGATCCTGGTGGCCATGGCCATTCCGGCGACCAAAACCCTGATCAATATCTACGACAGCAGTGAGTCGGATATCGATATCCAGGTCACCGGCTATCAGTGGAAGTGGCACTACAAATACCTGGGCCAGGACGTGGAGTTCTTCAGCAACCTGGCCACGCCCGCCGAGCAGATCCATAACCAGGCGACGAAGGGCGAGCACTACTTGCTCGAAGTCGACCAGCCGCTGGTGCTGCCGGTGGGCGCCAAGGTGCGCTTTCTGGTGACGGCCGCCGACGTGATCCACTCCTGGTGGGTGCCGGCCTTTGCGGTCAAGCGCGATGCGATCCCCGGTTTCGTCAACGAGGCCTGGACCCGGGTCGAGAAGCCCGGCATTTACCGTGGTCAGTGCGCAGAGCTGTGCGGTAAGGACCACGGTTTCATGCCGATCGTGGTCGAGGTCAAATCCAAGGCCGACTACGACACCTGGCTGGGCGAGCGCAAAGCAGAAGCCGCCAAGCTCAAGGAACTGACCTCCAAAGAGTGGACGCTGGATGAGCTGGTGGCGCGTGGCGACAAGGTTTACCACACCACCTGCGTGGCCTGTCACCAGGCCGAAGGCCAGGGCCTGCCGCCGATGTTCCCGGCGCTCAAAGGCTCGCTGATTGCCATCGGGCCCAAGGAAGACCACCTGCACCGCGTGTATTTCGGCAAGCCCGGAACCGCCATGGCGGCGTTCGGCAAACAGTTGTCGGAAGTCGATATCGCCGCCGTGGTCACCTACGAGCGCAACGCCTGGGGCAACAACAAAGGCGACATGGTCACGCCCAAAGACGTGCTGGCTCTGAAACAGGCGGAAAGCAAATGACGGCCTCAACTGCGTATGCCCTGAACCGCACAGCCCCTTCCTTTGCAGGAGAACGGCCATGAGCACTGTGATCGACCATGGTCATGCCGACCATGCCCACGGCCCCGCCAAAGGCTTGATGCGCTGGGTGCTGACCACCAACCACAAAGACATCGGCACGATGTACCTGTGGTTCGCCTTCACCATGTTTCTGCTCGGTGGCTCATTCGCCATGGTGATCCGCGCCGAGCTGTTCCAGCCCGGCCTGCAGATCGTGCAGCCGGCGTTCTTCAACCAGATGACCACCATGCACGGCTTGATCATGGTGTTTGGCGCGGTGATGCCGGCGTTCGTCGGCCTGGCCAACTGGATGATACCGCTGATGATCGGCGCGCCGGACATGGCCTTGCCGCGCATGAACAACTTCAGTTTCTGGCTGTTGCCGGCAGCGTTCCTGCTGCTGGTCTCCACGTTATTCACGCCGGGCGGCGGGCCGAACTTCGGCTGGACCTTCTACGCCCCACTCTCCACCACCTACGCGCCGGAAAGCGTGACGTTTTTCATCTTTGCCATTCACCTGATGGGCATCAGCTCGATCATGGGCGCGATCAACGTGGTCGCCACCATCCTCAACCTGCGCGCGCCTGGCATGACCTTGATGAAAATGCCGCTGTTCGTCTGGACCTGGCTGATTACCGCCTTCCTGCTCATCGCGGTGATGCCGGTGCTGGCCGGTTGCGTGACCATGATGTTGATGGACATCCACTTCGGCACCAGCTTTTTCAGTGCGGCCGGTGGCGGTGACCCGGTGCTGTTCCAGCATGTGTTCTGGTTCTTCGGCCACCCCGAGGTGTACATCATGATCCTGCCGGCGTTTGGCGCCGTCAGTTCGATCATCCCGACCTTTTCGCGCAAACCACTGTTTGGCTACACCTCGATGGTCTACGCCACGGCGAGTATCGCGTTTCTGTCGTTTATCGTGTGGGCGCACCACATGTTCGTGGTGGGTATTCCGCTGGTAGGCGAGCTGTTCTTCATGTACGCGACGCTGCTGATCGCAGTGCCCACGGGTGTGAAGGTGTTCAACTGGGTGAGCACCATGTGGCAAGGCTCGCTGACCTTCGAGACACCGATGCTGTTTGCCGTGGCTTTTGTGATTCTGTTCACCATCGGCGGGTTCTCCGGGCTGATGCTGGCGATTGCTCCGGCGGACTTCCAGTACCACGACACCTACTTTGTGGTGGCGCACTTCCATTACGTACTGGTGCCCGGGGCGATTTTCGGCATCTTCGCCTCGGCCTACTACTGGCTGCCGAAATGGACCGGCCACATGTACGACGAAACCCTGGGCAAGCTGCACTTCTGGCTGTCTTTTGTGGGCATGAACATGGCGTTCTTCCCGATGCACTTTGTCGGGCTGGCCGGCATGCCGCGCCGGGTGCCGGACTACAACCTGCAGTTCGCCGACTTCAACATGGTTTCCTCGATTGGCGCGTTCATGTTCGGCGCCACGCAGATCTTCTTCCTGTTTATCGTGATCAAGTGCATCCGTGGCGGCCCGCCGGCGCCGGCCAAACCGTGGGACGGCGCCGAAGGCCTGGAATGGAGCGTCCCCTCGCCTGCGCCGTATCACACGTTTACGACGCCGCCGGAGGTCAAGTGAACGCCTTGATGCAGGTCGACTCGGTGTCCTGTGGGAGCTGGCTTGCCTGCGATAGCGGTGTGTCAGGCGCCGAATGTATTGCCTGGCTGGGCCTAGTCGCAGGCAAGCCAGCTCCCACAGAAAAACCAGAAGCGGGTGAGCGCCATGCTTGAGTCCGTCCCCATCAAGCGCCTGGTCACTCGCCTGCTGATCCTGGTCGTGGCCATGTTCGCCTTCGGCTTTGCCCTGGTGCCGATCTACGACGTGATGTGCAAGGCGTTCGGCATCAACGGCAAGACCGCCGGGCAGTACGAAGGCGAGCAGTTGGTGGACCCTACGCGTCAGGTGCGCGTGCAGTTCATGTCCACCAATGCCATCGACATGGTCTGGGAATTCCACTCCAAAGCCGATGAGGTCGTGGTCAACCCTGGCGCTGTCACCGAGATGCTGTTCGTGGCCTACAACCCCACAGATAAACCCATGACCGCCCAGGCCGTACCGAGTATTTCCCCGGCCGAAGCGGCGATGTATTTCCACAAGACCGAATGTTTTTGCTTCACCCAGCAAGTGCTGCAGCCAGGTCAGCGCATAGAAATGCCCGTGCGCTTTATCGTCGATCGCGCCATGCCCAAGGATGTGAAGCATTTGACCCTGGCATACACGCTGTTTGACATCACTGCGCGCCAACCGCCGGTGGCCGTCCGTACCGGCGGCTAGCTACTGTTTGCCCCCTCAATCAGGAGAGCGAATACATGTCGTCTCATGATACGTACTACGTACCAGCGCAAAGCAAATGGCCAATAATTGCTACGTTTGGCATGTTGATCACGGTGTACGGCCTGGCCGTGTGGTTCAACGACCTCAAGGCGGCGCGCCCGGAATCCCACGGCCCGTGGATCTTTTTCGTCGGCGGGCTGTTGCTGGCCTACATGCTGTTCGGCTGGTTCGGCGCGGTCATCAAGGAAAGCCGCGCCGGTTTGTACAGCCCGCAGATGGACCGCTCGTTCCGCTGGGGCATGACCTGGTTCATCTTTTCCGAGGTGATGTTCTTTATCGCGTTCTTCGGTGCACTGTTTTATGTGCGGCATATGTCCGCGCCATGGCTGGCGGGCGAAGGCTCCAAGGGCGTTGCGCACATGTTGTGGCCGAACTTCGAATTTGCCTGGCCGCTGCTCAACAACCCTGACCCGAAAATGTACCCGCCGCCCGAAGGCACCATCAGCCCGTGGGGCTTGCCGCTGGTCAATACGATCTTGCTGGTCAGCTCCAGCGTGACCATCACCATCGCTCACCACGCGTTGCGCAAGGGCCATCGCGGTGCGCTGAAAATCTGGCTGGCGCTGACCGTGCTGCTGGGTTGGGCGTTCCTGGGCTTTCAGGCCGAGGAGTACATGCACGCTTACAAAGAGCTGGGCCTGACCCTCGGCTCGGGCGTGTACGGCGCGACGTTCTTCATGCTCACCGGCTTTCACGGCGCCCACGTGACCATCGGCACCATCATTCTGTTCGTGATGTTGATGCGCATCCTCAAGGGGCACTTCAACGCCGAGCACCAGTTCGGTTTCGAGGCGGCCAGTTGGTACTGGCACTTTGTGGATGTGGTGTGGATCGGCCTGTTTTTCTTCGTTTATGTGCTGTGAGGCGTTTTACCACGGTGCATGAGAGACCAACTGGCCGCTGAAAAAGCCCCAGGCGATCAAGCCCACGGTGATCGCGGCCAGTACAACACGCACGGTCAAGGCAGTGACGAGGCGGTTGGAGTTGCCCTCGTCCTTGACCAGAAAGAACAAGCCACTGAACAGGCTCACGACAGTCGCGATCAGCATCAGGGCAATGGCTGCTTTGAGCATGGTCAGGTTCCATTCGGATGGGCGGGCAATGAAAAGGCGGGCAATGAAAACAAGTATAGCCAGCGCCATAAAAGACTTTCGCCCAGGGCTCGCTCCCACGCTGGTGGTGCTTGTGCTGCTGCCGTTGATGGTGGGCCTGGGGTTCTGGCAACTGGCTCGCGGGCATGAAAAACAGCTGCTGGTGGACAGCTATGCCGAACGGCGTGTGGCTGAGCCGATCAGCAGCGTGCAACTTGATGGCATGGCCGACCCGGCCTTCCGCCGCGTGCGCCTGCGCGGCCAATTCGACGCCGAACACAGCGTGCTGCTCGATAACCGCATGCGCGACGGCAAGGCCGGTGTTGAGCTCTTGCAACCCTTTCACGACCAGGCCAGCGGCGAATGGCTGTTGCTCAATCGCGGCTGGCTGCCCTGGCCGGACCGGCGCACGCCGCCGATGTTCACCACGCCGGAACAACCGTTGAATCTGGACGCCTGGGTGTACGTCGCGCCCGGCGAAACCTTCCAACTGCATGCCGACCCCGCCACCACGCAATGGCCGCGCTTGCTGACCGCGCTGCATCCCGCCGCGCTTTGGGCGGAGTTGGGACGCAGCGGTTTTGCCTTTGAGTTGCGCGCCGAACCTGGCCCCGGCACCTACGACACGACCTGGCCGGTGGTCGCCATGGGCCCGGAAAAACACTTGGGCTACGCCGTGCAGTGGTTCGCCATGGCACTGGCGTTGCTGGCGCTTTACCTCTACCTCGGATGGCATAACAAAAAGGAGAAACCCCATGGGAGCGGCCATGAATCCACCCAGCACGTCTGAGGCGCCCGACCGGCGCAAAGGCCGCTGGCAGCTGATTTTGATCCTGATGATGGTGATCGGCCCGATGGCGCTCGCCACCTTTATGTACAAGTTGCAGTTCTGGGTGCCGGACAGCCGCAGTTACCACGGCGAGATGATCGGCAACGGCCAGACTCGCGCCGACATCGGCGTGCAGGCCGATGAAGAGCGTTGGCAACTGCTGGTTACCGCGCCCACCGCCTGCGCCGCCGACTGCCAGCAACTGGTGTACCTGGCGCGCCAGCTGCAAATCAGTCTGGGTCGCGATGCCTCCCGCGCCAGCCATGCCCTGGCCAGCGCGCAGCCGGTGAGCACGGATTACGACGCCAAGCTCAAGGCCGAGTACCCGCAACTGCAGCGCTACCCGCTGGACCTGACCACCTTCAGTAAAAACGCCGCCGCGCCGGGCGAGGCGCAACTGTGGATCGTCGACCCGCACGGCAATCTGGTGCTGCGCTACGACGCCAAGGTCAAGGGCAAGGACTTGCTCAATGACCTGCGCCTGCTGCTGAAACTGTCGAACATCGGATAAGGGCATCGTCATGGCCAAACCTGGATTTCGCCTAGCGTTGTTTGCCACCTTGCTGGCGCTGCTGGTCGTGCTGCTCGGCGCCTATACGCGCCTGACCCACGCCGGCCTCGGCTGCCCGGACTGGCCCGGCTGCTACGGGTTTATCAGCGTGCCGCAAAGCGAAGCCCAGCTGGCGCATGCCGAGCTGCATTTTCCCGATACGCCGGTAGAGGCCGACAAGGGCTGGGCCGAGATGACCCATCGCTACTTTGCCGGCACCTTGGGCTTGCTGATCGTGCTGCTGGCGGCGCGCTCGTGGCGCCATCGGCGTGATCCTGGGCAGCCAGTGAAATTGCCGCTGTTTGTGTTGGCGGTGGTGTTTGCCCAGGCGGCGTTCGGGATGTGGACGGTGACGCTGAAGTTGTGGCCGCAAGTGGTCACGGGGCATTTGCTCGGCGGCTTTGCCACATTGAGCCTGTTGTTTTTGCTCACCTTGCGCCTGTCCGGCGTGTTGCCCGCATTGATCGTGCCCAAGCGCCTGCAATATTGGGCGACAGCTGGGTTGGTGCTGGTGATCGGGCAGATCGCGCTGGGCGGCTGGGTCAGTTCCAACTACGCGGCCGTGGCCTGTGTCGACTTGCCGACGTGCCATGGCGAGTGGTGGCCGGCGGCGGACTTTGCCAACGGGTTTCACCTCACCCAGCATATCGGCCCCAATTACCTCGGTGGCCAGCTCGACAGTGAAGCGCGCACGGCCATCCACCTGACCCATCGCATCGGCGCGGTGCTGGTGACGCTGGTGCTGCTGGGCCTGGCCTGGCAATTGCGCGCAGTCGGCATGACGCGGCTGTCGGGCCTGTTGCTGATCGCGCTGGCAGCGCAAATCTGCCTGGGCGTGAGCAATGTGGCGTTCGGCCTGCCGTTGCCGGTAGCGGTCGGGCATAACGCCGGTGGGGCGGGTTTATTGCTCACGCTGGTGCTGGTCAATTACCACGCCCGTACCAGCCTGGTCCGGGTGCGCAATCAGCTGCCGTTTGGCTGGCGCTTTATCCCGCGCAAACATGTATCGGGCCTCATCACCCTTAAAGGAGAGATGCCATGGCGACCTTGATCGGCGCGCGTCACGATCGGGCGATCTGGCGGGATTACCTGGAGCTGACCAAGCCGAAAGTGGTGGTGCTGATGCTCATCACGTCCTTGGTGGGCATGTTCCTCGCGACCCGCGCCGGGGTGCCGTGGACGGTGCTGGTATTCGGCAATTTGGGCATTGCCCTGTGCGCCGGTGGCGCGGCAGCGGTCAACCATGTGGTGGACCGGCGGATCGACGCGGTGATGGCGCGCACCCATAAACGGCCGTTGGCAGAAGGGCGCGTGTCGCCCGTGGCGGCATTGGCCTTTGCATTGTTTCTGGCTGTTGCAGGTTTGGCCTTGTTGCTGGCGTTCACTAACCCCTTGGCGGCCTGGCTCACGTTGGCCTCATTGCTGGGTTACGCGGTGATCTACACCGGCTTTCTCAAGCGCGCCACGCCACAAAATATCGTCATCGGCGGCCTGGCCGGTGCCGCGCCGCCGCTGCTCGGCTGGGTGGCTGTCACCGGGCATGTCAGTGCCGAGCCGCTGCTGCTGGTGCTGATCATCTTCGCCTGGACCCCGCCGCACTTCTGGGCCCTGGCCATTCACCGCAAAGAGGAATACGCCAAGGCCGATATCCCGATGCTGCCGGTCACCCACGGCGAGCACTACACCAAGGTGCATATCCTGCTCTACACCTTCGCCCTGCTGGCGGTGAGCTTCATGCCCTATGTGATCCATATGAGCGGCCTGCTGTACCTGGCGTGTGCGCTGGTATTGGGCGGGCGCTTTCTGCAATGGGCCTGGGTGCTGTACCGTGGCAGCAAGCCGCACGCGGCGATCAACACCTTCAAGTACTCTATCTGGTACTTGCTGCTGCTGTTTATCGCGCTGCTCGTCGACCACTACCTATTGTTGAACCTATGACTCGAACTCAAAAAACCGTCTTTATCCTGGTGGCCATCGTCGCGTTGATCATGGGCCTGACCGTTAACAAAGTGCTCAGCGGCAAAGGCCAGGGCGACCCTACCGCACTGATCGACGCCGGCATTATCCTGCTGCCGCAAAGCCGCCAGCTGCCGCCGGTGACCATGACCAATCAGGACGGCCAGCCGGTGGTGGTCAACGAGTTGAAAGGCAAATGGAGCCTGCTGTTCTTCGGCTACACCTTCTGCCCCGACATCTGCCCGACCACCCTCGCGCAACTGCGCCAGATCAAGAGCGAGCTGCCTAAAGAGGCGGTGGATAAGTTGCAGGTGATCCTGGTCAGCGTCGACCCGAACCGCGACACACCGACTCAGCTCAAGCAATACCTGGGCTACTTCGACCCGCAATTCGAAGGCCTGACCGGCGCGAATGTGGAAGATGTGCAGAAGGTTTCGAATGCGGTGAGCATTCCGTTTATTCCGGCCGATACCAGCAAGCCCAACTACACCGTGGACCACAGCGGCAACCTGGCGCTGATCGGCCCGGACGGCACGCAGCGTGGGTTTATTCGTGCGCCGTTGAACAACCAGAAGCTGGTGGCGCAGTTGCCGGGTTTGCTACAGCGCAAATGATCGTTCCCACGCTCTGCGTGGGAACGCCTCCTGTGACGCTCTGCGTCGCGACCTCAACAGCGGGACGCAGAGCGTCCCGGGCTGCATTCCCACGCGGAGCGTGGGAACGATCAGTCGCCACCCCAATCAACAACACAAATCACCTGTGGGAGCTGGCTTGCCTGCGATGGCGGTGGACCAGCTTGCATCTCAGTTGCTGACCCACCGCCATCGCAGGCAAGCCAGCTCCCACAGTGGATTTTGTGCAAGGTTTGAACAGGGTGTCGTCGGAGATTTCCCACGTGTTATCGCGCTGTGCGTGAACTTGTTGGACGGTCTTGGGGTGGCTAGTCTTTGGCCTGTCGCTGCAAATTCAGTGACAGGGTGTGGAAGCCCTTATATCGTTAGGCGCACAAAGCGCCACCTAGTGTCAGGCGCTTTTTCTTGTCTGTGTTTTATGGTGGCTGTGCGCGGGGCGCTTTCGAGTGCGCCGGGTGCCTAACGTCCCGGTCTTCCACACCTGCGTACAGCCGCCACCCATTACGTGGAAGTAGTGCTTGGCGGTCCCTTGATACGTTAGGAGCTAGACCGTGCAAACACTTACCCCTGATCCGCCGATCACACCCAAAGTCTTCACCCGCCACCATCACCAGCTGCACGCGGTGATGATAGACGACCAGCCCTGGTTCAGCGCCTCCGACATCGGCCATCTGATGGGCTTGCACCTGAACCTTGCGTTACTGCGCAAGCTCGATCCCGACCAGCAACACACCCTGCCGCTGATCACTCATGGCCACTGTGCGCCGACGTTGATGGTCAGTGAGTCTGGCGTTTATGCGCTGCTTATCTACCACTACTACCCGGAGAATCGGTGCCTGCGCCAATGGTTGACCCATGAGGTGGTGCCAGCCCTGCGCTGACAGCAAAAGCCACACAAAGCTGGTGGCTGAGTTGCCGGTTTTACTCCAGCGCAAATGATCGTTCCCACGCTCTGCGTGGGAATGCCTCCTGTGACGCTCTGCGTCGCGGCCTCAACA
Source organism: Pseudomonas sp. Leaf15 (assembly GCF_001421425.1). Classification (NCBI taxonomy): domain Bacteria; kingdom Pseudomonadati; phylum Pseudomonadota; class Gammaproteobacteria; order Pseudomonadales; family Pseudomonadaceae; genus Pseudomonas; species Pseudomonas sp. Leaf15. Next base: position 421,629 of record NZ_LMKI01000033.1, read on the forward strand.
GCGGGACGCAGAGCGTCCCGGGCTGCATTCCCACGCGGAGCGTGGGAACGATCACAACACAAAACAAATGTGGGAGCTGGCTTGCCTGCGATAGCGGCAGGCCAGTCAACATCTTCGGTGACTGACACTCTGCTATCGCGGGCAAGCCCGCTCCCACATTAGGTTTACGGTGTAGCTCTGGATCAGAACGCCGGCAGAATCGCGCCTTTGTACTTCTCAAGAATGAACGCTTTCACTTCCGGCGTGTGCAGGGCTGCAACCAGCTTCTTCACCGCGTCCGAATCCTTGTTGTCGTCGCGGGTCACCAGGATGTTCACGTAAGGCGAGTCGTTGCCTTCGATCACCAGCGCATCCTTGGATGGGTCCAGCTTGGCTTCAAGAGCGTAGTTGGTGTTGATCAGCGCCAGGTCGACCTGGGTCAGCACGCGCGGCAGGGTCGCGGCTTCCAGTTCGCGGAATTTCAGGTTTTTCGGGTTGGCGGTGATGTCCTTGATGGTCGACAGGATGTTGGTCGGGTCCTTCAGGGTGATCAGGTTGTGCTTGGCCAGCAGCAACAGGGCGCGGCCGCCGTTGGTGGCGTCGTTCGGGATCACGACATTGGCGCCGCTTGGCAGGTCTTCCAGCTTTTTGTACTTGCTGGAGTAAGCGCCCAGGGGTTCCAGGTGTACCGCGCCAACGCTCACCAGGTGAGTGCCCTTGGCTTTGTTGAACTCATCCAGGTACGGCTGGTGCTGGAAGAAGTTGGCGTCCAGGCGCTTTTCAGCCACCTGTACGTTTGGCTGCACGTAGTCGGTGAAGACTTTGACCTGCAAATCCACGCCTTCTTTGGCGAGTGCAGGCTTCACGAATTCGAGGATTTCCGCGTGGGGCACCGGCGATGCAGCGACTGTAATAGTCTCGGCAGCGTGGGCAGAAAACGCGGCAACGGCGGCGAAAGCAACCAGTAGTTTTTTCATCCAACAAGCTCCTTGTTCGGGCATGTGCCGGCGGGGGCCGGCAATGGCCGTTATTTTCGAGAAAAGTGCACCACCAGCTTGTCGCCGACGGTTTGCAGAATTTGCACCAGGATTAACAGCATCACCACGGTGACCACCATCACATCGGTCTGGAAACGCTGATAACCGAAGCGGATCGCCAGGTCACCCAAGCCACCGGCACCTACCACACCGGCCATGGCCGTGTAGGAAACCAGTGTAATAGCCGTCACCGTAATCGCCGCGAAAATGCCAGGGCGAGCTTCGGGTAGCAGCGCGTTGATAATGATCTGACGCGTGCTGGCGCCCATGGACTGCGTGGCCTCGATGATGCCGCGGTCCACTTCACGCAAGGCGGTTTCCACCAGGCGCGCGAAGAACGGCGTCGCACCTACCACCAGCGGCGGGATCGCGCCGGCCACCCCCAGCGAAGTGCCGGTGATGAGTACAGTGAACGGGATCATCACAATCAGCAGGATGATGAACGGCAGCGAACGCAGGATGTTCACGATCAGCGACAGCAGCGCGTACAGGCCTTTTTGTTCAAACAGCTGGCGCGGGCTGGTCAGGAACAGCAGCACGCCCAACGGCAGGCCCAGCACCACGGTGAAGAATAGCGAACCGAACAGCATGGTCATGGTGTCGCCGGTTGCCAGCCATATTTCGGACCAGTCGATATTGGCGAAGAAACTCAACAGGACTTCCATTAGCGCAGAACCTCCATGTGGACGTCCGCCGCAGTAAAGCGGGCGAAGGCGGCGTCCATGTCCCCACCGGTCACGGCGAGGGTCAGTTGCCCGTAGGGGGTGTCTTTGATGTGGTCGATACGACCGGCAAGGATGCTGTAGTCCACTCCCGTTTCGCGGGCGACGGTCCCCAGCAATGGCGCGTAGGTCGCTTCGCCCTGGAACGTCAGGCGCACGATGCGGCCCGGCACATGGGCAAACGCATCACGCTGCTCGCCTTCATCGACTTGCTCGGCTTCCTGCACGAAGCGCTTGGTGGTCGGGTGCTTGGGGTGCAGGAACACCTCGGCCACCGAGCCTTGCTCGACGATCACGCCGGCGTCCATCACGGCCACCTGGTCGCACACGCGGCGGATCACGTCCATTTCATGGGTGATCAATACGATGGTCAGCTTCAACTCGCGGTTGATCTCGGCCAACAACTTGAGCACCGAGGCTGTGGTTTGCGGGTCGAGGGCGCTGGTGGCTTCGTCGCACAGCAAAATCTTCGGTTTGGTCGCCAGGGCGCGGGCAATGCCGACGCGCTGCTTCTGGCCGCCGGACAATTGCGCCGGGTACTTCTTGGCATGATCCGACAGGCCCACGCGGGCGAGCAGTTCAGCCACGCGCAGGTCGATGTCTTTACGCGACAACTCGCCGGCCAGGGTCAGCGGCAAGGCCACGTTGTCGGCGACGGTCTTGGACGCCAGCAGGTTGAAGTGCTGGAAGATCATCCCGACTTGCTGACGAAAACGGCGCAGGCCGTTGGCGTCCAGTGCGGTGACTTCTTCACCGTCGACGTTGATCTGACCGCCGCTTGGCTGTTCCAGCCGGTTGATCAGGCGCAGCAGGGTACTTTTGCCCGCACCGGAGTGGCCAATCAGGCCGAACACCTGGCCGTTTTCGACGCGCAGGCTGGTGGGGTGCAGTGCGGGGATTTCCTTACCGGCGACGCGGTAGGTTTTATGGACGTTATGAAACTCGATCACGTAGCGAACCTTGTGGGGCGCATGGAAAAGGGATCAGCGGTTAGCCGGGCGCGCATTTTAGCCTGTCCGTATAGCGTTTCTTAGCATTTATTTCGCATTCAACCAGCGATTTGGCAATAACGCGATCAAAGGTCATAAAAAAGGAACGGCTAAAAACCCCATCAGTCACTACTTAAGCAACGCGATTTCCTCAGGTGCCGTGCCTGGGGTTTTGCTCAAACGAGCCGGGGGTCCGCTCTGGCCACTTTGATTAAGGAGTTTTGCCTGATGAGTACCAAGAAGCCAGCCACCCCGCCCAAGAGTGAGCTTGCGGGCACCGACACCCTGGACCGTGGCAACACCAACGCCAAGCTGCAGGCCCTGGAAGAGTTTCGCTCCGATGCGACCGGCCAGGCGCTGCGCACCAACCAAGGCGTAAAGATTTCCGATAACCAGAACACCCTTAAAGTCGGCGCCCGTGGCCCATCGCTGCTGGAAGACTTCATCATGCGTGAGAAAATCACGCACTTTGACCATGAGCGTATCCCGGAGCGCATCGTGCATGCCCGTGGCACCGGCGCCCATGGTTATTTCCAGACCTATCAGAACCATTCGGCGCTGAGCAAGGCTGGTTTCCTGCGTAACCCGGAGCATAAAACCCCGGTGTTCGTGCGTTTCTCTACCGTGCAGGGCCCGCGTGGTTCGGGCGATACCGTGCGTGACGTGCGCGGCTTTGCCGTGAAGTTCTTCACCGACGAAGGCAACTTCGATCTGGTGGGCAACAACATGCCGATCTTCTTCATTCAGGATGCGATCAAGTTTCCGGACTTTGTGCATGCGGTAAAACCTGAGCCGCACAACGAGATTCCTACCGGCGGCTCGGCCCACGATACGTTCTGGGATTTCGTCTCGCTGCAGCCGGAATCGGCGCATATGGTGCTGTGGGCCATGTCGGACCGCGCCATTCCGAAAAGCCTGCGCTCCATGCAGGGGTTTGGCATTCACACCTTCCGGTTGATCAATACCGAAGGTAAGTCCAGCTTCGTTAAATTCCACTGGCACCCGAAAGTCGGCACCTGCTCGCTGGTGTGGGACGAAGCGCAAAAGCTTGCCGGTAAAGACACCGACCACCACCGTCGCGACCTGTGGGAAGCGATCGAGGGCGGCGACTACCCTGAGTGGGAATTGGGCGTGCAAATCGTTGCCGAAGAGGACGAGCACAAGTTCGATTTCGACCTGCTCGACCCGACCAAGATCATCCCCGAAGAGCTGGTGCCGATTACGCCACTGGGCAAAATGGTGCTCAACCGCAACCCGGACAACTTCTTTGCCGAGGTCGAACAGGTCGCCTTTTGCCCAGGCCATATCGTGCCGGGTATCGACTTCACCAACGACCCGCTGCTGCAAGGCCGTCTGTTTTCCTACACCGATACGCAGATCAGCCGACTCGGTGGCCCGAACTTTCATGAGCTGCCGATCAACCGGCCGGTCACGCCTTTCCATAATGGCCAGCGTGATGCCCAGCATCGCACGGTGATCGACAAGGGTCGTGCGTCCTACGAGCCGAACTCGATTGATGGCGGTTGGCCGAAAGAAACGCCACCAGCGGCTCAAGATGGCGGGTTCGAAACGTATTACGAGCGTGTCGACGCCAACAAAGTGCGTGAGCGCAGTGAGTCGTTCGGCGACCATTTCTCGCAAGCCACGCTGTTTTTCCACAGCATGAGCCACCACGAGAAAGAGCACATCATCGCGGCCTACAGCTTCGAGTTGGGCAAGGTGGAGCGTGAGTTTATTCGCGCACGCCAGGTCAACGAGATCCTCGCCAATATCGACCTGGAACTGGCCAAGCGCGTAGCGCAGAACCTCGGTTTGCCGGCGCCGACCAAAGGCACAGTGCCGCCACGCAAGACGTCGCTCAAAGAGTCGCCGGCGTTGAGCCAGGTGAACCTGCTGTCGGGCGATATCAAAACGCGCAAAGTCGCGATTCTTGCGGCTAACGGTGTGGACGGCGCGGCGATCGCGGCGCTGAAGACGGCGCTGGCCGCCGAAGGTGCGCATGCCAAGGTGCTGGGGCCGACGTCGGCACCGGTGAAGACTGCGGATGGCAAGAGCCTGCCGGTGGATGCGTCGATGGAAGGCATGCCGTCGGTTGCGTTTGATGCGGTGTTCGTACCGGGCGGTAAAGAGTCGATCAAGGCGCTGAGCGGTGATGGCGTGGCGTTGCACTTCCTGTTGGAGGCGTACAAGCACTTGAAGGCGATTGCGGTTGCCAGTGATGCCAAACCGTTGCTGGATCAGCTTAAGCTGGAGGCGGATGCGGGGTTGATCGTTGGCGCGGATGCCAAGGCGTTCAAGGCATTCTTTGCGGCGATTGCGCAGCATCGGGTGTGGGCGCGGGAGCCTAAGGCCAAGGCGATTCCGGCTTAAGCTTTTGGTTGTTTGTTAGATTGCTATCGCAGGCAAGCCAGCTCCCACCTTTTGAACTGTGAATACATTCAAAGGTGGGAGCTGGCTTGCCTGCGATGGCTTTATTCTGCCTTGCGCGGAATTAAAACAACCTGCGCCGGGATGTGTTTCACAATCTGCCGGTGAATCTTCAGGTCATACGCTGAATCAATGCGCTTCACACGTTTGGTCAGCAACGTGGCCAACCACGGGTAATCCTGCGTGCGCGGCGCCTGAATGGTCACATCACACTGGTAATTCACCACATCGGTGGCGATCGCATCCAACTGATGGCGAAGTTCTTCAATATCGGTGAGGTTCAACGCAACCGTGGTGCTTTGAGCCGCCGGGTCGATGACCTTGGCGGGTGGCTTGGCTTCAGCGGCTTTCAGGGCGGCTTCGGCTTTATCCAGCTCGGCTTTGCGGGCGTGGCTGATGGCGCTGTTGACGCCGCCCGTGAGCGCCGGAGCCTTGGGCATCAAGGCGCGTGCGCGGCTTAACGCCGTAGCGGCGGCATTCACATCACCTTTTTGCAACACGATCTGGCTGCGCTGCAGGTAGGCTTCGGCCAACTGGCGCTGGTAGTTTTCCAGCGCCGGGTCGTTGGGCGACTGGGCTTGCAGCGCGGCCAGCTCGTCTTCGGCGGTGGCCAGTTCACTGCTGGCCAGGTTTTGCTCCAGCTGCGCGATGGCCGCAGCACGCGGGTCCTGCGCCTCGGGGGCGGCGGGCGGTGTGCTTTGGCAGGCGCCCAGCAGCAGGGAAAATGCGGCAAGGAGCAGATAACGGGAGTTGAACGGCTTCATTCCTGCGACTCTCTATTTGCGCAAAAAGCGAGCAAGTCTACACCCCTCGACGGGGCAGGACAAAACTCAGCAGAAACAGGGCGGCGGCCGTGACCACAATCGACGGCCCGGCCGGCGTGTCCTTGAACCAGGACAGCGCCAGGCCCCCGCACACGGCGAGCATGCCCAGCAGGCTGGCGCCGATCGCCATCTGCTCGGGTGAGCGGGCATGGCGCTGGGCGGCGGCTGCGGGAATGATCAACAGCGACGTGATCAACAATACGCCGACAATCTTCATTGCGACAGCAATCACCACGGCGATCAACAGCATCAGGGTCATGCGCAGCGCCGGCACGGGCAAGCCTTCCACGGTGGCCAGCTCTTCGTGCACGGTAATTGCCAGCAACGGGCGCCACAGGGTCACCAGCAGCACCAACACAGCGGCGCTGCCGCCGAGGATCCAGGCAAGATTGGTGGGGCTGATCGCCAACAGGTCGCCGAACAGGTAGGCCATCAGGTCGATGCGCACTTCATGCATGAAGCTCAGCACCACCAGGCCCAGCGACAGCGTGCTTGGCGCGAGGATGCCCAGCAGTGTGTCGGAGGCCAGCGGCTGGCGCTGTTGCAGGGTTACCAGCAGCACTGCCAGCAGCAGGCAGCCTACGGTGACGGCGATGGTCGGGCTTACATCCAGCAAGAACCCCATGGCCACGCCCAGCAGCGCGGCATGCGACAACGTGTCGCCAAAGTAGGCCATGCGCCGCCAGACCACGAACGAGCCCAATGGGCCCGCCACCAGTGCCAAAGCCAAGCCTGCCAGCAGGGCGTAGAGCAGAAAATCAGCCATGCTTGCAGCTATCTCCATGAACATGGGGTTGAGGCGTAGCGGGATCGTCGACCACGGCGCCATGCAAATCATGGGCGTGGTCGTGATGGTGGTGGTAAATCGCCAGGCTCTGGGCGTTTTTGCCGAACAGCTCGACGAATGCCGGGTCGCCGCTCACCTGTTCCGGGTGGCCGGAGCAGCACACGTGGCGGTTGAGGCACACCACTTGATCCGTGGTGCTCATCACCAGGTGCAAGTCGTGGGAGACCATCAGCACGCCGCAGCCGTGGCGGTCGCGCAGGCGGGTGATCAGGCTGTACAGCTCGGCCTGGCCGGCAACGTCTACGCCTTGAACGGGCTCATCGAGGACAAGCAGCTCGGGTTCGCGCAACAGGGCGCGGGCCAGCAGTACGCGCTGCATCTCGCCGCCGGAGATACTCTGCACCGGACTGTCGATGACCTGTTCGGCGCCGACTTCCTTGAGCGCCGCCTGGGCGCGCGCGCGGTCGACGCCAGGCACCAGGCGCAGGAAGCGCAGTACGGACAGCGGCAGCGTTGGATCGACGTGTAATTTTTGCGGCATGTAACCGACGCGCAGCTTGGGCTTGCGCCACACGCTGCCAGTGTCGGGCTTGAGCAGGCCAAGCACGGCGCGCACCAGCGTGGTCTTGCCGGCGCCATTGGGGCCGATCAGGGTCACGATCTGCCCCGGCTCCACGCTCAGGGCGATGTTATCCAGCACATTTTGCCCGGCGAACGTGACCCCAACCTGCTCCAGGCGGATTAACGCGTTGCTCATCAAGCCCCCTGGCAACCGGAGCAGAGCCCCACCACTTCGACCGTTTGCCCTTCGACCTTGAAGCCCACGTCGGCGGAGCTTTTGACGATGGCGTCGCTGATGCTTTTTTGTTCAAGCTCGATGGCGGCATGGCACTCGCGGCAAATCAGGAACTGGCCCTGGTGCGCGTGTTCCGGGTGGCTGCAGCCGACAAAGGCGTTGAGCGAGGCGATGCGGTGTACCAGGCCGTTTTCCAGCAGGAAGTCCAGCGCGCGGTACACCGTCGGCGGCGCGGCACGGCGGCCGTCCTGCTCGCTGAGCACGCCAAGAATGTCGTAGGCGCCCAGCGGCTTGTGGCTTTGCCACACCAGCTCCAGCACCCGACGACGCAGGGCGGTCAGGCGCAAGCCTTTCTGCGCGCACAGGGTATCGGCCTCCGACAGCGCGGTGTGCACGCAGTGAGAGTGGTCGTGGGGACGGCTGGCAAGCGGTGTTTTAGGCATGAGCGGCGACAGACATTTGATAGAGACGTTATTATGTTACCTGTTCCTACGCCATTGAGTGGTCATCGTGTCCCGACTTTTTCCCGTTTTTGTCGTATTTGTCACCAGTTTGTTCATCGCCGGGGCCGCTCAGGCTGAGGTCAAGGTGCTGACCAGCATCAAACCGCTGCAGTTGATCGCCGCCGCTGTGCAGGACGGCGTGGCGATTCCAGAGGTGCTATTGCCGCCGGGCGCATCGCCGCATAACTATGCGTTGCGCCCATCCGACGTACGGCGCGTACAGTCGGTGGACCTGTTGTATTGGATCGGCCCGGATATGGAGAGCTTCCTGCCGCGCGTACTCAAGGGCCGTAGCCTGCCGACCGTGGCAGTTCAGGACTTGCCTGGGATGAAATTGCGTCGGTTCGCCGAAGATAGCCACTCCCACGCCGATGATGCCGACGAACACGACCACGATCACCGCCCTGGCAGCCTGGATGCGCACTTGTGGTTGTCGACGGTCAACGCTCGGGTGATTGCGGCGCGTATGGCGTCTGACCTGAGTACTGCCGACCCGGACAATGCTGCGCGTTATCAGAGCAACGTGAAGGCGTTCGATGAGCGCCTGGATGCGTTGGATGCGCGATTGAAGGCTCGCCTGTCCAGCGTTGGCGACAAGCCGTACTTCGTATTCCACGAGGCATTTGACTACTTCGAAGACGCTTACGGGCTCAAGCACACCGGCGTGTTCAGCGTGGCCGCCGAAGTGCAGCCGGGCGCCCAGCATGTGGCGGCGATGCGTACGCGTTTGCAGGAAGTGGGTAAGACCTGCGTGTTCAGCGAGCCGCCGCTGCGTCCGCGTTTGGCCGAGACACTGGTGGCGGGCTTGCCGGTGAAATTGGCGGAGCTGGATGCGCTAGGTGGCTATACCCCGGCGACGTCGCAGGGTTACGAGCAGGTGCTGGAGAAGCTGGGGAATGACTTGGCCGGGTGCCTGGAGTCACTCTAACTGCAAATACATAACCCATGTGGGAGCTGGCTTGCCTGCGATGGCGGTGTATCAGTCGACACCGCTATCGCAGCGGTGCGACGATTCGACAAGCCAGCTCCCACATTGACCGAGTCGAGTGCTAGAGCGCGAACGGCAGGTGGACGGTAACCTGCTGACGCTGCGCCAGCCGATGCTCGAACTCGGCCGGGTCATGGATCAGCACATCCTGCCCGGCAAACGATTCCGCGGCGATCAGGCGTGACAGCCAGAAGCGTACACACGCCACGCGCAGCAGGGTCGGCCACAACTCGGCCTCCTTGGCGGTAAACGGCCGCAGCCCCGCGTAGGCGCCCAGCAAGGCGCGGGCGCGTTGCCCATCAATCACGCCATCGGCGTCGGAGCACCAATCATTCAAGGCGATGGCCACGTCGTACAGCATCGGGCCTGAGCAGGCGTTGTAGAAGTCGATCAAGCCGGTGAGGTGCGTGCCTTCGAACATCGCGTTGTCGCGGAACAAGTCGGCGTGCACGTTGGCGCGCGGCAGGGCGAGGATATCGGCCTTGTGGGCTTGGATTTCGCTCAAGGCCGCTTGCAGCAGGCGCTGCTGGGCGTCGTTCAGGTGTGAAATAAGCTGCGCGCCCTCTGTGAGCATCCACTCCAGGCCGCGATCGGTCTTGCGCTCCAGCACTTTGTCGCCTTGGGTCGCCAGGTGCAGGTGGCCGAGCAGGTCGCCGACCTCGGCGCAATGCTGCGCGTTGGCGTCCTTGATGTGCTTGCCGGCCAGGCGCGGTTGCAACAGCGCCGGTTTGCCCTTGAGTTCGCGAAGTGCCACGCCGTCGGTGGTACGCAGGGCGTAAGGCACCGGCAGGTCGGCGTCGTGGAGTACATCGAGCAGTTCAATGAAGAACGGCATTTCCGCCACAGGGCCGCGCTCAACCAGGGTCAGGACGAATTCGCCCTGTTCCAGGCTGATAAAGAAGTTGGTGTTTTCGCTACCCGCGGCAATCCCCTGGAAATCAAGCAGGCGGCCGAGCCCGTAAGGGGCGAGAAAGGTTTCCAGCTCGGGCCGAGCCAGGGGGGTGAACACAGACATGTTTAAACTGCCAGTACGGGCGCCGCGGTGTGCGGCGCCGGTTAAAATTAAGAAATCATTTCCATTCGAAGATCTTCCATGACGGGATCAGCATATCCGGCTGGTCAGAGCGGATGAAGTTCGCATCGGTTCCGTCCGCGCGCACCAGGAAATACGGTGGAAAGCCTTTTTGCGTCACCTTGATTGCGTACAGGAAGCCATTCTGGCGGTATTCCTGAATGGTCTTGTCGCCTTCCGTGCGAATGGTAACTTCCGGGTCGCCCGACGGCGCAGTATCTGCCGCCATGGCCACTATCGGAGTGAGTGCAATCAAGCCGGTCAACAACAGGCGATTTACTGTACGCATGATAACCTTGTCCCTTTGTCGTCATTGGTCCGGCTATTCTAGCGCCTGACCCGCCGAAAAGGTTGATCCTGCTCATGAGCCAAGCCCCCCTCGTCCTGGTGGACGGTTCTTCTTATCTGTACCGCGCCTTTCACGCGTTGCCACCGCTGACTACGTCCAAAGGCCTGCCCACCGGTGCGGTCAAGGGCGTGTTGAACATGCTCAAAAGCCTGCGCAAGCAGTACCCGAACAGCCCGTTCGCGGTGGTGTTCGACGCCAAGGGTGGGACCTTTCGCGATGAGATGTACGCCGAATACAAGGCCAACCGCCCGAGCATGCCCGATGACATGCGCCTGCAAATCGAGCCCCTGCACCAGAGCGTGATCGCCCTGGGCTTCCCGTTGCTGTGCGTTGAAGGCGTCGAGGCCGATGATGTGATCGGCACCCTGGCCCGCAGCAGCGCGGCCGCCAGCCGCCCGGTGGTGATTTCTACCGGCGACAAGGACATGGCGCAGCTGGTCGACGGGCACATTACCTTGGTCAACACCATGACCGGTAGCTCGATGGACATCGAGGGCGTGAAGGAGAAATTCGGTGTCGCTCCGGAGCAGATCATCGATTATCTGGCGCTGATGGGCGATTCGTCCGACAACATCCCAGGCGTTCCGGGCATTGGTCCGAAGACGGCTTCCGGCTTGCTGGTGGGCGTGAATGGCGGCATCAAAGAGCTGTATGAGCAGTTGGATATCGTGCCGACCTTGCCCATCCGTGGTGCCAAGACGCTGCCGGCCAAGCTGGAAGAGCATAAGGAGATGGCATTCCTGTCCTATCAGTTGGCGACGATCAAGGTCGACGTGCCGCTGGATGTGGGCCTGGATGATTTACACCTGATCGAGCCGGACCGCGAAAAGCTGCTGGAGCTGTACACGCTGCTGGAGTTCAAGAGCTGGTTTGATGAAATCCAGCGTGATGCCAAGCGCGTTGAGCTCAAGGCTGCTCCAGTTGTTGAGGAAGCCGTCGAAGTCGTGGCACCCGCAGAGGCGTCCTACACCACCATCCTCGACCAGGCGACATTCGACGCCTGGCTGAAAAAGCTCAACGCGGCAAAATTGTTCGCGTTCGACACCGAAACCACGGGGATCGATGCGCAGCAGGCGCAACTGGTCGGCGTCTCTTTTGCCGTACAGCCCCATGAAGCGGCCTACATCCCGCTGACCCATTCCTACATCGGTGCGCCGCAGCAACTGGACCGTGACACGGTACTGCTGGCCTTGAAGCCGTTGCTGGAAGACGCGACCAAGCTCAAGGTTGGCCAGCACGCCAAGTTCGACATGAACATCCTGGCCAACTGTGCCATCGGCGGCGACCAGTCCAACGGCATTACCGTGCGCGGCATTGCCTTCGACACCATGCTCGAATCCTACGTGCTGAACTCCACCGCGACCCGGCACGACATGGACAGCCTGGCCAAGAAGTACCTGGACTACGACACCGTCAGTTTCCAGGACATCGCCGGCAGAGGCGCCAAGCAGCTGACATTTGATCAGATCCCGCTTGAGCAAGCTGGGCCTTACGCGGCCGAAGATGCCGACGTGACGCTGCGCCTGCACCAGGCTTTGCATGCACAGCTTGAAGCCATTCCAAGCCTTGCCAGTGTGCTGACCGACATCGAAATTCCGTTGGTGCCGGTGCTGGCGCGTATCGAGCGCCAGGGCGCGCTGGTGGATAAGGCGCTGCTGGGCATCCAGAGTATCGAGCTGGGCAACAAGATGGTGGAGCTGGAGCGCCAGGCGTTTGAGATCGCCGGTGAAGCGTTCAACCTGGGCTCGCCCAAGCAACTCGGGGCGATTCTCTACGAGAAGCTCGGTTTGCCGGTACTGAAAAAGACCGGCAAAGGCCAGGCATCCACGGCTGAAGAAGTGTTGGCCAAGCTGGCCGAAGATGACTTCCTGCTGCCCAAGGTGCTGATGCAGTACCGCAGCATGAGCAAGCTTAAAAGCACCTACACCGATCGCCTGCCGGAGCAGATCAACCCGCGTACCGGGCGTATTCACACGTCTTATCATCAGGCGGTGGCGGCCACCGGGCGTTTGTCGTCCAGTGATCCGAACCTGCAGAACATCCCGGTGCGCACTGCCGAAGGGCGGCGCATTCGCCAGGCGTTTGTCGCGCCTAAAGGCTACAAGTTGCTGGCGGCGGACTATTCGCAGATCGAACTGCGGATCATGGCGCATTTGTCCAAGGACGAGGGGCTGATGAATGCGTTCCGTAATGACCTGGACGTGCACACCGCCACCGCCGCCGAAGTGTTCAAGGTTGAGCTGACAGAAGTCACGTCGAACCAGCGCCGCAGTGCCAAGGCCATTAACTTTGGCCTGATCTACGGCATGGGCGCGCAGAAGCTCGGCAAGGACATTGGCGTCGATACCAAGACCGCCAAGGCCTACATTGATGTGTACTTTGCGCGCTACCCGGGCGTTCGTGAATACATGGAGCGCACCCGCGCCCAGGCGGCCGACCAGGGTTATGTCGAAACCTTCTTTGGGCGTCGGCTGTACCTGCCGGACATCAACTCCAACAAGCCCCAGGAACGCGCGGCCGCTGAGCGCACGGCGATCAACGCGCCGATGCAAGGCACCGCGGCGGATATCATCAAGAAAGCCATGGTGCTGGTGGACAACTGGCTGACCGAGTCGGGCCTGGACGCCAAGGTGATCCTGCAGGTGCACGATGAATTGGTGCTTGAGGTGCGTGAGGATCTGGTAGAGCAAGTCAGCGAGAAGATCCGCGAGCATATGAGCGCGGCAGCCAAGCTGGACGTGCCATTGGTGGTGGACGTGGGCGTGGGCGATAACTGGGACGAAGCACACTGACAGCGCGGCTCTGCCATTGCCGAGGGTGATGGCAGAGCGCTTTAGATCAGAAAGCGTCGCAGGTTATTTCCAATAGTTTTTTGACCTGCCGGAACTTAACCCGTGAACTGCTACTCAGAGTTACTGAATGGGTGGTGAAGCCCTTCAATGCTCCTATGTTGTGTTAAGTGTTGGCAGATATCTGGACCCCGCCCTAGCGGTCCGGAACTTGGACCCCGAACTTCCCCTCCCCATACGAAGTCCGGGGTTTTTTTTGCCCGCAGAAAAGTTATTCGGCGATTTCCGCGCCCTTGTCTGCCAATTCCATCCAGCCGGCCAGTACGGTGTAAGCGTCTTCCAGGCCCATGCGCTTGGGCGCCGAGAACAACTGGATGGTGATCGCGTCGCCCCAGCCCTTACGGATTTCGGACTGCACTTTGAGCAAGGTGTTCTTGGCCGCGCCGTAGGTCAGCTTGTCGGCCTTGGTCAAAAGGATATGCATTGGCATACCGCTGGCGACGGCCCAGTCGAGCATCAGCAGGTCGAAATCGGTCATTGGATGACGGATGTCCATCATCAGAATCAAACCCTTCAAACTCTCGCGGCCACCCAGGTACGCCTCCAGGTGACGCTGCCAGTGCAGCTTCAACGGGATAGGTACTTTTGCGTAACCGTAGCCCGGCAGGTCGACCAGACGCCGATCATCGTCTAGCTTGAAGAAATTGAGCAGCTGCGTGCGGCCTGGAGTTTTCGAGGTGCGCGCCAGGCTGGCGTGGGTCAGGGTGTTCAGCGCGCTGGACTTGCCGGCGTTGGAGCGGCCGGCAAAGGCCACTTCAAAGCCTTCGTCATCGGGGCATTGGTCCACTTTGGCGGCGCTGAGCATGAACGTGGACTGTTGGCACAGGCCGAGGATGGGATTCTTGAGTTGCATGAGATTTCCGATGTGGGCGGTGCCGAGAAAGGGTGCGGCAAGCGGTGTCGTTTCCGTTTCAGTAGCGCCAGTATATAATGCCGCAGATTTTGTGTGTGCTTTGTCCCAGCGAAGGATGAAGTTCACGGGAGCGAAAGACCTTCATTGCGCATTAGAACGCAAAACGCTCTCAAACCCTGAAAAGGTCGATGTATGACCTGATGGTTGCGCGCTTTTGGTGTCCTGATCGCGCTTTTAGGCGCTCAGGCTACACAGGATCCAGAGGCGCTGTACAACCGAGTTTGCATGGCTAAGCTGATGCAACACGTGACTCAGGGTTTCAAGGCAATGCCGCCGCGTGGTTTGTGCATGGACTGCAGTACTGAGGATTACCAGGCCATCAACGAGTTGATGGTGAGTAAACCCGGTAGATAACTCTTAAACCCTTAGCCGTAGTTGGATTAGCTGATGAACAAACTGATCGTGAGTCTGCTGTTGACCTTGGGCATCACCGGTGTTGCCCATGCTGCAGGCGACGCTACAGCGGGCCAGGCGAAAGCCGCCGTATGTGGTGCTTGCCATGGACCGGATGGCAACAGCCCGGCGCCGAACTTCCCCAAACTGGCAGGCCAGGGCGAGCGTTACCTGACCAAGCAGATGCACGACATCAAGGACGGCAAGCGCACGGTGCTGGAAATGACCGGTCTGCTGACCAATCTCAGCGATCAGGACCTGGCGGACATCGCGGCGTATTTTGCCAGCCAGAAAGGCAGTGTGGGAGCTGCTGATCCGAAGCTCGTTGATAAAGGCCAGGCGTTGTTCCAAGGCGGCAAGCTCGCCGAAGACCAGCCTATTGGTGGCATGCCTGCCTGTAAGGCTTGTCACATTGCAGGTGGCAGTGGGCTGGCCGAGGCGGGTTTCCCTCACCTGAGTGGTCAGCACGCCCAATACACCGCCAAGCAATTGAAGGACTTTCGCGAGAAGGTTCGCTCCATCGATGGCGATGCCAGCAACAAAATGATGACTGACATTGCGGCGAAACTTTCGGATAAAGATATCGAAGCGCTGTCCAGCTATATTCAGGGCCTGCACTGATTGGGCCTGGGACGTTAACGCTCGATTAATCCATCGATGCAAGCATAAAAAGGGTGGCTTAGGCCGCCCTTTTTTGTGGCCGGTGCCGTTACACTAACGAACTCATGCCCGCGTAGACCTGTCACAACTAAAGGTCGCGTGAGGCGACTTTATTTGTCCAGGAGTAAAGCATGCGTAATCTGATCCTCAGCGCCGCTCTCGTCACTGCCAGCCTCTTCGGCATGACCGCACACGCTGCCGATGTGCCGCTTGAAGCCGGTAAAACCTATGTTGAATTGGCTACCCCGGTGCAGGTTTCGGAGCCAGGCAAGATCGAAGTGGTGGAGCTGTTCTGGTATGGCTGCCCGCATTGCTATGCTTTTGAGCCGACCATCAACCCTTGGGTTGAAAAACTCCCGTCCGACGTGAATTTCAAACGCATTCCAGCCATGTTCGGCGGCCCATGGGATGCCCACGGTCAACTGTTCCTGACCCTGGAAGCCATGGGTGTCGAGCACAAGGTTCACAACGCTGTATTCAATGCGATTCAGAAAGAAGGCAAGCGCCTGACCAAGCCTGACGAAATGGCTGACTTTGTTGCCACCCAAGGCGTCGACAAGGACAAGTTCCTGGCCACCTTCAACTCCTTCGCTATCCAGGGCCAAATCAAACAGGCCAAGGAACTCGCGCAGAAGTACGGCGTACAAGGCGTACCGACCATGATCGTCAACGGCAAATACCGTTTCGACCTGGGCACTACCGGTGGTCCTGAGCAAACCCTCAATGTTGCCGACCAACTGATCGCTAAAGAGCGCGCAGCCAAGTAAGGGGGCCATCATGCGCGGCTGGGGTACTGAACGTAGCGTTGGCCTGCATGAACCGCGGGTCAACGAACACCACCTGGAGTCCACGGGCTTGCCGGCAGACAGCCGTCTGCGGCTGCTCAGCTTCAATATCCAGGTGGGCAACAGTACCGAGAAGTATCGGCACTACCTCACCCGTGGCTGGCAGCATCTGCTGCCGCACAAAGGGCGTACCGGTAATCTGCAGAAAATCGGCGACCTGCTCAACGACTTCGATCTGGTCGCCTTGCAGGAAGCCGACGGCGGCAGCATGCGCTCCGGTTATGTCAATCAGGTGGAGCATCTCGCCCATCTCGGTGCTTTCCCTTATTGGTATCAGCAACTCAACCGCAACCTCGGGCGCCTGGCGCAGCACAGCAATGGCGTGCTCAGCCGCTTGAAGCCGACGGCCATCGAAGATCACCCGTTGCCCGGCCCAAAAGGGCGCGGCGCGATTCTTGTGCGTTTCGGCGAAGGCCCGGAAGCCTTGGTGGTGGTGATGATGCACCTTGCGCTTGGAGCGCGTACACGCAACCTCCAGTTGGCCTACGTGCGTGATCTGATCGGCAACTACAAACACCAGGTGCTGATGGGTGACATGAACACCCATGCCACCGATCTGTTGCAGAATTCGCCGTTGCGCGACCTCGGGTTACTGGCGCCGCAAGTCGAAGCCACGTTCCCCAGCTGGCGCCCGCAACGTTGTCTCGACCATATCCTGCTCAGCCCGAGCCTCACACTGGAAAGTGTGCAGGTGCTGGCGCAGCCCATTTCCGATCACCTGCCGGTCGCGGTAGAGATTCGTCTGCCGGGTTCGCTCACGGCTGATGCATTGCCCGCGTTGAGCCCAGGCCCTCGCGGACCCCTTGCATGAGCGACGACGCCCAGCGCTGGAAAGAGAAATACCTTAAAAGCGTTGAGCAGCAAGACAAGCTCGAACGCCGCTGGGCCGCGCGCCTCGACCTGCTGCGCCGAGGCCTGGTGCGCAGCACGCTGGCGGCGGAAGGTACTGACCGAGCGGTTGATCAATGCATGAAGGAGATGCGCGATGTGGTGCGCACCGACGACATGGACGCCGCCCTCGCCGCCTTGCTGCCACGCCTGGAAAAGGCCGTGCTCGACTCGGAGCAGCGCCGCGAAACCCGGGTCGACCAGATCAGTACTGCGCTGACTGCCTTGGTTGCGCAGTTGCAGAAGCTGCCCCTGCCGCGTGAAGTCGCCCGCCCGCTGAAAACCTTTGCCAAGCAGCTTGATGGCCGAGTCGGCCAGGCGCGTGAGATTCCGCTGCTGCTCAGCGAATTGAGCAGCCTGCAAGGGCAGGCGCTGAATAACCTGGAGCCTGAAGGCGAAGCCGCGCGCTCTGGGCCAGGCCTGCTGCAACGCCTGTTTGGTGCAAAGGATGTGTCGAATGAGGCGCCGATGGTTGAATCTGCCCCGCTCAATGCACCGCAACCGCCGGCGCCGAAACCTGACGCTGCCAAAGCCGCGCCCGAGGCTCTGGAACCCGCGCAATCCGAAGAGCTGACCCAGGCCTTGCGCGCCTTCGCGCCATTGCCGGTAACGCCGGCCGCCGCGCAACCTGAACCCGCTGAGCCGGTCAAAGTGGCTGAAGTCGCCGGCGAAACCTTTGTCTTCGAGGCTCCGGCGCTGGAGCAAGTCTCCGTCGCGCCTGTCGAAGTCTCTGAGCCAGAGGTGCCCGAGCCAGCACTAGATGAAGCCGCGCCCGAAAGCGCCCTTGCTGCATTTATCGAAGAACCGCAGGTTGAGGTCGACACGCCAGATCAAACGGTCATCGGCAGCCTGTCGCTTCCGCCTGTGCTGGAAACCTGCGAACCCGACCCCGATGCGCTGCAACCGGACGGCACCTATGCCCTGCCCGACTCCCCCGAGCCGTCCTACAGCTCGGTCGCCAAGCATATCGAAGACACCTTGCTCGGCTTGCTGGAGGATCTGTCCTTACCCGAGCGCCACC
Organism: Pseudomonas sp. Leaf15; assembly: GCF_001421425.1. NCBI lineage: Bacteria > Pseudomonadati > Pseudomonadota > Gammaproteobacteria > Pseudomonadales > Pseudomonadaceae > Pseudomonas > Pseudomonas sp. Leaf15. The sequence continues at coordinate 439,671 of NZ_LMKI01000033.1, forward strand.
GGCCCCAGGCCGAAGCCATGCGCGAGCGCTTGGCCCACGGCTTGAACTGGTACGAATTGCTGCCGATCCTCGATGACCTGGCGGTGCTGATGCTGGCGATTACAGACAGCGGCCAGCATGAGTTCGAGGCCTATCTCAAGCAGCTCAATGAACGCCTTGAAGCCTTTCAGGGCCATCTGCAGGTGGCCAGCGAAGGGCACGCCGACAGCCGCTCGGCCGCGCGGGAACTGGATACGCAGATCCGTGAACAGGTCGACGGCCTGCAAAGCAGCGTGCAGGAAGCTGCCGACCTGGACAGCCTCAAGCAGGTACTGGAAAGCCACCTTGAAGGCCTGCTCGGCACCATGGACGAACACCAGCAGCAGCGTGACCAGCGCGAGCAGGAAGTCGCGGCACGGCTCAAAAGCCTGGCCGAGCGGGTGGCGAACATGGAGCAGGAAGCCCAAGGTTATCGCGAGCATCTGGAAGTGCAGCGCCAGAAGGCCTTGATCGACCCGCTCACCGGCCTGCCCAACCGTGCGGCCTGGAGCGAGCGCTTGGATCATGAAGTGAATAGCTGGCATCAGCGCGGCAACAGCCTGTCACTGGCCATGCTCGACCTGGACCACTTCAAGCGCATCAACGATGGCTACGGCCACTTGGCGGGCGACAAGGTGCTGAAGATCATCGCCAATGTGTTGCGCAAGCGCCTGCGCCCCGACGATTTTATCGCGCGATTTGGGGGTGAAGAGTTTGTATTGTTGATGCCGGACTCAGCCCTGGCAGATGCGCTGGACGTGGGTGAGGTGCTGCGTTCGGCCATCGAAGCGTGCCCGTTTCACTTCAAGGGCGAGCCGGTGACCATCACGGTGTCCATGGGCGTGGCGCAGTTTCAACCGGGAGAACGCAGTGACCTGGCGCTAAAACGTGCCGATGAGGCGTTGTACCGGGCCAAGGCAGCTGGACGCAACCGGGTGCAGGCGGCGTAAAAGATGTTCCATTTTGTGATTTGACCGTCGAGCCCCTAACCATCCGTTACACTGTTGCATTATCGTCTTCTGCGTACTGTCTTCCGCCATGAAATCTTTTTGCATCGCCTTTGTGTTTCTCCTGCTCGCCGGCTGCGCCAGCGGCCCGCGGCTGAACACCAGCCATCCTTCGTCGAACCACGACAACCGGGTGCAGTTCGTCATTGTCCATTACACCTCGGCCAGCCTTGAGCGCTCCCTGGCGCTGCTCACACACGGCCAGGTCAGCAGCCATTACCTTATCGGCGACGACGCCTCAGGCACCATCTACAAGCTGGTGGACGAGAGCCAGCGCGCCTGGCACGCCGGTGAAAGCGAGTGGGCGGGCCGCACCTGGCTCAACTCCAGCTCCATTGGCATCGAAATTGTTAACCCAGGTTATATGGACTCGCCGACCGGCCGCCTGTGGTACCCGTACTCAGAGGCCCAGGTGCAGTCATTGGTGGTGTTGCTCAAGGACATCAGCAAACGCAACGGCATTGACCCCAAGAACATCATCGGCCACAGCGACATTGCGCCATTGCGCAAGCTCGACCCGGGCCCGTTGTTCCCGTGGAAGCGCCTGGCGGCTGAAGGTTTGGGTGTGTGGCCGGATGCACAGGCGGTGGCTCGGTTCCAGCAGCAATATGCCGTCAGCCTGCCGAGTATCACGTGGTTCCAGGAAGAACTGGCGCGCCTGGGCTACCCGACGCCGCAGACAGGTGAGCTGGATGTGGCCACGCGACATGTAATCGCGGCGTTCCAGATGCACTTCCGGCCATCACGGTTTGACGGCACGCCGGATGCGGAAAGTGCTGCGATCCTGAGCGCATTGAACCGCCGATAAGCTGTAAGCCGATGCAAATTTGGGAGCGGGCTTGCCCGCGATGACGGAGTGTCAGTCAATAAAGTTTTGGCTGAACCACCGCAATCGCGGGCAAGCCTCACATTTTTTCCAGCCAGGCTACAACGGCAACGCCATATAGAACTGCGTACCCTGCCCCGGCCGCGAATACACGCCCATCCGGCCGCCGTGCAGCTGTACGATCTCCTTGCACAACGCCAGCCCGAGGCCGGCGCCACCTTTCTTGCGGCCTACCTGTACGAAGGGCTCAAAGATGCGCCCCTGTTGGCCATAAGCAATACCCTCGCCGTTATCTTCGACGCTGATAATCACCCGTTCGCCGTGGCGGCGCGCCTGCAAGCGAATCTGGCCACCGTTGGCGGTATGTCGCAAAGCGTTGCCTAGAAGGTTATCGAGTACACGTTCGAGCTGAACCTGGTCGGCATACAGCCTGGGCAACTCGGATTGGGCTTCTACCAGCAGTTCGATGTCCTGTGCGTTCGCCAGCTCCGTGAACCGGCCTCGCGCGTGCTCCAGCAGGTCGGTGACATCGCACGGCCCGAGGGTGAGTTTTTGCAGGCCGTTCTGGTAGCGCGAGAAGTTGAGCAAATCGTTGATCAACTGCATCAGGCGCTGCATTTCTTCATTGACCGTATCCAGCAGGTCCGCTTCACGGGACTCGGCGGGAAACTTCGCCCGTTCGCGGAACAGCCCGAAGGCCATGTGCATGCCCGTCACCGGCGTACGCAACTCGTGGGAGGCGCGTAAGACGAACTCGCTGCGCACCCGTTCGAACGCGCGTTGTTCGGTGACGTCATGCAGCACCATCACCGCGCCTAGAATATGCCCTTGGGTATGGCTGACCGGCGTCAGGCTGTAGGTCAGCAGGCGCAGTTCGCCTTCGACTTCCACTTCCAGATCGTCCGGCGCGCGCTCCAGGTTGCCGCCGCGCAGCACCAGTTGCAGTTGCTCATCCATCTCAGGGCGACCCAAGGCTTCACCCAAGCCCTGGCCGAGGCGCTCTTCGTCCCAGCCCAACTGACGCTGTGCCACAGGGTTAAGGTGCTCCAGGCGGCCTTGGCGGTCAATCATCAGCAAGCCGTCGTCGATGCTGTCGAGCACTGCTTGCAGGCGTTGCTGGCCGGCCAGCAATTCATCGATATTGGTCGCCTGATGCTGACGCAGTGCTTCGGCCATGATGCCGAAACGACGGGTCAGCTGATTCATTTCTGCCGCCGATGAGATCGGCAGCGTCACTTCGAAATCGCCTTGCCCGATCTTGTCGGCGGCCTTGGCCAAGGCTTCAATTGGCCCGCCAAAGCGCCGGGCGATGCCATGGGCGGTGACGAAGCCGATGATCAACACCGCCAGGCCGACCAGTCCCAGCAGGCCGGCGATCAACAAGGCACGATTGCGCGACTTATGTTCGCTGTCGTTGATATTTTCCAGGGCTTGTTTGTGCTCGGCGATCAAACCATTGCGCAATGTATTGAAGGTTTCGGTGAGCTTTTCGTTTTTACTGTTGGCCAGTGAGCTTCGCTGAGCCTCGTCAAACGCCTTGAGAAAATTCAGGTAGTCGATGCGAGCCTGGCTGAAGCCACTGGTTCTGCCGTCCTGCTGTTCATGGGCGATGCCTTGGTCCAGCAGGGCAAAATAGTTTTGCTTGGACGTCTGCAGGGCAGCGGGGTCGGGCTGCTCCTCCAGCATCAGGATCAACTGGTCGCCCAAGGTCTGACGCAGCTTGAGGCCCAGGTCCAGGGTGATGAAGTTGCTGCGGATCGCCGACTCCTGACTCTTGGCCATTTGCATGACGCTGACCAGTCCCAGGACCAGTCCCAACAGGGCGACGGTGATCAGCGCTGAGATACTCAGAAACAACCGAGTGCGCAGTTTCATCGCAAGCTTCATAAGGTACAGCTCACAGGTTGTACTGTTTACGTTTGCGGTACAGGGTCGACGCGTCGATGCCCAGGGTGCGGGCCGCTTGATCCAAGGTGTCGCTGGTAGCGAGAACGGCGCCGATATGGGCTTTCTCCAGCTCGTCCAGGCTCAGCGCTGCGCCGATACGCGGGGCATTGTTGGTCGGCTGTTCGGCCATGCCGAGGTGGCTGATTTCAACCTTTTCCTGCGGGCAAATAATGCTGGCCCGTTCCACCACGTTACGCAGTTCACGGATATTGCCCGGCCAGCGGTAGTTAAGCAGCGCCTCACGGGCGGCATCGCTGAAGCCGCGCGCAGGCCGGGCGTATTCCTTGACGAAGCGCGCCAGGAAACGGTCGGCCAGGGTCAGGATGTCTTCACTGCGCTCGCGCAGCGGCGGCAGGTGCAAGGTGATGACGTTGAGGCGATAGAGCAAGTCTTCCCGGAAACGGCCGTCGCGCACCATGTCTTCCAGGTTCAGGTTGGTGGCCGCCAGGATGCGCACGTCGGCACGTCGGGTGACCGGGTCGCCTACGCGTTCATATTCCTTGTCTTGAATGAATCGCAGCAGTTTTGGCTGCAAAGTCAGGGGGAAGTCGCCGATCTCGTCGAGAAACAGCGTGCCGCCGTCGGCTTGGTTAACCCGGCCCAGGGTACTCTCGCTGGCCCCGGTAAAGGCGCCGCGACTGTGGCCGAACAATTCGCTTTCCATCAATTCCGCTGTCAGTGACGGGCAGTTAATGGTCACGCAGGATTTTTTCGAGCGTTTGCTCCACCCGTGTATGGCCCGGGCCAGCTCGCCTTTACCAGTGCCGGACTCGCCCAGGATCAAAATGTTGGCATCGGTGCCTGCCACTTGGCGCGCGGTTTCCAGCACTACCATCATCGCCGGGCTGTGGGAGTCGAGGCCGTCCTTGGGTTGGCGCACTGCGCCCTCAAGCGCCTCCAGGCGTGCCGAAAGCTGGCGCACTTCCAACTGCTTGGCGGTGGCCAGGCGCAGTTGGTCTGGGCTGCACGGCTTGACCAGGTAGTCGGCGGCGCCGGCCTGGATCGCGTCAACGGCGGTGTCCACGGCCGAATGCGCGGTCACTATCACCACGCGCATCCATGGCGCCTGGATGCGCATCTGGGCCAACACATCCAGGCCGTTGTCTTCACCCAGGCGCAGGTCCAGGAAGCACAGGTCGAATACCTGACGCTGCATCAAGGCATCGGCTTGGGCGGCGCTGTTGGCTGTGGCTACGGTGTAGCCTTCATCTTCCAGGCAGTAACGGAAGGTGCGGAGGATTGCGGATTCGTCATCCACTAAAAGAATGCGGCCTTGAAGTTCCTTGGCTGATTCCATCTGTCCCGCGCTCCTTAACTATAAATGATGGTGTTTAGTCCCGGATTAATCGGGCAAGTTGCATGGTTTATTCTGATTCATAAAAGGCATCTTCGCGCAGGTATCTTCACGTTCTCCTACAAAGACGCCGATTGATGGCGTTTTCATGCCTTCCTGCCACTTCGGCAACGCCTCCTGCACTTTCGATCCGTTGACCCGACCACTGACCATCGTGCATTTCGCACGGCCTGCAAAGGGGTATCGTGCAGGATGCTGTCCGATACAGTCCTGGTGTATTCATAACCTACTGATTTTATTGAGTTTTATTTTGTAAAAAAACTGGCATGCACTCTGCAATAGCTCTCCCAACGAATAATCAGAATGCGGGAGAAATGCAGCATGACTCGCCAAAGCCTCAGCCAACTACGTGTCTCGCCACTGCGCATGCAGCAAGGTCTGTTTGCCAGCCTGGCTTTGATGGTCACGTTGATTGCCGGCCAGCAGATGCAGCATTGGCAGCAAAGTCAGCAGCAAACCCCGCAATTCGAACGTCCGTCGATGACCCAAACCCATTTCCGTTCCGTTGGCAGTGCCAGCGCTACTACTGATGCAACCGCCCCGCAATTGAGAGTGGCAGACCAGGGTTCGACCCTGGGTGAATTGCCAGCCCAGGAGCGTTGGGTGTTCTAAGCAAGAAAAGGTCGCTTGTATTGAGCGGCTGTACGGCACTACCGCTGTTACCTCTAAAAAAGCGTAAGGAGAATCACCATGTTGAGTTGGGCAATCACATTTCTGATCATCGCCATTGTGGCTGCAGTCCTGGGCTTCGGTGGTATCGCGGGCACTGCCACGGGTATCGCAAAAATTCTGTTTGTGGTTTTCCTGGTGATGTTCATCGCTTCGTTCTTCTTTGGTCGTCGCGGCCGAGGCTGAATATGACCCATTTGTCCTTTAAAGCCATAGTTGCCGCCCTGCTCTTGGGCGGCAGCGGCTTGGTGATGGCCGCCAATGACGGCCAATCCCGAGCCAACGAATTGCTCAGCGCGGACAAGCAGTACCGCGAAACCTGGCAAAGCGTGGTGAAGAAAGAACAGCGCCTGCCGGAATGGGTGATGAACCTGTCCGGTACGGCCGAACAAATGAACGCTGTAGAAGAGGATGGCGAGAAGTACTTGGTGGGGCCGCTCTGTGAAACTGCAGATACGTGCCTGAACAAGCGCCTGATCGTTGCCTTCAGCTACGACAAGGAAGATGCCTACGCCATGTTGGTGGAAGTCCCGGCCGGTTTACCGGCAGACAAGTCCCCGACACGGCACGCCGATTACCGTTTTATCGGTAAGCCGAACGAAGGCATGCAGAAGTTGCTGATGGAGCAACTGAAGAAAGATCCGAATTGGTACTAGGTTCCGTCTGACGCGTCTGTCGTCTGCGGAGCCGGCGTCCATAGAAAGAAGCCCTTTGCTTCTTTCTGTCTGCATCACCCACCAAGGGTGATGCATGACCAGGGGGCCGGGTTGCTCTGATCAATCGAGATCGGCGTGACCTACGGGTACAGGGAGTGCCTGCGCAAGGGCCGGGTCAGGTGAAAAGCTGCGACGCAAGTTCACAAGCCCTCACGCTTGCTGAACTTGCGACGGGCTTGTCACTCTCATGCTCCGCTTCTTATACGGCTCATAGCCGACAATTTCTCTTTTGCGCGCGCCCAACCATTACTTGGTGTTTCGTAGCGACCATCTATCGAGAAAATTTTAGCTGCGCCATAGGACATTTCTGGCGCCAGGTCAGTGAATTCCCAGGCATTTCCGCCAACCTATATAAGTCGTCCAACATCTCTGAGCGAGCCGGTATTGGCCGGTTAACGGCATATTCACGGGCTTTAATGGCGGATTTGAACTGACCGTTCGGACAGTTAATTTCAAAAAAAGTCATGCCGATTCGGCATAGGGTAGGCGTTTACGGCATTAGACGTCGAACCCTTGCATGGGAATAGTTGCGCCTTTTTTCGCCTGCCAGTAAGCCATTTCGGCCATGCTGCGGTGACCTTCCATGGAGGCAAATGCGCACACTTTTTCGCTTGCGAGCGTTGCGAGTGGCGCATTTGCCTTAAGTCCACTTGAAGTAAGGGTAATGACATGAAGAAGGCAAAGCTAAGCCTCGCCTGGCAGATCCTCATCGGTTTGGTACTGGGGATCGCAATCGGTGCAGTGCTCAACCATTTCAGTGCTGAAAAAGCCTGGTGGATCAGCAATGTGTTGCAGCCGGCGGGCGATATCTTTATCCGCCTGATCAAGATGATCGTGATCCCGATTGTGATTTCCTCGCTGATTGTCGGCATCGCCGGCGTAGGTGATGCGAAGAAGCTGGGGCGGATCGGCGTCAAAACCATCCTTTACTTCGAAGTGGTCACCACCATCGCCATTGTGGTCGGCCTGTTGCTTGCCAACCTGTTCCACCCGGGCGCCGGCATCGACATGAGTACCCTGGGTACCGTCGACATTTCCAAATACACCGCCACCGCCGCCGAAGTGCAGCATGAGCATGCGTTCATCGAAACCATCCTCAACCTGATCCCGTCGAACATTTTCGCCGCCGTTGCCCGTGGCGACATGCTGCCGATCATCTTCTTCTCGGTGCTGTTCGGCCTGGGCTTGTCGAGCCTCAAGCCTGAGCTGCGCGAGCCGCTGGTGACCATGTTCCAGGGCGTGTCCGAGAGCATGTTCAAAGTGACCCACATGATCATGAAGTACGCCCCAATCGGTGTATTTGCCTTGATCGCGGTAACGGTCGCCAACTTCGGCTTCGCCTCCTTGCTGCCGCTGGCCAAGCTGGTGATCCTGGTTTACGTCGCCATCCTGTTCTTCGCCTTTGCGGTACTGGGCCTGATCGCCCGCCTGTTCGGGTTCTCGATTCTCAAGCTGATGCGCATCTTCAAGGATGAGTTGGTGCTGGCCTACTCCACCGCCAGTTCCGAAACCGTGCTGCCGCGTGTGATCGAGAAGATGGAAGCCTACGGTGCGCCGAAGGCCATCTGCAGCTTCGTAGTGCCAACCGGCTACTCGTTCAACCTCGACGGTTCGACCCTGTACCAGAGCATCGCGGCCATTTTTATCGCGCAGCTGTATGGCATCGACCTGTCGATCGGCCAGCAATTGATGCTGGTACTGACCCTGATGGTCACCTCCAAAGGTATCGCCGGTGTGCCGGGCGTGTCCTTCGTGGTGCTGCTGGCCACCCTGGGCAGCGTGGGCATTCCGCTGGAAGGCCTGGCCTTCATCGCCGGTGTCGACCGTGTGATGGACATGGCGCGTACCGCACTCAATGTGATCGGCAACGCCTTGGCCGTTCTGGTTATCTCTCGTTGGGAAGGCATGTACGACGATGCCAAAGGCGAGCGCTACTGGAACTCGCTGCCGCACTGGCGCAGCAAAGAAGCCTTGCCGACTGCACAAGCTACCCGCGGCTGATAGCGCCGCTGCTTTAAAACAAACCCCGGAGAATTCCGGGGTTTGTCGTTTCTGTCAGCCCCGCTATCATTCGCCCCATCTTTCGGGGGATTCAACTGATGCTCAATGGCCTGTGGCTTGGCTTCTTTGTCGTGGCAATGGTGTCAGCACTGGCGCAATGGCTGGTTGGCGGTAATGCCGGGATTTTTGCGGCGATGGTCGAAAGCATTTTCGCCATGGCCAAACTGTCGGTCGACGTGATGGTGCTGCTGTTCGGCACCCTGACCTTATGGCTGGGCTTTTTGCGCATCGCCGAAAAAGCGGGCATCGTCGATTGGCTGGCCAAGGCCCTCGGCCCGCTGTTTCGCCGTTTGATGCCGGAAGTGCCCGCCGGCCACCCGGCTATTGGCTTGATCACCCTCAACTTCGCCGCCAACGGTCTGGGCCTGGACAACGCCGCCACGCCGATTGGCCTGAAAGCCATGAAGGCGTTGCAGGAACTCAACCCCATCCCCAACACCGCGAGCAACGCGCAGATTCTGTTCCTGGTGCTCAACGCATCCTCGCTGACGCTGTTGCCGGTGACGATCTTCATGTACCGCGCCCAGCAAGGCGCCGCCGACCCGACACTGGTGTTCCTGCCGATCCTGCTGGCCACCAGCGCCTCTACGCTGGTGGGCCTGCTGTCGGTGGCGGTGATGCAGCGCCTGCGCTTGTGGGACCCGGTGGTGCTGGCCTATCTGATACCCGGCGCGCTGGTACTGGGTGGCTTTATGGCATTGCTGGCGACCTTGTCCGCCACAGCGCTGGCGGGCCTGTCGTCGATCCTCGGCAACCTGACGCTGTTTGGCTTGATCATGCTGTTTCTGGTGATCGGTGCGTTGCGCAAGGTGAAGGTGTATGAGGCATTTGTCGAAGGTGCCAAAGAGGGCTTCGATGTTGCCAGGAACCTGCTGCCGTATCTGGTGGCGATGCTCTGCGCCGTGGGCGTATTGCGCGCTTCCGGGGCGCTGGACTTCGGCCTGGAAGGCATTCGCCATGTGGTGGCCTGGACGGGCATGGACACGCGCTTTGTCGACGCGTTGCCGACGGCGATGGTCAAGCCGTTTTCCGGCAGCGCGGCGCGGGCGCTGTTGATTGAGACCATGCAGGCCAAAGGCGTGGACAGCTTTCCGGCGTTAGTCGCGGCGACGATTCAGGGCAGCACCGAGACCACCTTTTATGTGTTGGCGGTGTACTTTGGTTCGGTGGGCATTCAGCGGGCGCGGCATGCGGTTGGGTGTGCGTTGCTGGCGGAGTTTGCTGGTGTGGTGGCGGCGATTGCGGTGTGCTACTGGTTCTTTGGTTAAGGCTTGAATAGCTATCGCAGGCAAGCCAGCTCCCACATTTTGATTTGTGAACACCGTCAAATGTGGGAGCTGGCTTGCCTGCGAAGAGGCACTCAGCGTTTCGCAGCAGCATTGCCCTGCTGCACCACCCAATCCACCACCTGCTTGTTCAACTGATCCCCCGCCTGCCCAAACGCCGCCACTACCGCTGGCACCTTTGTTTCGCCGACCGGCTGCTTCACCTCAAACCGCCGACTGGCAATAATCCGCTGATCACTGCCACGCACCAACCGCGCATCCAGGCGGATCACCACTTCCACCGCACTGCCTTGGTACTCACTCTGAAACGCCTGCAACTGCCCGCCCAGCTCGAAATCGGCCTGTAGGTTGGTCTCGTCGGTACTCAGCAGCGTCACCCGCCCATCGCGCTGGAAACCGTCCATAAACCGATTGCGCAGCAACACCGGCGTCGGGTCGCTCCAGCGTGAGTTCGCGTAGCTGCTGATCAGGTCGCCGTTTGGCACTACGGCAATACGCGGGCTGTCGAGAAACTCGCTGCTCTGCGGCTTGGACACACGCAGCGACCAGCTCACTGGCGTGCCTTGGCTGCTGGTGGGCGCCGAAGCCAGGCGATACACATCGGACGGATCCGGCTTGGGCAGGATCGAGCAAGCGCTGATCAGCACCAAGGCCAGCGGGGCGATTAGTTGGTAAGCACGCTTCATGGCGTGAACTCCTTGTTCTTGTCGCTGCCCAGCAGGTAACCGCTGGGATTGGCTTCGAGGCGACGGGAGATGGCGCGCAGCGAACCGAGGGTTTCGCGCAGCTCGCGCACGGCCGGTGCCAGTTCATTGAGGCCCTGCATGCCGCTGTTCACCGAGTCTTTGTTGTTGGTCAGCAAGGTGTTGATGGTCGTGGTGCTTTGTTCCAGCGACTTCATGGCCTGCTCGGCACTGCCAAAGGCTTGCTTGCCCTGGTCGTTGAGCAAGCCGTTGGCATTGCGCATCAGCGTGGTGGTCTGTTCCAGCGCGGCGCTCGCCTGTTTGCTCACCTGCATCAACTGTTGCATCACCACCTTGATATCACCGCGTTGGTCGGCAATGGCGCCGGTGGTTTGTTGCAAGTTGTCCAGGGTGTTGCTCAGGCGCTCGACGTTCTCCCGCGAGAACATGTGGTTGGCGTTGTGCAGCAGCAGGTTGATGCTGGTCATCAGGTCGTTGCTGTTATTGAGCAGACGCGCGATGGGTGACGGCGAGGCGATGATTTCCGGCAGGTTGCCGTCCTTGCCCTTGAGCTCCGGGCTTTGCGGCGTGCCGCCACTGAGCTGGATGATCGAGGTGCCGGTGATGCCGGTCAGTGCCAGCTTGGCCTGGGTGTCTTCCTTGATCGGTGTCTGCCCGGCCAGGCGAATGCGTGCGAGTACCCGGCGCGGGTCTTTCGGGTCCAGGCGCAGGCTGGTGACATCGCCCACCTTGATTCCGCTGTATTGCACCGAACTGCCTTGCGACAGGCCGCTGACCGCCTCGTTGAACACCACCTCGTAGTCCTGGAAGGCGCTGTCGACGCTGGACTTGGCCAGCCACAGGCCGAACAGCATTGCGCCGACCACCACGATCACGCTGAACAGACCGATCATCACATGATGGGCTCGGGTTTCCATGTCATACCTCGTTAAGCGATTGAGCGGCATCCAATGCCGCGCGGCCACGGGGGCCGTGGAAATATTCGTGAATCCAGGCGTCGTCCGTTTCCGAGACAACATCGATGGCATCGGCCACCAGCACTTTCTTCTGTGCCAGCACCGCCACGCGGTCGGTGATGGTGTACAGCGTGTCGAGGTCGTGGGTGACCAGGAACACGCTCAGGCCCAGCGCATCGCGCAGGGTCAGGATCAGTTGGTCGAATTGCGCCGCGCCAATCGGGTCGAGGCCGGCGGTGGGTTCGTCCAGAAACAGAATGTCCGGGTCCAGTGCCAACGCCCGCGCCAAAGCGGCGCGCTTGATCATGCCGCCGGACAGTGACGCCGGGTATTTATCCGCCGCCGATAACGGCAGCCCCGCCAGGGCAAGCTTGACCGCCGCCAGGTGCTCGGCATCGCGACGGCTGAGGCCGGCGTGTTCGATCAACGGCAGGGCGACGTTTTCGGTGACCGTCAGCGAGGAAAACAGCGCGCCCTTCTGGAACAGCACGCCAAAGCGCCGTTCCACCAGCGAGCGTTCATGCTCGGGCAGGTTGGGCAGGTTCTTGCCAAACACCCGCACCTCACCTTCGCTGGGTCGACGCAGGCCGACGATGCTGCGCAGCAGCACCGACTTGCCGCTGCCGGAGCCGCCGACCACCGCGAGGATCTCGCCTTTGTACAAATCCAGATCGAGGTTCTCGTGCACGCTCTGGCTGCCAAAGCGATTGCACAGGCCGCGCACTTCGATCACCGCCTCAGTGGGCGCACGGTGTAGACGACTCACCAGCCCATCTCCATAAAGAACATCGCGGCGACCGCATCCAGCACGATCACCACGAAAATAGACTGCACCACGCTGGAGGTGGTATGCGCGCCTACCGACTCGGCGCTGCCGCTGACCTTGAAGCCTTCAAGGCAGCCAATCGCCGCGATCAGAAAGGCGAAAATCGGCGCTTTCACCATGCCCACCAAAAAGTGCTGTACGCCAATGTCCGATTGCAGCAGCGAGAGAAACATCGCCGGTGAAATATCCAGGGCCACGGCACACACCACGCCGCCGCCGACAATCCCCGAGAGCATCGCCAAAAATGTCAGCATCGGCAGCGACACCAGCAGCGCCATTACCCGTGGCAGCACCAACAGTTCCATTGGGTCCAGGCCCAGGGTGCGGATCGCGTCGATTTCTTCGTTAGCCTTCATCGAGCCGATTTGCGCGGTGAAGGCACTGGCCGTTCGGCCTGCGATCAGGATGGCGGTGAGCAACACGCCGAATTCTCGCAGGAAGGAAAACGCCACCAGGTCCACGGTAAAAATCGTCGCACCGAAGCTCTTGAGCACGGTGGCGCCGAGGAACGCCACGACGGCACCCACCAGAAAGGTCAGCAACGCGACAATGGGCGCAGCGTCGAGGCCGGTTTGTTCGATATGCGCGACCATCGGTGTGATGCGCCAGCGCTTGGGGCGCAAAACGCCACGGGCGAAGGTCTCGAGGATCAGGCCGATAAAGCCCAGCAGTTTCATGCCGTCCTGCCATACCGTGTCGACGGCCCGGCCGATACGCGCCAGCACTTGGATACCGGCGGCTTCTTCCGGTTCTTTGTCGGGTACGCAGAAATCGTTCAGAGAGCGGTAGACGGTTTTGAGCAGTGCCCGGTCGGCGGTAGACAAGCTGCAATCGGTCTGCTCGGCGGAACGCTCGATACGGTCCGGGCCCAGCAACTCGACCAGCAGCGAGGCACCCGCGGTATCCAGGGCGCCGAGGCCATTGAGGTCGATGCGCGCACCGGCGTCGTATTGGCCATCGAGTTTGTCACTGAGCTTTTTAAGATTGGCGTAGTGGGCAAGCGTCCAGTCCCCCGTAATCCTGAGTAACGGGGGAACGCTGGATGTGTCGAGGTGGGCTGCGCCGGCCGTGGTACGAGTGGTCATAAGCTCCGAGCTTGTTTGGCTATCCACAATCCGTACGTAATAGCACGATACGGCCTACTTTGGGTTGTCCGTTTGTGCTGGGTCAGTGACTTTGAAGCGCAGCACACCGATGACTTGCCCATCCTCCGTCAACACCTGCACCTGCCAGCGCCCCACGGCGTCGGCCGGGAAGTTCTGCTTGTGGGTCCAGGCGCGATAGCCTTCCTTGCGCCCGCCATGAATATCCAGGGCGATACGGTCGACCTCCTGGCCGTTGAATTTCCACACATGGAAAATCCGCTCATCCAGCCCGCGCGGTGCGTTGATCGCGGTGTAGGCGTACAGCCCGCCGCTGCGCAGTTGGGAGGCGGTGACTTCCTTGAGGTCATCGCCCGGTGTGCGGTCTTGCAGCTGGGTGCTGATCGCCACTTCGGTCATCCACAAGGTGGCCGGCGGCACCCAACTGCGCAGGAACCAGCCGGCGCAACCAATGGCGGCCGTCACCCCGAGCAGCATCAACCAGCCCTTGATGCTGCGCAGCGGCAGGCTCACGGCCAGGCTCGGGATCGACAATGCCATGGCCACGCCGAGCGCCAACTTGTAACTTTCGGCGGTGGTGAGGTGCAGGATGATCGGCAGTGCGGTGAGCAGTGCCGCGAACAAGGTCAGGGTGTGCAGCGCCAGGAACAGCGAGCGCTTGGGTGCCAGCCACTTGTAGTACAGCGGGTCGGTGATCGACACCAGCGCCGCCGCGCCGAGCAGACCGGTGAATACCGACTGGCCGCTGTTCCAGGCGGTGGTGACGAAAAAGAACGGCAATACAAAGAACAGGCTTTCCTGATGGATCATCTGGGTCGCGTAGCGCAGCAGCGGCTCGGGGATTTCGCGCTTGAAGACTTTGGCGAACAGCTGGGTAAAGCTGTTTTCCAGCATCAACCACAGCCAGCTCACCAGCATGATCACTGCAATCCAACTGGCCATGCCCTGCTGGCGATCCACCAGGATGAAGCTGCACACACCCGAGATAAAACCGCCGAGTGCAATCACCCCTGGATAGCGCTTGATCAGTTCGATAATGCGCTGGATAAGGGGCGGTAGATTTGGCATTGGCGATTCACACTTGGTGTAGGAAAAATCTCAGACAGAATAACGTCTTAGCCCGGTGTTCGGTGCCTCATTACGTGATCCGTTTGCGATAAAGACGCACGCCGATCAACACACTGGCGATCAGCGCGAGCAGGCCGGCCCCGATCCAGCTCAGGGCGTCATAGCTCAGCAGCGGTTTTTCGATGCGCCAGTAGCCCTTCTGGTTAAACACCTCGCGCATGGCCTGGTTGGTTTGCGCCAGGTTGACAGCCTTGATGCGCTTGGCAGGGTCGCTGATATGGCCATCGGCATAGTCGCCGGCAGCGCTCCAGTAATAGTCGGCCAGCGCGCTGTTGCCCTGCACTGCCCAGGCTTGGCGCGCAATAGCGGCTTGCTGCAAGCGGTTGAAGACCGCCGGGTCGAGGCCGTCCTTGAGCAGTTGCGCCGTGAGGTCCTGCAAAACCTGTTCGGCTTCAGGAAGATTGTCGCGCTCAAGGTCGGCATTCAGGCTGAGGAAGCCGACGCCGCCGAGCACTTCGCGTTCGCTCCACGGGCCGTAGGACAAACCGTGCTTGACGCGCAGCTGACGGTACAGCGCCCAGTCGAGGTAGTCCTTGAGCAAATCGTAGGTTTCATCGTGTTGGTCGTCCAAAACCGGTTCGGGGAACAGCCAGTGCAGTTTGGCGCTGTCACCGACCCACCCGTGGATAAGGTCGCGATGGCTGGCGGCGGTGTGCTGGATTTCCGGCAGTGGTCGATGCTCGGTGGGGTCGACCGGATCAAGTTGACCGTAAGTGCGTTCCAGGTACGCCGGCAGCAGTTTGTCGAGGTCGCCGACGATGATCAGTGTCATGTTGTTGGGGGCGTACCAATGCGTGCGCAGGGTTTGCAACTGATCGCGGGTCAGTTGGCTGACTTCGGCACGTTCGGCGCATTTGAGCCCGAGTTCGACGGCCAACTGGTTGCTGGCTGTGTGGCCCAGGTCCTGGCGGTCGAGCAAGCGTTGCAGGTGCGAGTAATGGCCGCCGTCCTCGCGCTCGACCACTTTTTTGGCCGCATTGATATTGGCGTCGGTCAGTTCGGTGCGGGTGAGGATCGCCAGCAACAGGTCCAGCACCTTGCGCTGGTTTTGCGCGGGTGCCTCGATTACAAAGGTGGTATCGGCATTGCTGGTGTAGGCGTTCCATTCGCCGCCGAGGGCCTGCATGCGGTCCTCAAGGTCGCCTTCACCACCGCCATCGATCCCGCTGAACAGCAAGTGTTCGAGCAGGTGCGGCAGTTCTTTTTCGTCGCAGGGAAAGTCATCCAGGCCTACGCCCACCACCAGGCGGATCGCCACGTGCCCACGCTCGGTGCCCGGCTTGAGCAGCAATTGCAGGCCATTGGGCAAGGTGTAGCCTTCGACTTGCAGGCGGTCAAAGGCAAAGGTGTGTGCCGAGCCCATGAGCAGGCAGGCAAGTAACAGGCGACGCATAACAAGCTTCCTGGCGGGTGAGGTCCATTGTTAACTGACTTCACGGGCCATCGTACGTTCAGGGCGAATGAGTGATGTCGGCAATATCTTCGGCGGAGAGCGCGCCGGTGTCTGAGGTTTCCAACACTACATAAGCACTGCTGCAAAACAACGAGTTCAGGCGTTTCATGTCGGCAATCAGCTCCAGGTGCAGGGAACTGGTCTCCATGCTCTGTACGATTTTGCGCTGCAAACGGCTGACGTGGGCATGGGCCAGACGGCGCTCCTGAGCGCGGAAACGGCGCTTTTCGCGCAGCAATTGGCGGGCGCTTTCCGGGTCGGCACTGAGGAACACCGACAGGCCCAGACGCAGGTTGGCAATCAACTGGCTGTGCAGGCCGGTGAGTTCTTCCAGGCCGACTTCGGAGAACTGCCGGCGCTGTGAGGTTTTCTGCTGCTGGACTTTGCGCAGCATGCGCTCGATCAGGTCGCCGGCCAGCTTGAGGTTGATCGACAGCTCGATGATCTCGGCCCAGCGGCGGCTGTCCTGTTCACTCAGGTCTTCGCGGGGCATTTGCGCCAGGTAAAGCTTGATCGCGCTGTAGAGGGCCTCGACGTCGTCGCTGAGGCTGCGCATTTCCTGGGTGATCGCGGTTTGCTTGCCGCGCAGCACTTCGAGCATGGCGGTGAGCATGTTGTCGATCAGGTCGCCCAGGCGCAGGGTTTCACGGGCCGCGTTGGCCAGCGCCAGGCTTGGGGTGGCGAGCGAGGCCAGGTCCAGGTGACGGGGCCTGGCCTTGCCGTTGGTTTCCTGTTGCTCCGGCAGCAACCAGGCGCACAGGCGCGCCATTGGCCCGATGGTCGGCAGCAGGATCAGGCAGCGCGTGGTGTTGTAGAGCACATGGAAGGTGATGACCATGCCTTGGGCGCTGTAGTCCAAACCATCCATCCAGCGTACGAGCGGGTCGAGCACCGGAATAATCAGCAACAGGCCGATCAGTTTGTACAACAAGCTGCCCAGCGCGACCTGGCGGCCGGCGGCGTTCTGCATGTTGGTGCTGAGGAAGGCGAGCACGCCGCTGCCGATGTTGGCGCCGATCACCAGGCCGATGGCCACATGCAGGCCGATCACACCGGCGCCGGCCAGGGTGGCGGTCAGCAGTACGGCGGCCAGGCTGGAGTAGGAAATCATCGCAAACAGAGCACCGACCAAGGCATCCAGCAGAATATCGCCGGTCAGCGAGGCAAAGATAACTTTGACGCCTTGGGCATGGGTAATCGGCCCGGCGGCTTCGACGATCAGTTGCAGGGCCAGAATGATCAGGCCCAGGCCGATACCGACGCGGCCCATCTGCCCTGCCCGCGTCTGTTTGCGCGAGAGGAAGAAAATCACCCCAAGAAAAATCAGCAGTGGCGACAGCCAGGACAGGTCGAAGGTCAGTACCCTCGCCATCAATGCCGTACCGACGTCGGCACCGAGCATGGTCGCCAGCGCCGGCATAAGGCCCATCAAGCCCTGGCCGACAAACGACGTCACCAGCATCGCCGTGGCGTTGCTGCTCTGGACCATGGCCGTCACCAGGATACCGGCGATAAACGCCAGCCAGCGCTTGGACATGTTCTGCCCGATGACTTGGCGCAAGTTGGAACCGTAGACCCGCAAGATGCCGGTACGGACGATGTGCGTGCCCCAGATAAGCAGGGTCACGGCGGAAAGCAGATTGAGCAAGGTCAGCATGCTCGGCCCCCCGTGTGGGTGTGCTCCAGAAAGAGCAAATGAGAATTGCCGCGTGCCGTTCTACGTCTTGTACTTAAGCTGTAGTTGGCGAATGGGCTCTGCGCCAGCATCGCATAGCTAAAGTGGGGATTGAAACAAAACTGTCATGAAGATCGTTCCCACGCATTGCGTGGGAATGCATCCCGCGACGCTCTACGTCGCTTTGAGGGCGGACGCGGCGCGTCCTGAGGCGGCATTCCCACGCGGAGCGTGGGAACGATCAACAGCGATCAACAACGATCAACAGCAGCGGGTCAGGTTTATTGACCCGGAATGTCCTTGCGCAGTTTCACAGGATCCTGCTGTTTCTTCTTTTTCGCGATGGCGGTACGCATCTTGATGTTCACCGCTTCTACTGCCAGCGAGAATGCCATGGCGAAGTAGACGTAGCCTTTTGGCACGTGCACGTCGAAGGATTCGGCGATCAGCACTGTACCCACCACCAGCAGGAACGACAGCGCCAGCATCTTCAGCGACGGGTGCTTGTCGATGAATTCGCTGATGGTGCCCGCAGCCAGCATCATCACCAGTACGGCCACCACGATCGCAGCGACCATGACCGGCACATGGGAAACCATGCCGACCGCAGTGATCACCGAGTCCAGGGAGAACACGATGTCGATGATCGCGATCTGGATGATGGTGTAGATGAACTTGCCACCCTTGCCGCCCGGCTCGTCGTGGGTTTCGTCTTCACCTTCCAGTGCGTGGTACATCTCCTGGGAGCTTTTCCACAACAGAAACAGGCCACCGAAGAACAGGATCAGGTCGCGACCGGAAATGCCCTGGCCGAAGACCACGAACAGGTCCGCGGTGAGTTGCATGACCCAGGTGATCGACAGCAGCAACAGGATTCGCGTGACCATGGCCAGGGCCAGGCCGAAGATCCGGGTGCGCGCCTGCATATGCTTGGGCATGCGGCTGACCAGGATCGAAATCATGATGATGTTATCGATGCCCAGGACGATCTCGAGGGCCGTCAGGGTGAAGAAGGCAATCCAGATTTCCGGATTGGTCAGCCATTCCATGTGTATTCCTTTGAGCAAATGTGAAGCCGCGCAAGCTGCAGCGCCGCGCGGTCAGGTCGTTACGATTATAGAGTGCTGAACAGCGGAAAAATCCCCATCAGCAAAGCGGCGAACATTATGCACAGGCACACCAGCACTGCCCACTTGAGGGTAAAGCGTTGGTGATCGCCAAACTCGATACCGGCCAGGGCCACCAGCAGGTAAGTCGAAGGTACCAGCGGGCTGAGCAGGTGCACGGGCTGGCCAACGATCGAGGCGCGGGCCATTTCCACGGCGGTGATGCCGTAATGGCTGGCGGCTTCGGCGAGTACGGGCAGTACGCCATAGTAGAACGCATCGTTGGACATGAAGAAGGTAAACGGCATGCTTACCAGCGCGGTGATCACTGCGAGGTACGGTCCCAGCGCTTCCGGGATAACCGCCAGCAAGCTCTTGGACATGGCATCAACCATGCCGGTACCGGACAGAATGCCGGTGAAGATGCCCGCGGCGAAGATGAGCCCGACGACTGCCAGCACGCTGCCGGCGTGGGCGGCGACGCGGTCTTTCTGCTGTTGCAGGCACGGGTAGTTGACGATCATCGCGATACTGAACGCCACCATGAACAGCACCGGCAGTGGCAACAGGCCGGCAATCAGGGTGCACATCAGTGCGAAGGTCAGTGCGCCGTTGAACCAGATCAACTTGGGGCGACGGGCGTCAGGGAATTGCGACACGCTGATCTCGCTGTGATCGATCTCATCGCCCTGCAGGTGCAGTTCACCCAGGCGGGCACGTTCGCGTTTGCCGTACATATAGGCAATCACCAGGATCGCCACGACGCCGGCAGCCATGGCCGGGATCATCGGTACGAAGATGTCCGACGGGTCCACATGCAAAGCACTCGCAGCGCGGGCAGTCGGGCCACCCCATGGCGTCATGTTCATCACACCGCCGGCGAGGATGATCAGGCCGGCCATGATCCGCGGGCTCATGCCGATGCGCTGGTACAGCGGCAGCATGGCGGCCACGCAGATCATGTAAGTGGTGGCGCCGTCACCGTCCAGGGACACCACCAGGGCCAGCACGGCGGTACCGACCGATACTTTCAGGGGGTCGCCCTTGACCATCTTGAGGATCTTGCGCACCGCCGGGTCGAACAGGCCGGAGTCGATCATCAGGGCAAAGTAGAGAATGGCGAACATCAGCATCACGCCGGTCGGCGCAAGCTTGGTGATGCCCGCAAGCATCATCGGTCCGATCTCGGGTGCAAAGCCGCCAAACAGGGCGAACAGGATCGGCACAATGATCAAGGCAATCAGCGCGGACAGGCGCTTGGTCATGATCAGGTACATGAACGTGATGACCATGGCGAAGCCAAGGAAAGTCAGCATAGGAATACTCCAGGCGTAGCGCGGCTAGGGAATGGCGAACCGGGTTGGGGTCAGCGCAGTACGAAAGGCACGTGGCGTACGAATGGAGTTGGAGCGAACAGGCGGGTAGTAGCGGACATCAGGGATCACCATTGTTGTTGTTTACAGCCGGTCTGTTGCCGGCAGTGGGGGCGATCCTAGACGGGGAAGCTTTCAGCCAGCTTTCGCTGTGTAAGTCAGATGATGGAAGGTTTGTAGGAATTTTCTTTAAGGTGACTCAGGGCAGCTCCAAACCGCCCGAGGCTTTGTGCAAGGCCCGCAGGTGCTCGCCCATCTGCTTGAGGTTGGCTTCGCAGGCGGCAATCTCGTCGGCGCGTGCAGGGTCGAGCAGCGCCCTCACCTCTTTATCCAGATCGCCGGTCAACGATTGCAGTTGCTTCTGGCGTTCGGCACTTTCCGATTCCAGGCGTTTGGCTTCCGAAGGTTGCGGCAGGCCGTAGCCGCCGCTGTCGAGCAATTCCGCCGGGCGGCTGAGGAAGCCGCTGTTGGCGAGAATCTGTTGCAGCGTGTTGTTGGCTCTTTCCATGCCGCCGTTTTTCAGCTCGCGGGCATTGAGGTAGCGTTGCTTGACTTCGTCCTGGGCCAGCATCAGTTGCTTGCGATAGCTGGCTTGTTCCAGCAGCAGCAGCGCGGCGCTGGTGCGCAGGTCGGCCTGGGTGAACCACTGGCGGCGTTCTGCGGCACTTAGGGCAAGCCAGTCTTCGACTTGGGTCTGTTTGATCGGCAGATGTTTGCGCAGTACGTCGAACATCGCCTGGTAGCGCTCGCGGAACGAGTCGAAGTGATAACCCAGGCGCAAGGCTTCACGCTTGTCATTGAGTACGCTGGTGTCAGCCAGGCCGCGGGCGCTGAGCACCTCGAGCAGGCCGTTGGGGGTGATGTTGTCCAGGCTGGTCAATTGGGGGTTGGCGCTGCCGCTGCGTAACAGCTTGAGGCTCTCCACCGCGCAGTTGTTGGAGATGAAGAAGTAATTACCGTCGTAGCTCCAGTGCATTTCGGCGGCATGTTCGACGGTGTCGTTGATTTCCTGGCGGGTGAGCTTGAGCGGCACCGAGGCCAGGCCACGCAGTTCAGTCTTGGTGTATTCGTCGATCACCTGCGCCAGCGGCAGCACAAACAAGCGTGATGGATACTTGCCCACCAGTCCATCCCAGCTCGAGAGCTGTACGTCACCGACGAAAGCGCGGTAAGACAACACCAAGTGCTGGTCCAGGTCCAACCGGCAATCCGGGCCACGCGGGCGGCCGGGTGCGCAGATCACCAGGCGCAACATGCTGTGGCCCCAGCGGCTCACCAGGTTCTGGTTGGCTTCGGCCAACAGGTAGTCGATTTCATACACGCGCTCCGGGTCGATCTGGCCCAGCGGCGTTTTGGCGAAGTCATTGCCGGCGTTCAGGAACGCGTAGGTCTTGGCGCAGGTGTCTTGTTCGGGCGGTGCCCAGCCGAAGTGTTCCTTGTAATAGCGAAACAGCGCGGGGCGACGGCAGGCGTAGCTCGGGTCGAGGAGGAAATACTCCATGTTGACCGCCACAAACTCCAGCGGGCTGGTGGTTTCGTAGATGTCCGGGCTGCGGGCGACCTGGTGGTTGTGTTGCTCGCGCTCGCCGCGACGGCCCACGTATTGGGGCCAGCCGGCAATGTCCAGCAGGCGCGGGTCGTCACTCAAGGTGAAACGACGGTCGTTCTGGCCACGGCATTGATCGGGCAGGCCGATCAGGCCGGTGATGTTGTTCTGGCGGCTGCAGCGCTGGATCAGGCGGCGCTCGTCTGTGGACCACAGGCGCGCACGGTCATAGATGTGGGTCAGCTCATGCAGCACGGTGGCGAGCATTTCGCGGCGTACAGTGCCGTGGGGGCGGTTGGTCTTTTGGGT
Organism: Pseudomonas sp. Leaf15; assembly: GCF_001421425.1. Lineage (NCBI taxonomy): Bacteria > Pseudomonadati > Pseudomonadota > Gammaproteobacteria > Pseudomonadales > Pseudomonadaceae > Pseudomonas > Pseudomonas sp. Leaf15. The sequence goes on from NZ_LMKI01000033.1 coordinate 461,734, forward strand.
GGCGGCGCTGCCGTCGGTGAGGCTGGCGAGCAGGTTCTGGTTCAGGTCCAGCTCGGACACCAGGGAGGCTTGGCCATAGGCGTTTTCAGGCATCTTGTCGGTCCAGCCGACATCAATACGTCGATCCAGCTGCTCGATAAAGCGCGGCGGCAGGGCGCGCATCGCTTCGTCGAGCAACGCCTGGCTGGCCTGCCGTTCGGCCGGGCTCAAGCCATCGGTCTTGAGTCGCAGTTGCAGGCTGGCCTGGGCTGCGCCTGCACAGAGCAGCACAGTCCCGGCCAGTAGCCAGGCGAACAGGCGCCTCACAGAGCGAGGATAGCTTCGGCGAGAGTCTGGTCACTGGCGTCGCGGGCTTCCGGTACGCGGGTGCGCAGGGTATCGAAGGCTGCTTCCAACTGCGCACCGCGGATTTCGCCGTCGGAGGCGACGAAGCTGGCAGCGTCATCGTGGGCTTCGCGCACGATTTTGGAGTCGCGGATGGAAGTGGTGGTGTCCGAAGTGAAATCAATGGTACGCGCCGAAGCACGCACGATGATGTTACTGGTGGCTTTCAGGGTTTGCGCGTGGGCGACATCGGCCAACAACAGCAGGCCCAGAGCGGCAGCGATCAGCGGGCTACGCATGGAATGACTCCGAAATACAAAGGTAGAAATATACGATGATTATTGGACGAGAATTGCCTGCGCCAGTTCAAGGTCGCTGACATGAAGTTTTGGCTGGGTTCGGCGCAGGTACTCCAGCGCAGATTCCAGACGAGCTCCCCGCCATTGGCCGTCAGTGGCGATAAAAGCGGCAGCGTCATCCTGGGCGGCCAGTACCAATTTTCTGTCAAAGGGCGCAGACGTCACCTTGCTGGTGGCGTAGGCACTGATGACGGTGCTCTGGATGGACACGTCAAAGGCCGAAGCCAAGGGTGACCAACAGGCGGAAACCAACACGGGAACAATCAACAGGCGGTATGAAAAAGCCATGGGACTCGACAACTGAAAGCGAGCGCCAAGGCTAGCGCAACGCCCGGGCGAGAGCCAGCGCTGACACATTTGGTAGCGGCTGGCGTGCCCTGGCGTCTACCGGATCATCAGATGGCCAGAATTGCCTGGGCCAGTTGAGCGTCGGTTGCGGTGTTCAGTTGTGGGGCCTGTTGGCGAATCTGGGCCAGGGCGCTCTCCAGCTTCACCCCACGAATGGCGCCTTCGCTGGCGACAAAGCTGGCGGCGTCATCACGGGCAGCTTGCACGACTTTGTTATCACGCAGGGACGACGTGGCATCGGAGCTGGCGTCGGAAGTGGCTTTGAGCGCGCCAACGATCGAGTCGGTGGTCACGATAAAGCTGCTCGCGTTGGCGTTGGCGGCCAGGGCCAACAGGGTGGCAGCACTCAGCAGGCGAAGACGGGACATGGAATAACTCCTGTAGAAGATCAAATAAAGCGGCGCAAAGCGGCCACTGTGAAACGGACATTGTTGCGGATTAAGCATCAGACGTCTGTTCTACAAGGTTCGCCACGTAATAACGGGATCTTAAGCTGCCGCTTATCTGTTCGGAAAGCCTCTATCTGTCTAGTCGCGCCAGAAAGGCTTGGACAGCTCGGCAGTACGGTCGCCGTGGCTGATGCCGGCATCGGCCAATTCACGTGGGTCAAGTTGCGCAAGTTGGCGGCGCTCATGGGCCTGCCGCGCCCATCTGCCAAGAGCGCAAGCCATTAGAATGATCAACTGTTTGTAGCGCGGGGTTTGTGTGCTCATGACGACGGCCTTCCATGAAGTCTTGGAACACCATCTTGGGCGGCCAGCTTTTACCAATACAGATACACCAAAGTTAAATTGTACCGTTGAATTGTTATACTATTTAAACTGTACTGGTCTTTATTTCTGGGGTCTGTTTTAGCCGTGTAAAGTTTGAAACCCGGAAACAACAAAGCCCGCCTCCGGTTTCCCGGGGCGGGCTTTGTTTTGTTAAATCAGGGTGCTGGCGGTGGACCCGGCGGGTCAGGGCCAGCGGGCGCCAATTAGCGCCAGAACGGCTTGCTCAGCTCTTCGTAGCGTTGAGCTTCGCTGATACCGGCGTCAGCCAGCAGACGCGAATCCAGACGAGCCAGTTGGTGGCGGCTGGAGATGCGGCGCTGCCACAACATCAGGTTGGCGAGAACGCGCAAAGGCATGGAAGCCTGGGTGTTTACAGCTTTTTCTTCGAAGAACAGATCGGAACTGAGTGTACGTTCCATGATGACATCCTTCCGCTTGTGGCGGGATTAGGTAGTGGTTTAACTGATGCCAATGATCCTCCTCCGGCGCAAGACTCTCTAGATACAGTTCACCTGTATTGTGAGGGGCCAGTTAACTGTTTATAGCGGCTGTACTGTACGGAAATGGGGCAACTGTACCTGTCTGCACTTATTCGGTGCGAAATAGGCATTTTCGACATGGGGCGTAGGATAATTCGGTAGGAAATGACCGGTACAGAAGTACAGTTTTTTCAAAAAGTGCGGCTGCGGTCACCTAGCTGAGCAAACTGTGTTTGCATCAGCCCGGATCTGTATCAATCAAGCCTTGAGCATGTGCCCGGTTTCTTCCAGGTTAATGTGCCAACTCAGTGCTTCGCGCAGGATGTGCGGAGTATGCCCTCCGATTGCACAGGCAGCTTCGAAGTAACTGTTCAACGCATCGCGGTAAGCCGGGTGCACGCAATTGTCGATGATCACCCGTGCCCGCTCACGAGGTGCCAAGCCACGCAGGTCAGCGAGGCCAACCTCGGTCACCAGGATATCCACGTCATGCTCGGTATGGTCCACATGGCTGACCATCGGCACCACGCTGGAAATTGCGCCGCCCTTGGCGATCGACTTGGTGACGAAAATCGCCAGGTGCGCGTTACGCGCGAAGTCTCCGGAGCCGCCAATCCCGTTCATCATCCGCGTGCCGCAGACATGGGTGGAGTTGACGTTGCCGTAGATGTCGAACTCGAGTGCAGTGTTGATACCGATAATGCCCAGGCGCCGAACCACTTCAGGGTGGTTGGAGATTTCCTGAGGGCGCAGTACCAGCTTGTCCTTGTAGTGTTCCAGGTTGCCGAACACGTCAGCGTTGCGTCGCTCCGACAAGGTGATCGAGCTGCCCGAAGCAAAGCTCAGCTTGCCCGCGTCGATCAGGTCGAAGGTCGAGTCCTGCAACACTTCCGAATACATGGTCAGGTCTTCGAACGGCGACTCGATCAGGCCGCACATCACCGCGTTGGCGATGTTACCGATCCCGGCCTGCAGCGGGCCGAGCTTGTTGGTCATTCGACCGGCGTCGACTTCCTGCTTGAGGAAGTTGATCAGGTGGTTGGCGATGCCTTGGGTGTCGGCGTCCGGTGGTGTCACGGTTGAGGCGGAATCGGCCTGATTGGTGATCACGATGGCGACGATCTTCTCCGGCGGGATCGGAATCGCGGTGCTGCCGATGCGGTCGTCGACTTTGACCAACGGGATCGGTGTGCGCGTCGGCCGGTAGGTCGGGATATAGATGTCGTGCAGCCCTTCCAGGTTCGGGTTGTGCGCCAGGTTGATCTCAACAATCACTTGTTTGGCGAAAATCGCGAAGCTGGCCGAGTTGCCCACAGAGGTAGTGGGCACGATGTGTCCTTGTTCGGTGATCGCAACGGCTTCGATCACCGCGATGTCCGGCAACTTGAGTTGGTTGTTGCGCAGTTGCTCGACGGTTTCCGACAGGTGCTGGTCGATAAACATCACTTGGCCGGCGTTGATCGCCTTGCGCAGGGTGCTGTCGACCTGAAACGGCATGCGGCGCGACAACACGCCGGCTTCGGTCAGTTGCTTGTCCAGGTCATTGCCCAGGCTGGCGCCGGTCATCAGGGTGATTTTCAGCGGCGAAGTCTTGGCGCGTTCGGCCAGGGCGTGGGGGACGGCCTTGGCTTCACCGGCACGGGTGAAGCCGCTCATGCCGACGGTCATGCCGTCCTCGATCAGTGCGGCGGCGTCTGCCGCGCTCATGACCTTGTTCAACAACGAAGGCAAGCGGATACGATCACGGTACATGAATTGTTATCTCAGGCTACGGAAGCAAGGTGGGCAGTGTAGTGATTTCAAAAAAATTCGGCCCGCTACCATGGTCGAATGCCAGGCAGCGATTTAGAGCCTTTGGTCGGGTTTCACGTGAGTACAAAGCGGAACGCAGAGCATTCCCGGATGCATTCCCACGCAGAGCTTGGGAACGATAAAAAAACCCCAGCCTACTGGAGGCCAGGGTTTCGGGTATTGCGCTGGCGCAGTGTTATTCGACGGCTTTGACCATGTCTTCGATGACCTTCTTGGCATCACCGAAGACCATCATGGTTTTGTCCAGGTAGAACAACTCGTTATCCAAGCCGGCATAGCCGCTGGCCATCGAACGCTTGTTGACGATGATGGTCTTGGCCTTGAACGCCTCAAGAATCGGCATACCGGCAATCGGTGAGTTCGGGTCGTTCTTGGCGGCCGGGTTGACCACGTCGTTGGCGCCCAACACCAGCACCACGTCGGCCTGGCCGAACTCGGAGTTGATGTCTTCCATTTCGAACACTTGGTCGTAAGGCACTTCCGCCTCGGCCAGCAGCACGTTCATGTGCCCAGGCATACGGCCCGCTACCGGGTGGATCGCGTACTTCACGGTCACGCCACGGTGGGTCAGCTTCTCGGTCAGCTCTTTAAGGGCGTGTTGCGCCCGAGCGACTGCCAGGCCGTAGCCTGGAACGATGATCACGGTGTCGGCGTTGGTCAGCAGGAACGTGGCGTCGTCCGCCGAACCGGATTTCACCGGGCGTGCTTCTTTGGAGCCAGCTGCTGCGCCGGCATCTGCTGTGTTGCCGAAACCACCGAGCAGTACATTAAAGAAGGAGCGGTTCATCGCCTTGCACATGATGTACGACAGAATCGCGCCGCTGGAGCCCACCAGGGAGCCGGCGATGATCAGCATCGAGTTGTTCAGCGAGAAGCCAATGCCCGCCGCTGCCCAGCCGGAGTAGCTGTTGAGCATCGAAACAACCACCGGCATGTCGGCGCCGCCGATCGGGATGATGATCAGCACGCCCAGCACGAAAGCCAGTGCCAGCATCAACGCAAACGCAGTGAGGTTGCCGGTGAACATGAACGCCAGGCCCAGGCACAGGGTTGCCAGGCCGAGCACCAGGTTGAGTTTGTGCTGGCCACCGAACTGTACCGGTGCGCCCTGGAACAGGCGGAACTTGTACTTGCCCGAAAGCTTGCCGAACGCGATCACCGAACCGGAAAAGGTAATTGCACCAATGGCTGCGCCGAGGAACAGTTCCAGGCGGTTGCCCGCAGGGATCGAGTCGCCCAGGTGTTTGACGATGCCCAGGGATTGCGGCTCGACCACCGCGGCAATCGCGATAAACACCGCCGCCAGGCCGATCATGCTGTGCATGAAGGCAACCAGCTCCGGCATCTTGGTCATTTCTACGCGCTTGGCCATGATCGAACCGGCGGTGCCGCCGATCAGCAGGCCGACGATCACGTAACCGATACCGGCCGTTGCAAGCTCAGCGCCGAGTTTATAGATGAGGCCCACAGTGGTCAGCACCGCCAGCGCCATACCGAGCATGCCGAACAGGTTGCCGCGTCGCGATGTGGTTGGGTGTGACAGGCCTTTAAGGGCCTGGATAAAACAGATCGACGCGATCAAGTAGAGCGTCGTAACCAAATTCATGCTCATTACTTTGGCGCCTCTTCTTTTACTTTCGGGGCTTTCTTCTTGAACATCTCCAGCATCCTGCGCGTGACCAGGAACCCGCCGAATACGTTAACCGCCGCCAGGGCCACGGCCAGGGTGCCCATGGTCTTGCCCAGTGGGGTCACGGTGAGGGCTGCGGCCAGCATGGCGCCGACAATCACGATTGCGGAGATGGCGTTGGTCACCGCCATGAGTGGTGTGTGCAGTGCGGGCGTGACGTTCCAGACCACGTGGTAACCGACATAAATCGCCAGCACAAAGATGATCAGGTTGTAGATACCGGGGGAGATAAGCTCTTCCATCGTCTGAATCCCTGCTTAGGCGTTTTTGCGGATGACTTGGCCGTCGCGGCACATCAGGCACGCGGCGACGATGTCGTCTTCGAGGTTGATTTCAAACTGCCCTTCCTTGGTGAAGACCAGCTTCAGGAAGTCCAGCAGGTTGCGCGCATATAAAGCAGAAGCATCCGCGGCCACAGCTCCGGCCAGGTTGGTCGGGCCGCAAATGGTCACGCCGTTTTCAACGACGACCTGGTCGGCGACGGTCAGCGGGCAGTTGCCACCTTGGGCGGCAGCGAGGTCGATGACCACCGAACCGGGCTTCATCTGTGCGACGGTTTCGGCACTGAGCAAGGTCGGGGCTTTGCGGCCCGGGATCAGCGCAGTGGTGATGACGATGTCCGCTTGTTTGGCGCGTTCATGCACGGCCAGGGCCTGGCGCTGCATCCAGCTCGATGGCATCGGGCGCGCGTAACCGCCGACACCGACCGCGCATTCACGCTCTTCATCGGTTTCGTAGGGCACGTCGACGAACTTGGCGCCGAGGGACTCGATCTGCTCTTTTACGGCAGGGCGCACGTCAGACGCTTCGATCACGACACCCAGACGTTTCGCCGTGGCGATGGCTTGCAGGCCTGCGACACCCGCGCCGAGGATCAGCACGCGCGCGGCTTTGACGGTGCCGGCGGCAGTCATCAGCATCGGCATGAAGCGTGGGTAGTGATGGGCTGCCAGCAATACGGCTTTATAGCCGGCAATGTTGGCCTGTGACGACAGCACGTCGAGGCTTTGGGCTCGCGAGGTGCGTGGCGCAGCTTCGAGCGCGAAGGCGGTTATGCCTCGCTCTGCCAGCTTGGCGATGGTTTCGTTGCTGAACGGGTTGAGCATGCCCACCAACACGGTGCCGCTTTTGATCAGCGTCAGTTCGCTGTCGCTGGGGGCAACCACCTTGAGAATCAGCTCGGCGCCAAACGCGTCGCTGGCGCTGCCAATGGTTGCGCCTGCCGTTTCATAGGCACTGTCGACGATGCTGGCGGTAATGCCTGCGCCGCTTTGTACAGTGACCTTATGGCCCTGGCCGATCAGCTTCTTGATGGTTTCCGGGGTGGCAGCCACCCGCGTTTCACCGGTCTGGGTTTCGAGAGGAACACCAATGTGCACGTCAAATCTCCTGCATGATCTTTTTGCTTTTGATCTTTTTGTAAAAAGGCCAGTGCACCGTGAGGGGCGCAGCTGGGGCGGCCGATCAGCACGATCCCGCTGAAATGACAGCGGGGCGCGGCATTTTGCAGGCGAACTTTACGGCCTTCAAGGGATTATGACGGGTGACGAAAAATTAACTACAAGTCACCCTGTGACTGATTGTCGCAACAGGACAAAATAACCTCTTTAAATACAGGTGTTTAAAGGGCTGTAGAGAGTTATAGACGGTTTTCCTATCTTCGGCGTGAATGGTCGGGCATTGGCAGGTGATTGTCGCTACAAGCCTTATTGGTCATGGCGTTAAGCTCATTTTGACGCTGAGAGGTACAGTCTTTCAAAACACGACATATAGTTATATCTGTAGGATCCTAATTTATCTGACTACAAGGTCAACAAAATGACCTGGTCCTTTAAATACTGGGGTTGTAGCGCTGTGATTGGTCGATAAGCCAGTCTCTAAAAGCGTGCAGCGACGCAGATTCCACTTTTCTCTCGGGAATCATCAGGTAGTAAGCCTTTGTACTGCTCAACGCTTCGGTGCTCGCGATCACCAGATGCTGCTCTTCCAGCTCGCGCTGGATAAGGAAGGGCGGAATCAGTGCAATGCCCATGTCATGCATGGCCGCTTGCGACAACATCGAGAATAGCTCGTAACGAGGGCCTGTCATGTCGCGAGGTATGTTCAGTTGTTGCGCGTTGAACCACTGGCGCCAGGCGTACGGCCGAGTGGTTTGTTGCAGCAGCGGCAGTTGGGCGATTTCTTCCGGGCTGAAGTGTGCACGACTGCCCAGTAAACGCGGACTGCACACGGGAACGGGGTTTTCGCCCATCAGCCGGTGGGATTCGGTGCCTGACCAATCGGCATCACCAAAGTAGACGGCGGCGTCGAACTCGGTGTCGGCAAACAAAAAAGGGCGCGTGCGGTTGGTGAGGTTGACCGTGACTTCCGGGTGTTGCTGCTGGAAGTCCTTGAGCCGTGGGATCAGCCATTGGGTGCCGAACGTTGGCACCACTGCCAGCTCGATGACATTCGCGCCTTGCTGCCCCATGACCGACAAGGTATCGCGCTCTACGGCGTCCAGTTGCATAGCAACGCGACGGCTATACGACAGCCCCGCTTCCGTCAGTTTGACGCCCCGCCGGGAGCGTCGAAATAGCTCGACACTCAAAAACTCCTCAAGGCTGGCGATCTGTCGACAGATGGCGCCTTGGGTGAGTGAAAGCTCGTGTGCCGCCTTGGTAAAGCTCTCGTGGCGGGCCGCGGCTTCAAAACTGACCAGGGCGGTGGTGCTGGGAATTTTTCTGCGCATGTACGTTGTACTCACTCATAAAGCGCATTTGCGCGCTTTTCGCTCATTACGAAGTGAGAAATTAGCACAACCCTATGCGTAAACGTCGTTTGCCCTCTGCGGTTGCCCGGCCTAGGCTGCATCCACGACTTCTGTTTTCTTCCCCGAGGACTTATTCATGGCTGGCAAGGCAAGCTTCAACTGGATCGATCCACTGTTGCTGGATCAACAGCTCACCGAAGAAGAGCGCATGGTGCGCGACAGTGCTGAGCAATTCGCCCGGGACAAGCTGGCGCCACGTGTGCTCGAAGCCTTTCGCCATGAAAACACCGACCCTGCGATTTTTCGCGAGATGGGTGAAACCGGCCTGCTGGGCGCGATGATCCCTGAGCAGTACGGCGGCAGTGGCCTGAACTACGTCAGCTACGGGCTGATTGCCCGTGAGGTGGAGCGTGTCGACTCCGGTTATCGCTCGATGATGAGTGTGCAGTCGTCACTGGTGATGGTGCCGATCAACGAATTTGGCACCGAAGCGCAAAAGCAGAAGTACCTGCCAAAGCTGGCATCGGGTGAATGGATTGGTTGTTTCGGCCTGACCGAGCCTAACCACGGCTCTGACCCGGGCGCGATGATTACCCGTGCACGTAAGGTCGATGGCGGCTACAGCCTGACCGGCGCCAAGATGTGGATCACAAACAGCCCGATCGCCGATGTGTTTGTGGTGTGGGGCAAGGACGATGCGGGCGATATCCGCGGTTTTGTCCTGGAGAAGGGTTGGAAGGGGCTGAGCGCTCCGGCGATTCACGGCAAGGTCGGCCTGCGGGCTTCGATTACCGGTGAGATCGTCATGGATAACGTGTTTGTGCCCGAGGAGAACATCTTCCCGGACGTGCGCGGCCTGAAGGGGCCTTTCACTTGTCTTAACTCGGCACGCTATGGCATTTCCTGGGGGGCGCTGGGGGCTGCCGAGTTTTGCTGGCACACCGCTCGCCAATACACCCTGGACCGTCAGCAGTTCGGGCGACCTTTGGCGGCGACCCAACTGATCCAGAAGAAGCTGGCGGACATGCAGACCGAAATCACCCTGGCCTTGCAAGGCTGCCTGCGTTTGGGGCGCATGAAGGATGAAGGAACGGCGGCGGTTGAGATCACGTCGATCATGAAGCGTAACTCGTGTGGCAAGTCCCTGGATATCGCGCGTATGGCGCGGGACATGTTGGGCGGTAACGGTATCTCGGATGAGTTCGGGGTGGCGCGTCACCTGGTCAACCTGGAGGTGGTCAATACCTACGAGGGCACCCATGACGTACACGCCTTGATTCTTGGGCGCGCGCAGACCGGTCTTCAAGCGTTCTATTAATAGGAGAACGGCATGGGCGCGCTTTCACATCTTCGGGTACTGGATTTGTCACGAGTGTTGGCGGGCCCGTGGTCCGGGCAGATCCTTGCAGACCTTGGGGCTGAGGTGATCAAGGTTGAGCGACCGGGCAATGGCGATGATACGCGGGCGTGGGGGCCGCCCTTCCTTAAAGACGCCTATGGCGAGAATACCAGTGAGGCGGCGTATTACCTGTCAGCCAACCGTAACAAGGAATCGGTGACCATCGACTTCACGCGTCCGGAGGGTCAGAAGCTGGTGCGCGACCTCGCGGCCAAGTCCGACATCCTGATCGAGAACTTCAAGGTGGGTGGTCTGGCGGCTTATGGGCTGGACTATGAATCGCTCAAGGAGATCAATCCAGAGTTGATCTATTGCTCGATCACGGGTTTCGGCCAGACGGGGCCTTATGCGACGCGTGCAGGCTACGACTTTATGATCCAGGGGCTGGGTGGGCTTATGAGCCTGACCGGTCGGCCCGAAGGTGATGAGGGGGCTGGGCCGGTAAAGGTAGGCGTGGCGTTGACGGATATCCTGACCGGGCTGTACTCGACCGTGGCGATCCTGGCGGCGCTGGCTCACCGGGATCATGACGGCGGTGGTCAGCATATTGATATGGCGTTGCTGGATGTACAGGTGGCGTGTCTGGCCAATCAGGCGATGAATTACCTGACGACGGGTGTCGCGCCCAAGCGCCTTGGCAATGCTCACCCTAATATCGTGCCTTATCAGGACTTTCCCACGGCTGATGGCGACTTCATCCTGACGGTGGGCAATGACGGACAGTTTCGCAAGTTTGCTGAGGTGGCCGGGCAGCCGCAGTGGGCGGATGACCCGCGTTTCGCCACTAATAAGGTGCGGGTGGCCAACCGTGCGGAGCTGATTCCGCTGATCCGCCAGGCCACAGTGTTCAAGACGACGGCTGAGTGGGTGTCACAGTTGGAGCAAGTAGGCGTGCCGTGTGGGCCGATCAATGATCTGGCGCAGGTGTTTGCCGACCCGCAGGTCAAGGCGCGTGGGTTGGCGATGGCATTGCCGCATGCATTGGCGGGGATGGTGCCTCAGGTCGCCAGTCCGATGCGGTTGTCCAAAACGCCGGTGGAATACCGTAATGCGCCTCCTCTATTGGGCGAGCATACGGTGCAGGTGTTGCAGGGGGTGTTGGGGTTGGATTCGGCGAATGTGGCTGCTCTGAAGGCTGCGGGCGTTATCTGAAGTTGCTCTTCTATATAGGTAGATTGATCAACGAGCTCGGTTTGGTTGTTTTTTGATCAATTCTAACTTATTGATAGATAAGCTAAATTAAGTGTTGACGACGGATTCTAGAAGTCTATAATTCGCCGCACTTCCGGCGCAGTCGAAACGTAAAACTCCTTGGTAAACAAAGAGTTACGAAGTTTTCGGCAGCAGGTTGCTTCAGTTCATCGAAGCCAGAAGGAAGTTGAAAAAGAGGTGTTGACAGCAGCGTGTAACGCTGTAGAA